>NZ_JBYVMF010000015.1:0-159454 GCF_058145095.1 Pseudomonas sp. MDV22-iso1
GTGGGGCGAATTATAGACATCCTGAATCTGCCGTCAAGCACTGATTTTGCTTTTCCTTCAATAACTTATGAAAAGGGCCAAAAACGTGCAGTGCGCACTATATAGAGAGAGACCCAATCACTCCCTCTATATAGAAGGAATGCTCAGAGCACCCCAGCTTGTTTGAAATTCGCTACCGCATCTGCATCCAGCCCCAACACACGCTGCAGAACCTCCAGCGTGTGTTCACCCAGTAGTGGAGGCGCATTACGGTACTCCACAGGCGTCTCCGAAAGCCGAATAGGGCTCGCCACCTGCGGCACCATCCCTGCCAGGACGTGAGGCAACTCAATCGCCAAACCACGAGCCTTGACCTGAGGATCGGCAAACATCTGCGCCAGATCATTGATCGGCCCACAGGGCACACCCGCTTGCTCCAGCTGCAATACCCACTCCGCAGTAGTCTTGAACACCGTTGCCTGACGGATGAGCGGGATCAACTCCAGACGATTCGCCACCCGCAGCTTGTTGGTCGCAAACCGCGGATCATCAGCCCACTGCGGTTGACCAGCCACTTCAGCGAACTTGCGAAACTGCCCGTCATTTCCCACCGTGAGGATGAAATCCCCATCTGCCGTAGGAAAGTCCTGATAGGGGACGATGTTCGGATGCGCATTGCCCAGCCGCTTGGGCGCATTTCCGGTAGTGAGGTAGTTCATCGCCTGGTTGGCCAGACATGCCACCTGGACATCCAGCAGCGCCATATCAATATGCTGCCCCCCGCCGCCATGATCTCGATGCGCAAGCGCCGCGAGAATCGCCACAGTCGAATAGAGCCCGGTCAAAATATCGGTCAGCGCCACGCCAACCTTCACCGGGCCAGCGCCCTCATCCCCCTCAGGTCGACCGGTCAGACTCATCAGACCGCCCAACCCCTGGATCATGAAGTCATACCCTGCGCGTTTGGCGTAAGGCCCCGTCTGACCAAACCCGGTGATCGAGCAATAGATCAGATCAGGGTTGATCGCCCTGAGCGACTCATAGTCCAATCCATACGCCGCCAATCCCCCGACTTTGAAATTCTCGATCAGGATGTCCGACTTGGCCGCCAGATCACGCACCAGTTGCTGCCCCTCCGGCCGAGTGAAATCGATGGTCACCGATTGCTTGTTCCGGTTGGCCGACAGGTAATACGCTGCCTCGCTGGTGTTCTCACCATAGGCGTCTTTCAGGAACGGAGGTCCCCAGGCGCGCGTGTCATCGCCATTGCCCGGACGCTCGACCTTGATCACTTCAGCGCCAAGGTCCGCCAGAATCTGCCCGGCCCACGGCCCAGCCAATACTCGCGACAAATCCAGTACCCGTAGATGCGAAAGCGCGCCCATGGTCGTTCTCCTATTAATAGAACGCCTGGAGGCCGGTCTGCGCGCGACCAAGGATCAGCGCGTGGACGTCGTGAGTACCTTCATAGGTATTCACCACTTCCAGATTGACCAGGTGACGAGCAACCCCAAACTCATCGGAAATGCCGTTACCGCCCAACATGTCACGGGCCATACGGGCGATGTCCAATGACTTGCCGCAGGAGTTACGCTTCATCATCGACGTGATCTCAACCGCCGCAGTCCCCTCATCCTTCATACGACCCAGACGCAGGCAACCTTGCAGCGCCAGAGTGATTTCGGTCTGCATGTCGGCCAGCTTCTTCTGGATCAGCTGAGTAGCCGCCAAAGGACGCCCGAACTGCTGACGATCCAGCGTGTATTGGCGAGCGGTGTGCCAGCAGAACTCGGTCGCACCCAGCGCGCCCCAGGAAATCCCGTAACGTGCCGAGTTGAGGCAAGTAAAAGGACCCTTCAGGCCACGGACATCCGGGAAGATGTTCTCTTCTGGAACAAACACGTTGTCCATGACGATCTCGCCGGTGATCGACGCACGCAGGCCAACCTTGCCGTGAATCGCTGGAGCGCTAAGGCCTTTCCAGCCTTTCTCCAGAACGAAGCCACGGATGTCGCCTGCATCATCCTTGCCCCAGACTACGAACACATCAGCAATCGGGCTGTTGGTGATCCACATTTTGTTGCCAGTCAGGCTATAGCCGCCTTCTACCTTACGTGCGCGAGTAATCATCGCGCCTGGATCGGAGCCGTGGTTCGGCTCGGTCAGGCCGAAGCAACCAATCCACTCACCCGTAGCCAGTTTCGGCAGGTACTTCTGTTTCTGGGCTTCAGTACCGAATTCATTGATGGGCACCATCACCAGCGAAGACTGCACGCTCATCATCGAACGGTAGCCAGAGTCGACCCGCTCAACTTCACGAGCGATGAGGCCGTAGCTGACGTAATTCAAACCACTGCCACCATACTGCTCAGGAATCGTGGCACCCAATAGACCCACTTCGCCCATCTCGCGGAAGATCATCGGATCGGTCTTCTCATGGCGGAAAGCTTCCAGGACTCGCGGTGCGAGCTTCTGCTGAGCAAACTGCTCGGCAGTGTCGCGAATCATGCGTTCTTCTTCAGTGAGTTGTTGATCCAGCAGCAGGGGATCAATCCAGTTGAAGCTAGCTTTACCGGCCATGAGCGTGTCCTCTCGAATCGGGTCAAATAACGTGAGCTGATCCTAGGCCCGCTTCGGCTTCTCGGCAAACGAGGATTTCGCATACTGTTGTGCTAATTTCTCACTCCGTAACGTCGCGAAAGAGCCTTTATGCGATGTATTAGTGAGGTTGAAGTACATGCGCCGTAAAATCCCTAGCACAACCGCCCTGGTCAGCTTTGAAGCGGCAGCGCGCCACGAAAGCTTTACCAAAGCCGCACAAGAGTTATCGCTTACTCAAGGAGCCATTTGCCGACAGATCGCCAGCCTGGAGGAGTTCCTTAGCGTCGAATTATTCCGACGCTCACGGCGCGGAGTGAAACTGACAGAAGCCGGACTCTCCTACAGTCGAAGGGTCGCTACCCAACTCGATGCAGTTGAGCGAGACACCCTGTCAGTGATGGGCCAACAAGGCGCTAATGTGATCGAACTGGCCGTTGTGCCGACGTTCGGCACCCAATGGTTGCTGCCTCGACTCAAAGACTTCCAACAACAACACCCCGAGGTGACGGTAAATCTTACAAACCGCACAAGGCCCTTCTTGTTCGCCGATACGGACTTCGATGCCGCGATTTACTTCGGCGACGCCGATTGGTCAGGTACAGAATCCCACAGGCTAATGGGCGAAAATCCGATGCCAGTCTGCAGCCCTGGCCTGCTGCAGAAAAAGACCCTGCTGACACCCGGTGAAATTGCCGAGTTACCGCTGCTTCAGCAAACCACACGACCTTATGCCTGGCGTCAGTGGTTCAGCTCACAGAACCTTAATATCCCCAGGGACATGACAGGACCTCGCTACGAGCTATTCTCCATGCTTGCCCAGGCGGCGATGCATGACATGGGAATCGCGCTGATCCCGCCATTCCTGATTCAGCGCGAACTGGCAGAGAAACGACTGGTTATTGCGAACCCTCAGGCCTTATCGAGTATCAAGGCGTATTACCTGATGATTCCTGAGCGAAAGGTCGAATCCGCATCTTTAAGGGCTTTTCGCGACTGGCTAGTTAATCAAGCACACGGCTACAGCCTAGAAGGATAAAGGCTTCACACGCTTAATTGACTTCGTAGTCAGAAAAATTGAAACCCTACAGATGTATCTATCTGTCGCATATTCGTAAACTGTATCTGGAAGCAGTACAGATGTCCCACAAGCAGCTACCACCGTGGTGTTCAGCCTGTTTTCAAGCGCAATGGCGCCTCATTCACATGGCCGATGTGGAATTTATTGAATTTCATTAAAAACCTCACCAAACCCACGGTATGCAAGGGATTCCCTCGGATGGTTGCGACATTCGGTCACGGGGTGACTTGTAGTTAATTTTCCGTCACGGATCATATTCTCTTGAAGGGCACAAAGTTCACCTGCAAAATGCCGCGCCCCGCCCTGATTTGGCGGGATCGTGCTGATCGGCCGCCCCAGCCGCACCATCCGAAGTGCCTGGGTTTACTCAATAAGATCACGCAGGAGATTTGACGTGCACATTGGTGTTCCTCTCGAAACCCAGACGGGTGAAACACGGGTTGCTGCTACCCCGGAAACCATCAAGAAGCTGATCGGCCAAGGTCATAAGGTCACTGTACAAAGCGGCGCCGGCATCCAGGCCAGCGTTGTCGACAGTGCCTATGAGGCGGCTGGCGCAACTATTGGCAGCGCCAACGATGCTTTTGGTGCCGAGCTGATTCTCAAGGTGGTCGCTCCTAGCGACAGCGAACTCGCTCTGATTAAGAGCGGCACCGTTGTGGTGGGCATGCTTAACCCGTTCAGCAATGAAACCATTGCGAAGCTGGCCGAGTGCGGCATTACCGCATTTGCACTGGAAGCCGCGCCACGCACCTCCCGCGCTCAGAGCCTGGATGTGCTGTCCTCCCAGGCAAACATCGCCGGCTATAAAGCCGTGTTGCTGGCCGCTCACCACTATCCACGTTTCATGCCTATGTTGATGACCGCTGCGGGCACCGTGAAAGCCGCGCGCGTACTGATCCTTGGCGCCGGCGTGGCAGGGTTGCAGGCGATCGCTACGGCGAAACGTCTTGGGGCGGTGATCGAAGCGTCTGATGTGCGTCCTGCGGTAAAAGAGCAGATCGAATCCCTCGGCGCCAAGTTCGTCGACGTGCCTTACGAGACCGATGAAGAGCGCGAATGCGCTGTCGGTGTCGGCGGTTATGCCCGACCCATGCCAGCCAGCTGGATGCAACGCCAAGCCCTGGCCGTTCACGAACGAGCCAAACAGGCTGACATTGTCATCACCACCGCCCTGATCCCGGGCCGCAAGGCGCCGACGCTGCTGAGCGCGGAAACCGTAGCGCAGATGAAACCCGGCTCCGTGGTCATCGACCTCGCAGCAGCCCAGGGCGGTAACTGCCCGCTGACCGTCGCTGACCAGGTCGTCGTCGAAAATGGCGTGACCATTTGCGGCCCGACCAACCTGGCCGGCGCCGTGGCTGCAGATGCTTCGGCGCTGTACGCACGCAACCTGCTGGACTTCCTGAAGCTGGTCTTCAACAAAGAAGGCCAGTTCGAGATCAACCTCGAAGACGACATCGTCGCCGCGTGCCTCATGTGCCGCGACGGCCAAGTCATCCGCAAAAACGCCTAAGCAGGGATTCAGACGATGGAAGAGCTTATCTCCCCCGGTATCTACAACCTGATCATCTTCGTGCTGGCGATTTATGTCGGTTATCACGTGGTCTGGAACGTTACACCTGCATTGCACACACCTTTGATGGCAGTGACGAACGCTATCTCGGCGATCGTGATCGTCGGCGCCATGCTCGCCGCTGCGCTGACTGTGACACCTCTGGGCAAGACTATGGGCACCCTTGCGGTTGCTCTGGCGGCAGTGAACGTGTTCGGCGGTTTCCTGGTCACTCGCAGAATGCTTGAGATGTTCAAGAAAAAAGCCCCGAAAGTAAAAGAAGAGGCGCCTAAGTAATGAGCATGAACCTCGTAACGACGCTCTACCTGATCGCGTCGATCTGCTTCATCCAGGCCCTCAAAGGCCTATCGCACCCGACCACGTCGCGGCGCGGCAACCTGTACGGAATGCTCGGCATGGCGCTGGCGATCCTCACGACTGTGGGCCTCATCTATAAGCTGGGCGCCGAACTGGCCACCGCCGGCATCGGCTACGTCATCGTTGGTTTGTTGGTCGGCGGCACTGCTGGCTCGATAATGGCCAAGCGTGTTGAAATGACCAAGATGCCGGAACTGGTCGCGTTCATGCACAGCATGATCGGTATGGCCGCCGTGTTTATCGCCATCGCGGCCGTGGTCGAACCGCAGTCGTTGGGCATCGTCAAGCAATTGGGCGATGCAATCCCTGCCGGTAACCGTCTTGAGCTGTTCCTGGGTGCTGCCATCGGTGCAATCACCTTCTCCGGCTCGGTCATCGCATTCGGCAAGCTGTCAGGCAAGTACAAGTTCCGTCTGTTCCAAGGCGCACCGGTACAGTTTGGCGGACAGCACAAACTGAATCTGGTGTTGGGTTTGGCGACGCTCGCTCTGGGCATCACCTTTATGCTGACCGGCAACCTGGGTGCCTTCGCACTGATGCTGGCCCTGGCGTTCGTACTGGGCGTGCTGATCATTATCCCGATTGGCGGCGCAGACATGCCAGTAGTGGTGTCGATGCTCAACAGCTACTCCGGTTGGGCAGCAGCAGGTATTGGCTTCTCGCTGAACAACTCGATGCTGATCATCGCCGGCTCACTGGTGGGTTCGTCCGGCGCGATCCTCTCGTACATCATGTGCAAGGCGATGAACCGGTCGTTCTTCAACGTATTGTTGGGTGGTTTCGGCAACACGGCGGAAGCAGGTCCTGCAGGCGCTAAAGAAGCCCGCCCGGTGAAATCCGGCTCGGCTGACGATGCAACTTTCCTGCTGACCAACGCCGACACCGTGATCATCGTTCCGGGTTACGGCCTGGCCGTGGCACGGGCGCAGCATGCGCTGAAGGAACTGACCGAGAAGCTGACCCACCGTGGTGTGACCGTGAAGTACGCGATTCACCCGGTTGCCGGCCGTATGCCTGGCCATATGAACGTATTGCTCGCCGAGGCGGAAGTGCCTTACGACCAGGTGTTCGAGATGGAAGACATCAACTCCGAGTTCGGCCAGGCCGACGTGGTACTAGTGTTGGGCGCGAACGACGTGGTCAACCCGGCCGCGAAGAACGACCCGAAATCGCCGATTGCCGGCATGCCGATTCTCGAGGCTTTCAAGGCCAAGACCATCATCGTCAACAAGCGTTCGATGGCTAGCGGCTATGCCGGTCTGGACAACGAACTGTTCTACCTCGACAAAACCATGATGGTGTTCGGCGACGCCAAGAAAGTCATCGAAGACATGGTTAAAGCCGTCGAGTAAAACCTGCTCCAGCGCAATACCCCAAACCTCAGCCTTTAGTAGGCTGGGGTTTTTTATTGCCCGTCAAAACCCGACCAAAGGCTCTAAATCAGGGCTCTGCATTCGACCATGGTAGCGGGACGAATTTTTTCGAAATCACTAGACTGCACACCTTGCTTCCGTTGCCCGAGATAACAATCCATGTACCGTGATCGTATTCGCTTGCCTTCGTTGTTGGATAAGGTGATGAGCGCCGCTGAGGCTGCCGCTCTGATTGAGGACGGCATGACCGTCGGCATGAGCGGCTTCACCCGCGCCGGCGAAGCCAAAGCCGTGCCCCACGCGCTGGCAGAACGCGCCAAAATCACCCCGCTGAAAATCACCTTGATGACCGGCGCCAGCCTGGGCAACGACCTTGATAAACAGCTCACCGAAGCCGGCGTACTGTCGCGGCGCATGCCCTTTCAGGTCGATAGCACGCTGCGCAAGGCAATTAATGCCGGCGAGGTGATGTTCATTGACCAACACCTTTCGGAAACCGTGGAGCAACTGCGTAACCAGCAACTGAAATTGCCGGACATTGCAGTGATCGAGGCTGTGGCGATTACCGAGCAAGGCCACATCGTGCCAACCACCTCAGTGGGCAACTCGGCCAGCTTTGCCATTTTTGCAAAGCAGGTCATTGTCGAAATCAACATGGCGCACAACCCTAACCTTGAGGGTTTACACGACATCTACATCCCGACGTACCGGCCGACACGCACGCCAATTCCGCTGGTAAAAGTCGATGATCGCATTGGCAGCACGGCCATCCCGATCCCGCCTGAAAAAATCGTCGCGATCGTGATCACCAATCAATCCGACTCGCCGTCTACCGTCCTGCCGCCGGACGTTGACACCCAGGCCATTGCCGATCACCTGATCGACTTTTTCAAAGCAGAAGTGGCCGCCGGACGCATGACGAACAAGCTCGGCCCGTTGCAGGCTGGCATCGGCACCATTGCCAACTCGGTGATGTGCGGCCTGATCGATTCGCCGTTCGAAGACCTGACGATGTACTCCGAAGTGCTGCAAGACTCGACCTTCGATTTGATCGATGCCGGCAAGCTGAGCTTTGCTTCAGGTAGCTCGATCACCTTGTCGGCGCGTCGTAACAGCGATGTCTTCGGCAACCTCGAGCGCTACAAGGACAAACTGGTCCTGCGCCCGCAGGAAATCTCCAACCACCCTGAAGTCGTGCGTCGCCTCGGAATCATCGGCGTCAACACGGCGCTGGAATTCGACTTGTATGGCAACGTCAATTCCACACACGTCTGCGGCACGCGGATGATGAACGGCATTGGTGGCTCGGGCGACTTTGCGCGTAACGCGCATCTGGCGATTTTCGTGACCAAGTCGATCGCCAAGGGGGGTGCAATCTCCAGCGTGGTGCCAATGGTCAGCCACGTGGACCATACCGAGCACGATGTTGACATCCTTGTCACCGAGATCGGCCTGGCGGATCTGCGGGGCCTGGCACCGCGGGAACGAGCGCGCGTCATCATCGACAACTGCGTGCACCCGGACTATCGCCAGGCGCTGGATGACTACTTCACCGCGGCCTGTGCGCTCGGCGGGCACACCCCGCATATCTTGCGTGAAGCCCTGAGCTGGCACATGAACCTGGAAGAAACCGGGAGAATGCTGGCGGTGTGATTGGTACAGATTGCGGCTGGCGCAAACACAGTTTCGCCAGCTCGTAATCTGAACTCACAAAAATTGAAAAAACTGTACTGCTGTACTGGTCTTTTCCGAGCCTTTCCCTTCTCAAAAATACTCTAAAACACTAAAAGCGCACTGTTTTGATGCGCACAGGTACAGTTGCATCAATTTAGACCAGTACACCCTCCATTAACAGTTAACTGGTACCTCACAATACAAGTGAACTGTATCTAGAGAGACTAGCCAAACAGGAGGATCATTGGCATCAGTTAAACCACTACCTAATCCCGCCACAAGCGGAAGGATGTCAACCATGGAACGTACACTCAGTTCCGAACTGTTCTTCGAAGATACCGCTGCAAAAACCCAGGCTTCGATGCCTCTTCGCGTTATCGCCAACCTGATGTTGTGGCAGCGCCGCATCTCCAGCCGCCACCAATTGGCTCGTCTGGATTCGCGTCTGCTGGCTGACGCCGGGATTAGCGAAGCACAACGCTACGAAGAGCTGAGCAAGCCGTTCTGGCGCTAAGTAGCGTCGCTGGCTCTGACCTGTAGGGTCCACCGCCAGCAACCCGAATTGAACAAGCAAGACCCGTCGTGGGAAACCACGACGGGTTTTGTCGTTTCAGGGCTGCTAAAAGAGATACCAGTACAGTTTTAATGTTTAATATTTTAATAGGTACAATTTTTACATTGACCGAAGTCTGAGATCTCTTGGTCCGTTCTAAACCCTGATTCACAGCTTTCTACAGCGCTTTCACGTCGTTTACTTGGTAATTTGCTGTTCGAATCCATCCGCCGAGGCCTAATATCCTATGGAACGTGGCGAATGAAGCAAAACTGACGTCCGATCCAACAAGCCACCTCTTAATCGGTTCATTTAAAGGAGTTACACCATGTCCCGTCTTCGTCTGCTCAGCGCTGCAGCCCTGCTCGCCGTGGCTGCCAATTCCCACGCCACCAGCTTCATCGTGACCACCGATGCCGTCGTTGGCGCACTGAAATCCAGTTCCGATGCGACTTCCGATGTCACCTCATCCTTTCGCGACGACAAGATCGTACGTGCTGCCCGTGATGACGCCGCCAGCTTTGTCGCCAGCGAAGGCTCCATTCGCGGTGTGAAACTGGAAAGTGCTCTGGATCACATTCGCCATCAGGCACCGCAGCTGAACGCAACCGATGCACAGCTGGCCCAAGCCATCCTGACGATCTGAAAACAGCGTTGATTGGGACACGCAGGTCGTGTCCCAATGTTTCAACACTGGCTCTAGAACAGGCATTGCGCTAGCCTTCGGACTCGCTTTCAACTATCGAGTCTCATGCGTTTTCCTCTAAAACTGTTGGTCACACCCCTCTTCCTTTCGGTTTGCTGGCCTTGCCCGGCCGTTGCTTTCGACGCCTTTAACCTATCTACCCAAGGCATCGTGGCCACCGGCTATGCCACAAGCATGGTGACCTCCGCCCCCTTCGACCGTAAGCTACTGCTCGCTGCGCACGATGATGCTGCTGCGTTCATCGCCAGTGACGGTGCATGGCGAGGCGCGCAGCTTGAATCAGCACTGGTTTATTTGCGTCAAAGCCGGCCAAAACTTCATGCAAGCGACCTTGAACTGGCGCAAGCAATTCTCGTCCAATAGTTATCTTTGTTATTCCGGAGTCGTTCCATGCGTAACCCGCTGATTGCCGCCACCCTTGGCCTGTTGTTGTTGGCCGATGTGGCCCAGGCGCAAACCCTGGTTGCCACCAGTAACATCATCATCCGTGCCAGCCAGCGCACGCTTGATTTCACTTCCGATACCACCACCTCCATTCGCGATTCGAAAATCGTCCGAGAAGCTCATGATGATGCGGCCAGTTTCGTCGCGAGTAATGGAGACATTCGTGGTGCTCACCTGGAAGCGGCCTTCAATACCTTGCGCACCCGAGTGCCGGAAGCTCGCGACGCCAGTGATCAGGTGCTCGCTGAAGCCATCCTCGCACTGTGAGGTCCCTAGGCGCCTGGCTGCTGGCCGGGGTTGTGTTGCTGCTCGGCAACACGGCCCAGGCCGATCTGCAATTACGACTCAAGACCGAAGGTCTTAGCCCGGCGCAACAGCAGGCCAGTCAGGCATTGCTCGATGAAGCCATGCAGGCATTACCGCCGCGCTTCATTGAACAACTGGACCGACGCATTGACGTTGGCTGGACCGATGATATGCCGAGCAACGCCTACGGACAGGCGTCTCTGGTGTCCGAACTCGACCTGAATAGAAACCTGCTCGCCAGCCTCACCGATGGCAGCGCCGCGAGCAAAAAAACCTATCGCCCCCACGGCACCGTGCGCCGGGAAATGCTCGCCACGGTGCTGCACGAACTCACCCACATTTACGACCGTGCACGCCTGTGGCCAGACGCTGAACGCAAGATGATCCAGCGTTGCACGCAGCGCAACAGCAGCTCCGGACTGGTCGGCCTGCCGGATGAGTGCCGTGGCCAGACGGATCGTCGCTTCACCATCAGCGACGACCCGCGCCTGCTCGACCTTGCAGGCTGGCAGCAATATGTGGGTCGCCGCGGTGAACGCGAGCAGCACAATCGGCAGATCGCCCGCAGCCCGGACATCTACGAAACGAGCAGTCCCAAAGAGTTCGTCGCGGTCAACATGGAGTATTTTCTCCTGGACCCGAGTTACGCCTGCCGTCGCCCCGCGCTGTATCGCTACTACAAAGAACACTTCGGCTGGGCACCGGCGGCAAAAGATACGTGCGCCAAGTCCTTCGCCTTCCTCAACGCTGGCAACGATTTCGCCAAGCAACCCTTGGGGCAAGTTGATCCAGAGCGTGTATACGCCGTCGACTACCTGCTGGCTGAAGCCAACCAGAATTGGGTCAGTCGCTGGGGTCACAGCATGTTGCGACTGGTGATCTGTGCCCCCGGTCGTCCCCGTGGCCCCGATTGCCGGCTCGACCTGGACCAGCATCTGGTGCTGTCCTACCGCGCCTTTGTGGGCGACGTACAGCTCTCGAGCTGGGATGGCCTGGTAGGAAAATATCCGTCGCGCCTGTTTGTCTTGCCGCTGGCTCAGGTCATCGATGAATACACCAAGACCGAACTGCGCAGCCTGGCTTCGGTACCGCTGAACCTGTCTCGCACAGAGATCGAGGAAGTGGTGGAGCATGCCGCCGAGATGCACTGGAGTTATGACGGCAATTACTTCTTCCTGTCCAACAACTGCGCTGTGGAAGGCCTGAAGTTATTGCGCAGCGGCACCAACAACAAACAGCTCGTCGGCCTGGACAGCATCATGCCCAATGGCTTGCTGGAGGTCATGAAAGGCCGTGGGCTGGCGGACACCAGCGTCCTGGACGACCCCCGCGAAGCCCTTCGCCTGGGCTATCGCTTCGATTCTTTCCGCGATCGCTATCAAGCCATGTTCGAGGTGTTGAAAAAGCACTTGCCGATCAAGCAGGAGAAAGTCGAAGACTGGCTGGCACTCAAGGCCGATGAACGCCGGCAATGGATCGACCAGGCAGACCTGCGCACCAGTGCTGCATTGCTCTTACTGGAGCAGGCAGCGTTCCGACAGCAATTGGTGCTGGCTCAGGACGAGGTCAAGCAACGCTACCTCGGCGCGCGGGAAATGAAGAATGGCGGCATGGACAAAGCCAACGCTACTCTCCAACAGATTCTCGCCAACAGTGGCTTCCTCAGCCGTCCGGCCGAATTGCTCGGAACGGGCGGTTATGGATTGCCCCAGCCGAGTGAATGGCAGCGTCTGGAATCGGAAAGCAGCCTGCGGCAAAAGCAGCTTCAAGTACTGACCGGAGACCTCGACAAAGAAGTGAGAGCGCTGCTTGAACCAAGCCGTGCCGCCGAGATGGCTGCCAATGAAGCCAACCTGAAGCGAATCGGCGAACATCTACGCAAGCTGCACAAGGCAGCGGGTGGCCTGGAACTGCCTTAACGTTCGACAAATGGAAGACACCTGTAGCGAGGGCGCTTGTCGAATCGTCCCGCCCGGCGGCGAAACCGTCGCCTTGCAGCCCCCGGTACCCTCAGACGTTTCGGCATTTTCATCAATTGACCCTCACTGCACTTACAGCAAAAAGGGCTTCAGAACGTAGTCCTGAAGCCCTCAGTCTTGCTGATAAGTGTGTGCCGCGAGGCTAATTCCTCTGTATCAGGAACTCTACCTTCAGCTGACGCGAGCCTTGCGCACGCCTTCCGATAACGCCGCACAAAGACTCAATACACCATCAATCGCCTGGTCTGGCGTCGTTGCATTGGCAATGTGATCGATCAGCGCCGAACCCACCACCACACCGTCTGCCAGACGGGCGATAGACGCCGCTTGCTCGGGTGTACGGATACCAAAACCGATGCTGATGGGCAGATCGGTATGGCGACGCAGGCGAGCGACCGCCTCCTCAACGTGCTCCAGCGTAGCGGCGCCAGCACCGGTCACACCGGCAACAGACACATAGTAAACAAAGCCGGAACTGCCATTCAGAACAGTCGGCAGACGCACATCATCAGTGGTCGGAGTGGTCAGACGGATGAAGTCCAGACCCGCGGCCTGGGCCGGATCGCATAGTTCGCCGTTATGCTCTGGCGGCAGGTCCACAACGATCAAACCATCAACGCCGGCCTCTTTCGCGTCAGCAATGAAACGCGACACCCCGTACATGTGAATCGGGTTGAAGTAACCCATCAGCACCAACGGCGTCTCGGTGTTGCCCTCACGAAACTCACGAACCATTTGAAGGGTTTTCACGAGGTTCTGCTTGGCACCCAGCGCACGGATGTTGGCGAGCTGGATGGCCGGACCATCGGCCATCGGATCGGTAAAAGGCATGCCCAACTCAATCACATCGGCGCCAGCACCCGGCAGGCCCTTGAGGATCGCCAGTGAAGTGTCATAGCTCGGGTCACCTGCGGTCACGAAGGTCACCAAGGCGGCACGATTTTGTTCCTTGAGTTCGGCAAAACGCGTTTGCAGGCGGCTCATCAGTGTTTCTCCTGCTGGGACGGCTTTTGTTGGGATTGCTCCATGTGGTGCATCACGGTCTGCATGTCCTTGTCACCGCGACCGGACAGGTTGACCACCATCAGGTGATCTTTCGGCAAGCTCGGTGCACGCTTGAACACTTCGGCCAGGGCATGTGCACTTTCCAGCGCCGGAATAATGCCTTCCAGGCGGCAGCATTTGTGGAAGGCGTCGAGGGCTTCGTGGTCAGTCACCGAGGTGTACTGAACGCGACCGATGTCGTGCAACCAGGCGTGTTCAGGCCCGATGCCCGGATAATCGAGGCCGGCGGAAATCGAGTGAGCATCGATGATCTGTCCATCGTCGTCCTGCAACAGGAACGTCCGATTCCCGTGCAACACACCCGGTACGCCACCGTTCAGGCTGGCGGCGTGCTTGCCGGTTTCGATACCGTGGCCGGCTGCTTCAACACCGATGATTTCGACACTTTTATCATCGAGGAACGGGTGAAACAGGCCCATCGCGTTGGAGCCACCGCCGATGCAGGCGACCAGGCTATCCGGCAGACGACCTTCCTGAGCTTGCAACTGGTCACGGGTTTCCTTGCCGATAACGGCCTGGAAATCACGAACCATCGCGGGATAAGGGTGTGGACCGGCAACTGTACCGATCAGGTAGAACGTGCTGTCGACGTTGGTTACCCAGTCGCGCAACGCTTCGTTCATGGCATCTTTCAACGTGCCGGTGCCGGCGACGACCGGGATTACTTCAGCGCCCAGCAACTTCATGCGGAATACGTTGGCCTGCTGACGCTCGATGTCAGTAGTGCCCATATAGATCACGCAATCCAGACCGAAACGCGCTGCCACCGTGGCGGTCGCCACGCCGTGCATGCCAGCACCGGTCTCGGCGATGATGCGCTTCTTGCCCATGCGTCGAGCCAGCAGGATCTGGCCGATGCAGTTGTTAATCTTGTGCGCGCCGGTGTGGTTCAGCTCTTCGCGCTTCAAATAAATCTTCGCACCGCCGCAATACTCGGTCAGACGCTCTGCGTAATAGAGCGGGCTTGGACGTCCGACGTAATCTCGCTGGAAGTAGGCCAATTCCTCTTTGAATGCCGGATCTTCCTTGGCCACTTCGTATTCACGGGCCAGGTCGAGGATCAACGGCATCAGGGTTTCAGCCACGTAGCGGCCGCCGAAGGCGCCAAACAGGCCGCTGGCATCAGGGCCGTTTCGCAGATTGGTCTGGGTCATGGGTCGCTCCAGTTGAATTCGTGTGATGACAATGAGGCTTACTCTACCCCTGACGCTCTATGCTGAAAACCGATAAGATCGCCACAACCTGTCAGGAAAACTCACAGATAAAATGAGCCATGACCTCCCCCCGCTGAACGCACTTCGCGCCTTTGAGGCCACTGCCCGCTTGAACAGCGTCAGCCAGGCTGCGGAACAGCTGCACGTTACTCACGGTGCAGTAAGCCGCCAGCTCAAAGTACTCGAAGAACATCTGGGCGTCAGCCTGTTCATCAAGGAAGGCCGCGGCCTGAAACTCACAGATGCCGGCGTTCGTCTACGCGATGCCAGCGGTGAGGCCTTCGAGCGCCTGCGTACCGTCTGCGCGGAACTGACGCAAAGCCATGCAGATGCACCTTTCGTTCTGGGTTGCTCGGGAAGCCTGCTGGCGCGTTGGTTCATTCCACGGCTGGGACGGCTGAATGCCGATCTGCCTGATCTGCGTCTGCACTTGTCCGCAGGCGAAGGTGATCTCGATCCACGTCGCCCGGGACTGGATGCGTTGCTGGTATTTGCCGAACCACCCTGGCCCGCCGACATGCAGGTCTACGCCCTGGCCAGCGAACGAATCGGGCCGGTGATCAGCCCACGCTTCATCGGTTATGAAAGGTTGCAGCACGCACCCGCCAGCGCCCTGCTCAACGAACCTTTGCTGCACACCACCTCCAGACCGCAAGCGTGGCCGAGCTGGGCACACCAAAGTGACCTCGATGCCAAGTCATTGAAGTACGGGCAGGGTTTCGAGCATTTGTATTATTTGCTGGAGGCGGCGGTTGCCGGACTGGGGGTGGCGATTGCGCCCGAACCGTTGGTGGCAGAGGATTTGAAGGCCGGTCGCCTGGTTGCGCCTTGGGGTTTCAAAGAAACCTCGGCGCAACTGGCGTTGTGGCTACCCAAGCGCGCCGCGGACGGGCGCGCAGGGCAATTGGCGCGGTGGCTCAAGAATGAGCTGCGCCAAGCGGATTAGTCACCGCGTTTGCACAGCAGGTAGGCGGCCAGCAGGCCCAGTGCACCCACGGCAACACCGGCTGTAGTCCAAGGGTGTTCCTGGGCGTAGTCCCGCGTAGCAATCCCGGTTTCACGGGTTTTGACTTTGACTTCTTCATAGGCATCGCTGAGCAAGTGACGCGAATGTTTCAGCGCGTTTTCAGCGTTGCTTTTCAAGACTTTGAGGGTTTTGCGCGACTCGTCCGAGGCGTCGTCCTT
Source organism: Pseudomonas sp. MDV22-iso1 (assembly GCF_058145095.1). NCBI lineage: Bacteria > Pseudomonadati > Pseudomonadota > Gammaproteobacteria > Pseudomonadales > Pseudomonadaceae > Pseudomonas > Pseudomonas sp. MDV22-iso1. The sequence continues at coordinate 16,091 of NZ_JBYVMF010000015.1, forward strand.
CAGGCTTTCCAAAGACTTCAGCAGACTCTCGATCTCGGCTTCCATGCTTTGCAATGAGGCTTTACGTAAAGAGGTGTTGGCCATGGTGGCTCTCCTGCATTGGTGATGAGTGGCGTGTGTTGGTTGGGACTGCACCGGTTCGAGAAAGTGCAGTAAATCTGAACTTCCTTGTCGGTTTAGTCGACAGAAGTAAGAGCAAAAATCACTGCTAGTCTGTATTTCATACCCCAAGGAGAACGCTATGACTGACCACCACACCTACAAGAAAATCGAGCTGGTTGGCTCGTCCGCCAGCAGTATTGAAGACGCCATCAACAACGCGCTCGCCGAAGCCAGCAAGTCCATCAAGCATCTGGAATGGTTCGAAGTGACCGAAACCCGCGGCCACATCAAGGACGGCAAGGCCGCGCATTTTCAGGTAACACTCAAAGTCGGTTTCCGGATTGCCAGCAGCTGAGTTTGAGCTAGTCTTCTGAACTTGCGCGCTGGCCGCATGCCATAGGGAATGGCAAAGCGCTACATGAGTGCATCCGGCGAAAGCTGGATGCCCCTATTGATCCGACCAGGGAGTGCGACCGATGAAGAAGTTTATTTTAGCGGTGGGTTTATTGAGCCTTGCCGGCGCGGCGTTTGCTGATGGCAAGTCTTGCGAGGAATTGAAAGCCGAAATCGCTGCGAAGCTCGATGCCAAGGGCGTTTCCGGTTATTCACTTGAGATCGTTGATAAAGGCGCTGCCGCTGACGGAAAAATCGTCGGCACCTGTGAAAAGGGCAGCAAGGAAATTGTCTACAAACGATAAATCCCTCACAAATAAAAAGGCCGACGCAATGACGTCGGCTTTTTTATCAGCGCTTTCCAGGATTCAGCCTTTCATGACCTGCGCCAGCAGCTCATACGAGCGCACACGATCGGCGTGTTCATACAGGTCGCAGGTGAAAATCAACTCGTCCGCCTGGGTCTGCTCAACGAGCACTTCCAGCTTGGCGCGGATTTTCTGCGGGCTGCCCACCATTGCCAGACCAAGGAAGTCGCCGACCGCTTCTTTTTCATGAGGCAACCACAGGCCGTCCATGGTTTTGACCGGCGGACGTTGCACCAGGCTCTGGCCACGCATCAACGCAAGAATCCGTTGATAAACCGACGTTGCCAGATAATCGGCTTGCTCATCGGTGTCGGCGGCCACCAACGGCACGCCCAGCATGACGTACGGCTTATCCAGCACAGCTGAAGGCTTGAAGTGATTGCGGTAGACACGAATCGCCTCATGCATGAAGCGCGGTGCGAAATGCGAGGCGAACGCGTAAGGCAATCCACGCTCACCGGCCAATTGCGCACTGAACAGGCTCGACCCCAACAACCAGACGGGAACGTTGGTGCCCGTGCCAGGCATTGCGATGATCCGTTGATCCGGCGTACGCGGGCCGAGGTAGCGCATCAGTTCCGCCACATCTTCCGGGAACTCATCCGCACTGCCCGAACGCTCACGGCGCAGGGCGCGGGCAGTCATCTGGTCAGAACCGGGCGCACGTCCCAAGCCCAGGTCGATACGACCCGGATACAGGCTTTCGAGCGTCCCGAATTGCTCGGCAATCACCAACGGCGCGTGGTTAGGCAGCATCACGCCGCCGGAGCCAACGCGAATAGTCGACGTGCCGCCGGCCAAATAGCCCAGCAATACCGAAGTCGCCGAGCTGGCGATACCGTCCATATTGTGGTGTTCAGCCACCCAGAAGCGGTTGTAGCCGAACTTCTCGACGTGTTGCGCCAGGTCCAGAGAATTGCGCAGCGACTGTGCCGCACTGCCATTTTCCCGAACAGGTACCAGGTCCAGGGTCGAAAATTTGATGTCGGACAGTCGTTTCATAAACCTGCTTCTCCAAATGGGGTGCAGGTTTGTTCTCGTGAACGAAAACCTGCCGAATCTATAAGCGTGTTTCATGCAATGAGGGCATATACCCGAGTTTCAATAGCCACGAGGAAATTTCCTACGAAAATAGTAGGAGATATCAGATGGGGTGAACTTCTCACCCCGGTCTATCCTCAGAACCCTAGCAACCGAAAACCACGAAGGCGCGACGTTTCGCGCCGGATCTTGAGGAGGCAGACATGGCTATCACTAAGAAAGCATCGGCGCATTGGGAAGGTGACCTGAAAACCGGCATCGGCTCGATTTCCACCGAGACCGGTGTGCTCAGAGAAGCGCCTTATGGCTTCAAAGCGCGTTTCGAAGGCGGTAAAGGGACGAATCCGGAAGAACTGATCGGCGCCGCTCATGCGGGCTGTTTCTCCATGGCATTTTCGATGATTCTCGGCGATGCGGGCCTGAAGGCTGACAGCATCGATACCAATGCCGAAGTCACGCTGGATCAGGTTGAAGGCGGTTTCGCGATTACAGCGGTGAAATTGATCCTCAAAGCGAAAATCCCTGGTGCGACCCAGGCGCAGTTCGAGGAGCTGAGTAACAAGGCCAAAGAAGGCTGCCCGGTTTCCAAGGTGTTGAATGCGAAGATCAGCCTGGACGCCACGCTGGTCAGCTAAGTCGAGTTGTCGCAAAAAGATCGCCGCCAGCGTTGGCTCCCGCACGAAACACTGTTTCATGTAGAAGCTTCCGCTGGCGGCGATATTTTTTGCCTTGAAACAAAACTCGGCTTGTAAAAATGTGGTCGAATAAATGACAGCAGCTTTAGCGCATGACGTGCGCGTTGCCTGAAAAGGAGCTTCAACCATGAAACGTTTTGCTTTGGCGATTATCTGCGGTGCACTGGCCACTTCGGCCTTGGCGGCCCCAAAGGACTGCGAAGAACTCAAGAAAGAGATTGAGGTCAAGATCCAGGCGAATGCCGTGCCCTCCTACACCCTGGAAATCGTGTCGAAAGAAGAAGCTGACAAGCATGATGTAGCCATGGTTGTGGGTACTTGCGACAACGGTACCAAAGCGATCATTTATCAGAAAAACAGCAATTGATCCTGCTTACATCACGCAGTTGACTTGCCGGTCTTCAGCAACGATCTCACGCTTGGCGTTGTAGAGCCTCGCGCTGGGGGTGAAGGCCAGATTTCGGGCTTCGAGCAAATAGCGCTGGCCCGCCTCGAAATGGTCGTAGTTGATGGTCAGATAGCACAACCGCTCGACCGGTCCGGTCATCAAGCTTCCGCCCCCGCCAAACACTTCGAAATCGAAACGCACTAACAGCTCGTGGCTGCCGGGAGCGACCTGAAAGTAACGCCCGTCCCGCAGTCGCTGGTTGTCCAGGCGTTCGGCCATGAGCAATTTGCCACCAGGGCTGGGGGTTGCGAAGTCGACCCAGGCCATCTGCGGATTGACGGCCGGCATGGGGCTCTGGCAGCCGGCAACCAGGCTTGCAGCAAGCAACAGAATCATCCTGCGCATGATGAATGTCCCAAGAATTAGACATTCAGCATAGCGCCGATCAGGTGCGCTGACAGCCCGCGGGTTTACCCTGACCAATCACTTTTCGCTGTTGATCATAGAGCTTCGCCCATGGTCGGAAGCCGATATTCCCTGCTTGCAGCTGATATTTCTCACCGGCGTTGAAGTCGTTGAATTTCACGTTCATCTGACAGTCACGCCATAAAGGTTCCGCGTCCGGGCCGATGTTGGTGGGTTGAACCGGGAATTGGTAACGCACCGTCAACTCGTGACTGCCCGGCTGCACCTCGAAATAACGCTTGTCAGAAGATGCCTTGTCATCGACTTCCAGCGCTTGGAGCGCGGTGTCTTCTTGCTGTGGGTCGAGGTCGATCCAGGCTTGCGAAGGATCTTGTTGAGGTATTCCGAAACCAGCACAGCCTGTCAGCATCAACAGGCCTCCCGTCAGCATCAATTTGCGCATAGCGGAGCTCCAGTGAGGCGGGATAGTCTTGCGGGCAGACTTTCCAGGGATGATTTTATTTTGATCAGGCCGTCTTTGAGCCTTGGGTTACTTGATCGCGTTTTGCGCGTTTTGTTTCCGGGCGTGCTGCTTTTGTTGCTCAGCGGTTGCACCAGCGTCAGCTACTACAGCCAATTGGCCAGTGGTCAGCTCCAACTGCTGCGGGCACGTGAGCCGGTCCAAGAGGTCATTTCCGATCCTCGAAGGGACCCGAATTTGCGTGCTCGCCTGGTTCAATCGCAAGCCGCCCGAACATTTGCCAGCCTGCAACTGCACCTTCCCGATAACAAGAGCTACCGTCTGTACGCCGATATTGGTCGGCCGTTCGTAGTCTGGAACGTCTTCGCCACCCCCGAATTCTCCCTGTCGCCGCAAAACCATTGTTTCCCCATCGCCGGCTGCGTGGCCTATCGCGGTTATTACCGTCAGGGCGCTGCGCGTGGCGAGGCCGCGTTACAACGCCTGCAAGGTATGGACGTGTCGATCGGCGGCGTCGAGGCTTATTCGACGCTTGGCTGGTTCAACGATCCGATAATCAGTTCGATGATGAACTGGGGCGACGAGCGCCTGGCAACACTGATCTTCCACGAGCTCGCGCATCAACGCTTTTATGTGAAGGACGACACCGAGTTCAACGAGTCTTTCGCCACCTTCGTGGAACAGGAAGGCACCCGTCAATGGCGTGCAACTCGAGGCTTGGCGCCGGACAACACGGCAGCGATTCAACGGCGGGATCAGTTCATTCAACTGGTTCTGAATACCCGCACGCGGCTTGAGCAGCTATACGCCCTGCCGCTCTCTGCAGACCAGATGCGACAGCGCAAAGCGGCCGAATTCGAACGGTTGCGCAGTGATTACCGGAAAATGCGTGACGACCAATGGGCCGGGGACAAACGCTACGACGCCTGGATCAACGCGCCGATGAACAACGCCCGGTTGTTGCCATTCGGGTTGTATGACCAATGGGTCCCGGCTTTTGCGGCGCTGTATAAACAGATGAACGGGGATTGGACGAAGTTCTACGCGGCAGTGGAAAAGCTTGGCGCGCTGCCGGCTGACGAACGCAAAGCGGCGCTGAAGGCGTTGGCAGAATCATAAAAGTGTATTGCCAGAACAAACGGCATCGCGGCAAGCCTTGCTCACACAGGCGGCGGATCAATTTGTATTGCGTCGAAACCTGTGGGAGCAAGGCGTTGCCCGCGATGGCGTACTGATCAGCCCCGCAAAAACGCCTGATGCAACTCATCCAGCGTTTCGAAGTGATAAGCCGGCGCTTCGGCGCTCAACTCTTCCCGGCTCCCAAAACCGTACCCCACCGCCGCGGCATCGAGGCCATTACTGCGTGCGCCGATCAGGTCGTGCTTGCGGTCTCCGATCATCAGCGTGGTGGCCGGATTCAGACCCTCTTCGGCCATCAGGTGAGCAATCAGCTCGACCTTGTTGGTCCGGGTGCCGTCCAGTTCGCTGCCGTAGATCACCTTGAAGTGTTTGGCGAAATCAAAGTGCCGGGCGATTTCCCGGGCAAAAACCCAAGGCTTCGAGGTCGCGATGTACAGCTGTCGTCCTTGCCCACCGAGGGTTTCCAACAACGGCGTGACGCCATCGAACACGCGGTTCTCATAGAGGCCGGTGACCTTGAAACGTTCGCGATAGAAATTTACCGCTTCCCAGGCTTTAGGCTCGTCGAACGCATAAAACTGCATGAACGCCTGCAACAGCGGTGGACCGATGAAATGTTCGAGTTTGGTCAGGTCAGGCTCATCGATGCCCAGCTTGCTCAGGGCGAACTGGATCGAGCGGGTAATACCTTCCCGCGGGTCGGTCAGGGTGCCATCGAGGTCGAACAGAACGGTTTGGTAATGCATGAAAAATCCTGGGCAATTGCGAAAGGCTTTGTGAAAGGGTGTTTCAGAGCTGGTCGTAGCCTTCCGCCAGGTGCAAATCCTTGAGCTTCACGTAATTCGCCGCACTGTAGGTGAAAAAGGCGCGTTCTTTGTCAGTCAGCGGGCGAACCTGTTTCACCGGGCTGCCCACATAAAGAAAGCCACTGGCCAGCCGTTTGCCCGGTGGCACCAGGCTGCCGGCTCCGATGATGACGTCGTCCTCAACCACCGCACCGTCCATGACAATGCTGCCCATTCCAATCAAAACCCGGCTGCCCACACTGCAGCCGTGCAGCATGACTTTGTGCGCGATGGTCACATCGTCGCCAATCAGCAGTGGAAAACCGTCCGGGTTGAACGGGCCAGCATGGGTGATGTGCAGGACACAGCCATCCTGAACGCTGGTGCGCTGGCCGATACGGATGCGGTGCATATCACCGCGAATCACCGTCAACGGCCAAACAGAGCTGTCTTCGCGGATTTCAACGTCGCCAATGACCACTGCCGAGCTGTCGACAAAAGCGCCGTTACCCAGCACTGGCATGTGATTCTGATACTTGCGAAGGGTCACGATAGGCTCTCTCTCTTTTGCTGATAGCTGCGGTCGGCGTCGATTGTAATTAAGATGGGGGCATGTTTCTTCCAGCCAAGGTGTCAACCGTGAGCGTGAACAACCCTCTTTTGCAGTCCTACGACCTGCCGCCGTTCTCCGCGATCCGTGCCGAACACGTGCAACCGGCCATTGAACAGATCCTGGCTGACAACCGTGCCGCCATTATCGAGATACTCAAAACCCAAGGCAAACAACCGACCTGGGCTGGCCTGGTGCTGGCGATGGACGAGTTGAATGATCGCCTGGGCGCAGCCTGGAGCCCGGTCAGCCACCTGAATGCGGTGTGCAACAGTGCCGAACTGCGCGAAGCCTATGAGTCCTGCCTGCCTGCCTTGAGCGCCTACTCTACGGAAATGGGCCAGAATCGCGAGTTGTTCCAGGCCTTCGAAGCGTTGGCCAACAGCCCGGAAGCGGCCGGCTTCGACGTTGCGCAAAAAACCATTCTTGAACACTCGCTGCGTGACTTCCGTCTGTCGGGTATAGATTTGCCTGAGGCCGAGCAAAAGCGCTACGCCGACGTGCAAAGCAAATTGTCGGAGCTGGGCAGCCGCTTCTCCAACCAACTGCTCGACGCGACTCAAGCCTGGACCAAACACGTCACTGACGAAGCCACCCTCGCCGGCCTGACCGATTCAGCTAAGGCGCAAATGGCAGCCGCCGCTCACGCCAAAGAACTGGACGGCTGGTTGATCACTCTGGAATTCCCAAGCTACTTCGCCGTGATGACCTATGCGCACGACCGAGCTTTGCGCGAGGAAGTCTACGCCGCCTACTGCACCCGTGCGTCGGACCAAGGCCCAAATGCCGGCCAGAACGACAACGGCCCGGTCATGGAAGAAATTCTCGACCTGCGTCAGGAGTTGGCAAAGCTTCTGGGATTCGACAGCTTCTCGGAGCTGAGCCTGGCCACCAAAATGGCCGAGTCCAGCGATCAGGTCATCAGCTTCCTGCGCGACCTGGCCAAGCGCAGCAAACCCTTCGCCACTCAGGATCTGGAGCAGCTCAAAGCGTACGCCGCCGAGCAAGGCTGCCCGGACCTGCAAAGCTGGGACAGCGGGTTCTTCGGTGAAAAACTGCGTGAACAACGGTACAGCGTTGCTCAGGAAGCATTGCGTGCTTACTTCCCGATCGACAAAGTGCTCGGTGGCTTGTTCGCCATCGTCCAGCGCCTGTACGGCATCGAGATCGCCGAGCAGAAAGGTTTCGACACCTGGCACCCGGATGTCCGCCTGTTCGAAATCAAGGAAAACGGCCAGCACGTCGGCCGCTTCTTCTTCGACCTTTACGCTCGCGCCAACAAGCGTGGCGGCGCCTGGATGGATGGCGCTCGCGACCGCCGTCGTACGGCTGAAGGCGTGTTGCAAAGCCCGGTGGCCAATCTGGTGTGCAACTTCACCCCGGCGGACAGTGGCAAACCTGCCCTGCTGACCCATGATGAAGTGACCACACTGTTCCATGAATTCGGCCACGGCTTGCATCACCTGCTCACCCGCGTCGAACACGCTGGCGTATCCGGCATCAACGGCGTCGCGTGGGACGCGGTCGAGCTGCCAAGCCAGTTCATGGAAAACTGGTGCTGGGAGCCTGAAGGTCTGGCGCTGATCTCCGGTCACTACGAAACTGGAGAACCGCTGCCTCAGGACCTCCTGGAAAAAATGCTCGCTGCCAAAAACTTCCAGTCCGGCCTGATGATGGTTCGCCAACTGGAGTTCTCGCTGTTCGACTTCGAACTGCACGCCACCCACGGTGACGGCCGCAGCGTGCTGCAGGTGCTCGAGGGCGTACGCGATGAGGTGTCGGTCATGCGCCCTCCGGCCTACAACCGTTTCCCCAACAGCTTTGCGCACATCTTTGCCGGCGGTTACGCAGCAGGTTATTACAGCTACAAGTGGGCGGAAGTGTTGTCAGCCGATGCCTTTTCGAAATTCGAAGAAGACGGCGTGCTCAATGAAGCAACCGGTCGCGCGTTCCGTGAAGCGATCCTGGCGCGGGGTGGTTCTCAGGAACCGATGGTACTGTTCGTCGACTTCCGTGGCCGTGCGCCATCGATTGACGCACTCTTGCGCCACAGCGGCCTGAGTGAGGACGCCGCAGCATGAGTGAGGGTCCTGTGATCACCAAAAGACGCTTTATCGCCGGGGCGGTTTGCCCGGCCTGCAGCGAGCCGGACAAGCTGATGATGTGGAGCGAAGACGATGTTCCGCATCGTGAGTGCGTGGCCTGTGGCTACGCCGACACGCTGAATGAACAAGGCCTGTCTGTACCCAAGGAATTGGGTACGCGGGTGAATACCTCTGCATTGAAAGCGCCGGACGCCAAGGTTCAGGCGGTGCAGTTTTTCCCGAACCCGAAGCTGAAAAAAAAGACTGACGAATAACACTGAAACGCCACCACCTCCCCCACGTCTGATCGGCGAGGGAGGTGGTAACTATCTAATCCCTGCTCCGCGCGCTTCCTTTTTAAGCTGCTTGAACAGTCGCTAATCAAGGAAGACTTCATGCCCAACACCAATCCGCTTTTACAACACTGGGACCTGCCTCCATGGCAGAGCGTCCGGGTCGAGCACCTGGTCCCCGCCATCGAAAAAATCGTCGCCGACAATCGGCTGGCGATCTCGACCCTCATCGATTCGCAATCCACCTACCCGAACTGGGACGACCTGGTACTCGCCGTCGACGAAACCGATGCGCGTCTGGATGAAGCCATGGGTGTCATACAGACACTCGACACGGTGACACGTCCTGACAACGCCTGGCGCCAGGCAGCGGCCGTCTGTGAGGACATCAGCGCGCAGTACAAAATCGAAAAAATGAGTAATGCCGCATTGTTTCGTGCCTATCAGACGCTGGCGCAAAGCCCGGCGGCCAAACTATTCGACTCATATCGAAAAACCGTCTTGAACAGAATTCTTCGCACCTTTCGCCCTGAGGGCATCGCGTTGACCGGTTCGCAACAACAAGAACTGGCCAAACTGGAACTCGATATAGGCGCCCTCGAGGGCTTGTTTCTGAGTCAATTGAAATGGGCCAGCACGAGTTGGAGCAAACGCATCGAAGACGTCAAACAACTCGCCGGGATTTCGCAAGATGTCCTGGATCGCCTGGCACTCAACGCCCAACAGGCGGGCCACGATGGCTGGCGGTTGCTGCTGGACGAGGCCACTTACGCTCAGGTCATGACCTACGCCGAAGATCGGGCACTGCGCGAGGAATACTATTGCGCGTACACCACACGCGCCTCCGATCAAGGCCCCCACGCAGACCAATTCGACAATGCACCATTGCTGCAAATGCTGGTGGCCATGCGCCAACGCAAAGCGCGACTGCTCGGATTCGAAAACTACGCACAGTTGAAATTGATCAACCGGATGGTTGAGTCGCCTGAGCAGGTCAAACAGTTCCTGCGTCAGCAAATTGCGCTGGCGACACCCGCTTTCGAGCAGGAGACTCAAGCCATCAAGGACTTCTCACTTACCCAAGGTTTCTCAAGCGTGAAGCCCTGGGATCATGAGTTTCTTGTCGCAAAGCTGCGCGAAACCCACAAAGGCTTTGCGCTAAAAGGGCTGCGCAAGTTTTTTCCTTTGGATGCAACACTGCGCAAACTCTGTGTGTTTTGCGAACGTATGTTCGGCATTCGGATAAATGAACTTACGACGTTCGAGCGATGGGACGACAGTGTTCAGCTGTTTGAGATCAGTGAAGACGGCCGAGTCATCGGTCACATCTACGTCGACCCCTACCAGCGCAAGGAAGCACCAGACTTCGCCGGGACGTCCACACTTCGTAACCGTCGTAGAAACGCCGAAGGGCGCGTGCCACTACCAATTGCCGTGCTTCATGCCAATTTTTCACGAGGCGCCGCGGGTCAACCGTACTTGCTCACTCATAAAGACTTGCGTGTACTGCTCCATGAATTGGGTCACTGTTTGCAACATGTATTGACTCGCTCACCCCATTACACGTTGTCGGGTATTTCACAGTTGGGCCGAGACACGGCGGAGTTTGCCGGGCAGGTGTTTGAACTCTTCGGAATGTCTCGGGAGTTCCTGTTGTGGCTGGCGGCTCACTATCAAACCGGCGAACGCTTGTCCAAGACGCAGGTCGATAACGCCATCGCTTCGCTCAGGGCCTATGACAGCGGGGCGACCGCGCAACTGCTGATGAGCGCAATGTTCGATCTGGAGCTGCATCTTGGGCAGGGCGAAGCACGTGATGTTCAGCAGGTTTTTGACGATGTACTGCGAGACTTCCCCCACCTGAATCTTCCGCAATGGAGCCGCCTCCCTAATAGCTTCGATTATCTGGTAACCGGGTATGAGGTTTCGGTTTACGCCTATAAATGGTCGGGCGTACTTGCCACCGAAACGTTTGAACGGTTCGAAAAAGATTGGGTGTTCAACGCCCAGACAGGCAAGAATTTTCGTGAGACGGTGTTCGCAGCGGGCGATTCGAATTCGCTGCTGGACGTTCTGGAAACCTTTCTCGGACGCCCGGTTGCCGCCGATCTATTCCCGGCAACGTTAGATCCAGCGAGCATCAGTGCCCGCTCTCCACATTTGCGGACTTGAACCAGCTCTTCATCGAGCAAGCTGCGAAGGGGCTGGTGCTGCAATCGCCATTGGTCAGCGCCGTGCGCAGCTTGTCGACATCAGCCCGCATCATGTATCGCACACTCTCCTTGAAATGGGTGCTGTCACCAAATCCGCCCTGGGTCATTTCACTCAGGGCGTCTTCTTTACTCCAGCCCTGCACAACGACCCGATACATCGCCGCCATCAAACCGGTGCGGTCCGACCCGTGCTTGCAATGCATCAACACCGACCCGTTGGCTTGCGCGGTTTGAATGGCACGAAGTGCCTTCAACACATCCGCGTCATCCACATGATTAGTCCGATAAGGCAGTTGCACCTGCGCGATGTCCGGCGACGACAGCCAACTCGAATCCGATTCCGGCAGGAAGTTGATCACGGTCGCGACATTGAGCTTTTTGAGCAAAGGCACCGTGCCTTGATCAGGCAGTGCACTACGGTACAGCGTCGGTGACATTTGGTAGAGGTTATATTGACCCTCAACCGATTGAGCCCATTCCGCCGGACGAGGCAGTGCAGTGTCTTCAGCATGAGCGAACGAAAGGTTGAAGAATGCGGCCAGCGACAGCAGCAACGTCGCAAATGAAAGGCGCAGGAGAGGCATGCTTGAACAACCGTCTGGAGGAGAGTGAATGGATGACGTGCAGTTTCAACCCCGAGCGGTCAAAGGCCTGTGAGACCGTTGTCAAAGAATCGTGAATATAAAAAAACGGCACCTGAACTCAGGTGCCGCTTAATAGTGATTTATTAACAAAACGCTTCAACTCAATAGCGGCTGAAAGCAATGGCTCAATAGCAATCAAGGATTAACAATTTTCGAATACGCTTTCGCCAACAGCACCAAAACCGCTTTGTCCTGCGCATCAATTTGACCATCGCCGTCTATATCGACCTGAGCATCGCGCATGGTGAAGGTCACCCCGCCGTCATTCGATACGGCTTCACGCCTTGTCGAATCCAGCAGAGAGTAAGTGGGCACTCGATTGACCGGATCATAGCCTTCATCTTTTAAAGCAAATTGCATGGAAACCCGAACTTCTTTCGGGCTGGAGGGAGCAGAACTTAACAGCTGAAGAAAGACGCCACGCTGATTGTAAAAAGACATTTATTAAATCCTTTTAATAGTGAAATAACGAAGAACTCATGCGCCGTAAAGAATACTGACAGCGCGGATGAACGTGCCAGCCGGCATATGTTTCTCATGATGACCCGCCCGAAATCGCCGAACGGCACTGGTCGATTCCTCCAAGGATCGCTACTGTATGGACGTACAGCCAAAGGAGTTTTCGATGACCAGCCCTCTACCTCCGCGTGGTCGCGGCACCGCCACCAACCCGCATAACCGTTTCGCACCAAATCGCTCGGTGGCGGAAGATGACGGCTGGTACCAGGAAGCTCCCGTCACACAAGGCACTGAAGTTCGCATCGAAACGGCGAAAACCATCATCACCCGCAATAACTCACCAGACCTGCCGTTTGATCGCTCGATCAACCCTTATCGCGGCTGTGAGCATGGCTGCATCTACTGCTATGCGCGTCCCAGTCACGCGTATTGGGACATGTCGCCCGGGCTGGACTTCGAAACCAAACTGATCGCCAAGACCAATGCCGCCGATGTGCTCGAAGAGCAGCTGTCCAGACGCGGTTACCAGTGCGCGCCCATCAACCTCGGCTCCAACACCGATCCCTATCAGCCGATCGAGCGTGAACACAAGATCACCCGGCAAACCCTCGAAGTGCTGCTGCGTTACCGTCACCCGGTAACCATCATCACCAAAGGTTCGCTGATTCTTCGGGACCTGGATCTGTTGGCCGAACTCGCCGAACAGCGACTGGTGGCCGTGATGATCAGCCTCACCACACTGGACGACGAGCTCAAGCGCATTCTTGAGCCCCGCGCCGCTGCTCCCAAAGCCCGATTGCGAGCGATCCGTGTCATGCGAGAAGCAGGAATCCCGGTAGGCGTGCTTTGTTCACCAATGATTCCGATGATCAATGACAGTGAGCTCGAAAGCTTGCTGACCGAGGCGCAAGCCGCTGGTGCACAGAGCGCTGCCTACATGATGTTGCGCCTACCGTTGGAGGTGGCGCCGCTATTTGAGGAATGGCTGGCCGCGCATTACCCTCAACGGGCTGCGCATGTGTTGAGTCTGATTCGCCAGAGCCGTGGCGGTGAGCTTTACGACAGCAGGTTCGGCTCTCGAATGCGCGGTGAGGGTCCGTTCGCCGACCTGCTTGCGCAGCGGTTCGCTAAAACCATAAAACGCCTGGGACTTAATCGTCGGGAAGGTTTTAATCTGGACTGCGACGCCTTCTGTCCGCCGGGTCGCCAGATGTCGTTGATTTAGAGACAATTAGCCTATGGTTGAGTAGGAGTAAAAGCATCTTGCCATTACGCCAGTCACGTTTTTTGTGACCTGGAACACACGTTCTAGAGCGGTTGATTCAGTTTGAGTTAAGTTTCGCGGGCTACCTTGTTCATCGAGTGACTGACGGGTCGCGATTTCCGACCTGGATGTTTTTTAGACAGCCACTGGCTTCACACCGGACAAAACGGGAAACTTCCCTGACTCCGCCAATGAGGATCAATTCATGAGTGACAAGGATAAACAGCCGTTGGCTGCGTCGGCTTCCACACCACCTGCTGATGTGGAAAGCGCCGATGCAGCGCTGCGTCATATCGTTGACGGCTTTTTGCATTTTCATCATGAGATCTTTCCGCAACAGGAAGAACTCTTCAAGAAACTCGCAACGGCCCAACAGCCTCGGGCAATGTTCATCACCTGCGCCGACTCGCGCATCGTCCCGGAGCTGATCACCCACAGTTCGCCTGGCGATCTGTTCGTTACCCGCAACGTCGGCAATGTCGTACCGCCTTACGGTCAGATGAACGGTGGCGTTTCCACCGCCATCGAGTACGCGGTGCTGGCGCTGGGTGTGCAGCACATCATCATCTGCGGCCACTCCGATTGCGGCGCAATGCGCGCGGTGCTCAACCCAGATAGCCTGGAAAAAATGCCCACGGTCAAAGCCTGGCTGCGGCACGCCGAAGTCGCGAAAACCATGGTGCATGACAACTGCAACTGCGCCGACGAAAACGAGACGATGCACATCCTCACCGAAGAGAATGTGATCGCCCAATTGCAGCACTTGCGGACTCATCCGTCCGTGGCCTCGCGCATGGCAAACGGTCATCTGTTCATCCATGGCTGGGTGTACGACATCGAAACCAGCGCAATTAAAGCTTACGACGCGGACCAGGGATGTTTCCTGCCGCTGGATGGCACCCATCCGATTCCGGTGGCGACGCCCAAAGCACGCTTCTAAATCCTCCTAAGTGACATAGCCGAGGCTGCAGATCCTGCAGCCTGGCTTTGCCATGCCTGAAGAAAATATCGGGAGAATCACTATGCGTGCCGCGCAACTCAAAGCTGTTTTGCCACGGGAGCTCCTCGCTTCAGTGGTCGTCTTTCTGGTCGCCCTGCCTTTGTGCATGGGCATCGCCATCGCTTCCGGGCTACCACCCGCCAAAGGTTTGATTACCGGAATCATCGGAGGCCTGGTGGTCGGCTGGCTGGCCGGCTCTCCCCTCCAGGTCAGCGGGCCTGCAGCGGGGCTGGCTGTTCTGGTGTTCGAACTGGTGCGCCAGCATGGCATCGCCATGCTCGGGCCGATCCTGCTGCTGGCAGGTTTTCTGCAACTGGTTGCTGGGCGCTTGAAACTCGGTTGCTGGTTCCGGGTGACAGCGCCGGCAGTGGTGTACGGCATGCTCGCCGGTATCGGTGTGCTGATCGTGCTGTCCCAGGTGCATGTCATGCTCGACGCCGTGCCCAAACCCTCTGGCCTGGATAACCTTGCAGCGTTCCCCGCGGCCGTCGCGCAAGCTTTACCGTCCTTCGGCTGGCAGGCTGGCTTGCTCGGGCTATCGACGATTGCAGTGATGTGGCTGTGGGAAAAATTCCGTCCGCATTCCCTGCGATTCATTCCTGGCGCCTTGCTTGGCGTAGGACTGGCGACAATCGCCAGCCTGATGCTCGCCCTGCAGGTGAAACGAGTGGAAGTCCCGGCCAATCTGGCAGAGGCCATCGACTGGCTGAAACCTGCGGACTTGCTCAACCTGGCAGATCCGACGCTGTTGATTGCCGCGTTTGCCGTGGCGTTTATCGCCAGCGCCGAAACCCTGCTCTCCGCCGCAGCGGTGGACCGCATGCACAGTGGTCAGCGCTCCGATTTTGATCGCGAATTATCGGCTCAAGGCGTGGGCAACATGCTCTGCGGGCTGCTCGGCGCGCTGCCAATGACCGGCGTAATCGTGCGCAGCTCTGCCAACGTTCAGGCGGGTGCTACCACCCGAATGTCAGCGATATTTCATGGCCTGTGGTTGCTGGCGTTCGTATTGCTGTTATCGAGCGTGCTGCAAAGCATCCCGGTGGCTAGCCTGGCGGGTGTTCTGGTCTACACCGGTTTCAAACTGGTCGACCTCAAGGCCTTTCGTGGCCTGGGTCGTTATGGCCGGATGCCGATGTTCACCTATGCGGCCACCGCGCTGGCGATCATCTTCACCGACCTGCTGACTGGCGTGCTGATCGGTTTTGGCCTGACGCTGGCCAAGCTGGCGTGGAAAGCTTCACGCTTGAAAATCAGCCTCGTGGACCTGCCCCAGGAGGGTGAAATGGAGCTGCGGCTGACGGGCGCCGCGACGTTTTTAAAGGTACCGGCGCTGACCCAGGTGCTGGGGACCATTCCACCGGGCGCGACGGTGCACGTGCCACTCAACAACCTGAGTTACATCGATCACTCGTGCCTTGAGTTGCTGGAGGAATGGGGACGGGCCAATGCGGCCAAAGGTTCGAAGCTGCTGATTGAAGCGCGAGGGTTGAAGCGCAGATTGGAGGGGCGGTTGCGGACGACGTCCGGCGTAGGTTCAGCCATGTAGATAACACTGTGGGAGTGAGCCTGCTCGCGATTGCCATGGATCATTCAACAATGATGTCGACTGATTCAACGCTATCGCGAGCAGGCTCGCTCCCCCAGGGGGAATGCATCATGCAATGGATCAGGCCGCCGGTTGATCCAGTTCCAGGCCCACGCCTAAGCGGCGTGACATGCACGGCCAGCGCTTCCATGCGGCGCCAGTGTCCGGGCTACTGAGTTTCTCGCGGTAGGCTTCCACAGATTCCAGCGCGAAGCTTTGATCATCGAGCAGCTCGTCCAGGGCGTGATGCACCACCTCATCCAGCTGGTTGGCAAACGTCTCGCCGATCAGTTGATGGGCAATCAGGTTGGCGACAGTCATGTCCAATGGGATCAATGGCTGGCCCAGATGTTTGATGTACAGGTCATTGACCTCTTCGACAAACCGATGCGCCAGGTAGGCCTCATCCAGCAGGCTGTCGAGCCCGACGTGCCCGGCCATGATCGCCGGCGGTTGGAGAAAGTATTGCTCGGCGATTTTCAGCACCGGTTTGATCTGTGACTCGATACCTGCTTCCTTGGCCACTTCGTTGGCCGCATCCAGCAGATCAGGAACCTCGTCGATGTAGGTCGCGACAAAACGCGTCAGTACGCCGTTGGCGTCAGTCTCCGGCAGTTGGATAGCCGGGTGTAAACGAGGCAGCTTGCTTTCCAGCTGACGAGTCAGCAGGCCGGTTTCGGCTTCATGTTTTTGGGCTTTTTGGATCTGCTCGCGCAATGCGGCGGTGTTCATGAAAACTCCAGGAAACAAAGGCAAAGAAATAGGGAAGACATAACTTAGCTGGCGCAGGAAAAATCCTAAGACGCATTTGTCATAATTATTTCATCCTTAAGACATCAGCGTTATATCCATTTGCCACCATTCGTCTGCATCCTTCTCCATTCGTGCCCTTGAGCGCAAGTCCCGTCTGTTTCAGTTCATTTACGCCATCGCATTGCGGGGTGCCAGTCGCTGTCTATACTCGGGTTGGAATGGAGTTAGCTGATGACGCCCGACTGCACACGCAGCAAGGCCCGGCAATCAAGTTCGTAGTCTGAAAAGCCGCTCCCTTGCCGCAGGTGAAAGCCGGCGGGATAACAAGAACGATAAGGGGAACCCGCAATGATGCGACATCCACACGTCTGGATGGGCCTCCTGTTGTGGTCGATTTTCAGTCAGGCACAAGCGGCCTGGACTGTGAATATGGCGCCTGGAGCGACTGAAATCAGTCACGCAGTATTTGACCTGCACATGACCATTTTCTGGATATGTGTAGTGATCGGCATCATCGTCTTCGGCGCCATGTTCTGGTCGATGATCCTCCACCGCCGCTCGACCGGGCAGGTGGCCGCAAAGTTTCATGAAAGCACTACCGTCGAAATCCTCTGGACCATTGTGCCCTTCCTGATCCTGGTGGCGATGGCGGTTCCGGCGACCGCTACCCTGATCAAGATGTACGACGCCAGTGAGCCGGATATTGATATCCAGGTCACCGGGTATCAGTGGAAGTGGCATTACAAATACCTCGGCCAGGACGTTGAGTTCTTCAGCAACCTGGCGACTCCCGCCGACCAGATCCACAACAAGGAAGCCAAGGGCGAGCATTACTTGCTTGAGGTCGACAAACCGTTGGTGCTGCCGATCGGCGCCAAAGTGCGCTTCCTCGTCACCTCCGCCGACGTGATCCACTCCTGGTGGGTGCCGGCCTTCGCGGTCAAGCGCGACGCGATTCCGGGGTTCGTCAACGAAGCCTGGACACGTGTCGACAAGCCCGGCATCTACCGTGGTCAGTGCGCCGAATTGTGCGGCAAGGACCATGGCTTCATGCCGATCGTGGTCGAGGTCAAGGAAAAGGCCGATTACGAAAAGTGGCTGGGTGAGCGCAAGGCTGAAGCCGCACAACTCAAAGAGCTGACCAGCAAGGAATGGACCCTCGACGAGCTCAAAGAGCGCGGCGACAAGGTTTACCACACCACCTGCGTGGCTTGTCACCAGGCCGAAGGTCAGGGGCTGCCGCCGATGTTCCCGGCACTCAAAGGCTCGAAAATCGCCACCGGCCCGATCAAGGATCACTTGAGCATTGTTTTCCACGGCAAGCCTGGCACTTCCATGGCAGCGTTCGGCAAGCAACTCTCGGAAGTCGATATCGCGGCGGTCGTGACCTACGAACGAAATGCCTGGGGCAACAACAAAGGCGACATGGTCACTCCAAAAGAAGTGCTGGAGCTGAAACAGGCGGAAAGCAAATGACCCAGTCTATTGCGCATGTAAGGAACTGGTCGGGGCAGCGCGCCCCGGCCTGCCCAGCCCATCTGTTTGCAGGAGACACGCCATGAGCGCCGTCATTGATGACCATGGTCATGCCGACCACGCCCACGGTCCCGCCAAAGGCCTGATGCGTTGGGTGCTGACCACTAACCACAAAGACATCGGCACGCTGTACCTGTGGTTCGCGTTCTCCATGTTCCTGCTGGGGGGCTCGTTCGCGATGGTGATTCGCGCCGAGCTGTTCCAGCCAGGTCTGCAAATTGTCGAGCCGGCGTTCTTCAACCAGATGACCACCATGCACGGCCTGGTGATGGTCTTCGGTGCGGTGATGCCGGCGTTCGTCGGCCTCGCCAACTGGATGATCCCGTTGATGATCGGCGCGCCTGACATGGCCTTGCCACGGATGAACAACTTCAGCTTCTGGTTGCTGCCAGCGGCGTTCATCCTTCTGATATCGACCTTGTTCACGCCCGGTGGCGGACCGAACTTCGGCTGGACGTTCTACGCCCCGCTGTCGACGACCTATGCACCGGAGAGCGTGACGTTCTTCATCTTCGCCATCCACTTGATGGGGATCAGCTCGATCATGGGGGCGATCAACGTGATCGCCACCATCCTCAACCTGCGCGCCCCCGGCATGACGTTGATGAAAATGCCGCTGTTCGTCTGGACATGGCTGATCACTGCATTCCTGCTGATCGCGGTAATGCCGGTGCTGGCCGGTTGCGTGACGATGATGCTGATGGACATCCACTTCGGCACCAGCTTCTTCAGTGCCGCCGGTGGCGGTGACCCGGTGCTGTTCCAGCACGTGTTCTGGTTCTTCGGTCACCCCGAGGTGTACATCATGATCCTGCCGGCCTTCGGTGCCGTCAGCTCGATCATCCCCACCTTCTCGCGCAAGCCGTTGTTCGGCTACACCTCGATGGTTTATGCGACGGCGAGCATCGCGTTCCTGTCGTTCATCGTATGGGCGCACCACATGTTCGTGGTGGGTATCCCACTGGTGGGCGAGTTGTTCTTCATGTACGCCACGCTGCTGATTGCAGTGCCGACCGGGGTGAAGGTGTTCAACTGGGCCAGCACCATGTGGCAAGGCTCGCTGACCTTCGAAACGCCGATGCTGTTTGCGGTGGCGTTCGTGATCCTGTTCTCCATCGGCGGTTTCTCCGGGCTGATGCTGGCCATCGCTCCGGCGGACTTCCAGTACCAGGACACCTACTTTGTGGTCGCGCACTTCCACTATGTGTTGGTACCGGGAGCGATCTTCGGGATCTTCGCCTCGGCTTATTACTGGCTGCCGAAATGGACCGGCCACATGTACGACGAAACCCTCGGCAAGCTGCACTTCTGGCTCTCGTTCATCGGCATGAACATGGCCTTCTTCCCGATGCACTTCGTGGGTCTTGCGGGGATGCCGCGGCGGATTCCGGACTACAACCTGCAATTCGCCGACTTCAACATGGTGTCGTCGATCGGTGCATTCATGTTCGGCGCCACACAAATCTTCTTCCTGTTCATCGTGATCAAAACCATCCGCGGCGGCCCGCCTGCACCGGCCAAGCCCTGGGATGGAGCTGAGGGTCTGGAGTGGAGCATTCCGTCACCGGCGCCGTATCACACCTTTACAACTCCACCGGAAGTGAAATGAACACCCACCCCCTTGGAGTCGGCGAAGTCCCTGTGGTGAGGGGATTCATCCCCGTTGAGCTGCGAAGCGGCCCCAAAATCTGCAACCGCGCCGTGTCAGACACAACGGGTTCTCAGGTTTTACGACTGCTGCGCAGCCGAACGGGGATGAATCCCCTCGCCACAGAGCCAGCTCCCACAGGGTTCTGCGTAGAGGGTTTGAACCATGGCTGATTCAATTTCAATGAAAAAACTCGTCACCCGGCTGCTGTTGGTGGTGGTGGCGATGTTTATTTTCGGCTTTGCCCTGGTGCCGATCTATGACGTGATGTGCAAGGCGTTCGGCATCAACGGCAAAACCGCCGGGCAATACGAAGGGGAGCAGACCGTCGATATGTCGCGGCAGGTGCGCGTGCAGTTTCTCTCGACTAACTCGGCGGACATGTCCTGGGACTTCTATCCCAAAGGTGATGAATTGACCGCCAACCCGGGTGCCGTGAACGAGATGATCTTCATCGCCCACAACCCGACCGACAAACCGATGAGCGCCCAGGCCGTGCCAAGCATCGCGCCCAGTGCCGCGGCGGCTTATTTCCACAAGACCGAATGCTTCTGCTTCACCCAGCAAGTGTTGCAGCCCGGTCAACGGATCGAGATGCCGGTACGTTTCATTGTTGACCGCGACATGCCCAAGGATGTGAAGCACCTGACGCTGTCCTACACGCTGTTCGATATCACCGCCCGACATCCACCGGTGGCTTTAAATACTGGCGGCTGAGCGTGCCCGATAAGGAGAACAATAAATGGCAACTCATGAGCACTATTACGTACCGTCCCAGAGCAAATGGCCAATCATTGGCACGCTCGGCATGTTTGTCACCGTGTTCGGCCTCGCCACCTGGTTCAACGACCTGAAGGCAGTGCGGCCCGATTCCCACGGCCCGCTGATCTTTTTCGTCGGTGGCCTGCTGCTGGCCTACATGCTGTTCGGCTGGTTCGGGACGGTGGTCAAGGAGGGGCGCGCGGGCTTGTACAGTGCGCAAATGGATCGTTCGTTCCGTTGGGGCATGAGCTGGTTCATCTTCTCGGAGGTAATGTTCTTCATCGCCTTTTTTGGCGCGCTGTTTTACGTGCGGCATGTCTCGGGACCGGCACTCGGCGGTGAAGGCCCCAAAGGCATCGCGCATATGCTGTGGCCGAACTTCGAGTTCGTCTGGCCGCTGCTGAATAACCCCGATTCGAAACTCTTCCCGCCACCCAAAGAAGTCATCAGCCCGTGGGGCCTGCCACTGATCAACACCGTTCTGTTGGTGAGCTCCAGCGTCACGCTGACCATCGCTCACCACGCCTTGAAAAAGGGCCATCGAGGCGCGCTGAAAATCTGGCTGGCGATCACTGTACTGCTGGGTTGCGCGTTCCTCGGGTTTCAGGCCGAAGAGTACGTGCACGCCTACCGTGAGCTGGGGCTGACACTGGGTTCGGGCATCTATGGCGCGACGTTCTTCATGCTCACCGGTTTCCACGGCGCCCACGTGACCATCGGCACCATCATCCTGTTTGTGATGCTGATGCGGGTCATGCGCGGGCACTTCGACAACGAGCATCAGTTCGGCTTTGAAGCGGCGAGTTGGTATTGGCACTTCGTGGACGTGGTGTGGATCGGTTTGTTCGTCTTCGTCTACGTGCTGTAAGGCCCTACCAGGGCGCGTGAGAAACCAGCTGGCCGCTGAAGAAACCCCAGGCGATCAAGCCGACGGTAATGGCGGCCAGAGCAACGCGAACACTCAAGGCAATGACGAGGCGGTTCGAGCTGCTGTCGTCCTTGACCAGAAAAAACAGGCCGCTGAACAGGCTGACAACCGTGGCAATCAGCATCAGGACGATGGCTGCTTTGAGCATGGTGAGACTCCGGGGGAAAGGCGATGCACTTGAGTATAGCTATCGCGATTACCGACTTTCTGGCGACGCCATGAAGCGCTTCCGGCCGGGCGTCGTGCCGACACTGGTGGTAGCCCTGTTGCTGCCGCTGCTCGTGTCGCTCGGGTTCTGGCAGTTGAGCCGGGGCGCGGAAAAAAGCGCTCTGCTGCACAGCTACGCCGAGCGTCGTGCCGCCGAACCGATGGCCAGCACCGAACTGCCACACACTCAAGACCCGGCTTTCCGCCGCGTTCGCCTGCACGGTCAGTTCGATGCTGCGCACAGCCTGCTGCTGGATAACCGCCAGCGCGACGGAAAAGTCGGCGTCGAATTGCTGCAACCCTTTCAGGACCAGGCGACCGGCCTATGGCTACTGGTCAATCGCGGCTGGCTGCCATGGCCTGATCGGCGCACTCCGCCGCAATTCACTACACCGACTCAGCCCTTGAGCCTTGACGCCTGGGTCTATGTCTCGCCTGGCGCAACCTTCCAGTTGCACGCCGACCCTAGCACCACAACCTGGCCACAATTGGTGACTGCCGTTGACCCCACGAAGCTCTGGACGGCGCTCGACCGGGAAGGCTTCGACTACGAATTACGTGCGGAATCCGGCCCGACGACCTACCAGGCCGACTGGCCGGTGGTTGCCATGGGCCCGGAAAAACACATCGCTTATGCCGTGCAGTGGTTCGCCATGTCGATCGCCCTGCTCGGCCTTTTTATCTACCTCGGCTGGCACAACGCAAAGGAGAAACACCATGGGAGCGGCCATGAATCCACCCAGCATGTCTGAGGCGAAAACGCCGGCAAGTCGGCGTAAAGGTCGCTTGCAGCTGCTGCTGATCCTGCTTGGGGTGATCGGTCCGATGATCCTCGCCACCGGCATGTACAAACTGCAGTTCTGGGTGCCGGAAGGTCGCAGTTATCACGGCGAGCTGATCGGCAATGGCCAGACGCGCGCCGACCTTGGCATACAGGCGCAAGAGGACCGCTGGCAGATGCTGGTGACGGCGCCCAGGGATTGCTCGGTGGACTGTCAGCAACTGGTGTATCTGGCCCGGCAGATTCAGATCGGCCTTGGTCGCGACGCGTCACGCGCCAGTCACGCATTGGCTGCCGCGCAGCCGTTGAGCAGCGAGTACGACGCCAAGCTGACCCGCGAGTATCCACAACTGCAACGCTATCCCATGGACCTGACCACCTTCAGCAAGACGACGGGTGACAAGGCTGTGCCGCAGCTGTGGATTATCGACCCCCACGGCAATCTGGTGCTGCGCTACGACCCGACCGTCAAGGGCAAGGACTTGCTTAACGACCTGCGTCATCTGCTGAAACTGTCGAACATCGGATAAGGGCATCGTCATGGCCAAACCTGGATTTCGCCTCGCGCTGTTTGCCACCTTGCTGGCACTGGTTGTGGTGTTGCTTGGCGCCTACACCCGCTTGACTCACGCGGGCCTTGGTTGCCCGGACTGGCCGGGCTGCTACGGCTTTATCAGCGTGCCAAAAAGCGAAGCCCAACTGGCCCATGCCGAACTGCATTTCCCTGATACGCCGGTCGAAGCCCATAAGGGCTGGAACGAAATGATCCACCGCTACTTTGCCGGCACGCTGGGGCTGCTGATTTCGGTGCTGGCAGGACGTGCCTGGGTCCATCGGCGTCATCCGGGGCAACCCGTGAAGTTACCGTTGTTCCTGCTGGCGGTGGTGATTGCGCAAGCCGCATTCGGTATGTGGACGGTGACACTCAAGCTCTGGCCGCAGGTGGTAACGGGGCATTTACTCGGTGGCTTCGCGACCTTGAGCCTGTTGTTTCTACTGACCTTGCGCCTGTCCGGCGTGTTGCCCGCGCTCACCGTGCCACGGCGCTTGCAGTACTGGGCCACCGCAGGACTGCTGCTGGTCATTGGGCAGATCGCCCTCGGCGGATGGGTCAGCTCCAACTACGCGGCCGTGGCGTGTATCGACTTCCCGACGTGCCATGGGCAATGGTTGCCACCGGCAGACTTCGCCAACGGTTTTCATCTGACCCAACACATCGGCCCGAACTACCTGGGCGGGCAACTGGACAGTGATGCCCGTACCGCCATTCACCTGACCCATCGCATCGGCGCGCTGTTGGTGACCCTCGTCTTGCTCGGGCTGGCCTGGCAACTCAAAGTTGTCGGCATGACCCGGCTGGCAGGGCTGGTGCTAATCGCGCTCGGCGCACAAATCACCCTGGGCATCAGCAACGTGATTTTCCACTTGCCGCTGCCTGTCGCCGTCGCTCACAACGCAGGGGGAGCGGCACTTTTACTGACGATGGTGCTGGTCAATTATCACGCGCGGACCAGTCTGGTTCGGGTCAAGCAGCAAACTCCCGCGCGCTGGCGTTTCAGTCCGCGTAAGCATTCAGCCGGGCCCATAACAATAAAAGGAGAGATGCCATGGCGACTCTGATCGGCGAACGTCACAGCCAGGCGATCTGGCGTGACTATCTGGAGCTGACCAAGCCGAAAGTGGTGGTGCTGATGCTCATCACCTCACTGGTCGGCATGTTTCTCGCGACCCGCGCCGGCGTGCCGTGGACGGTGCTGATCTTCGGTAATCTGGGGATTGCCTTGTGTGCCGGTGGCGCAGCGGCGGTCAACCATGTGGTGGATCGGCGTATCGATGCGGTGATGGCGCGTACGCACAAACGGCCGCTGGCTGAAGGTCGGGTTTCACCGGCTGCTGCACTGACGTTTGCCCTGGTATTGGCGATGCTCGGCCAGGCGCTGCTGCTGGCCTTCACCAATCCGTTGACCGCCTGGCTGACCCTCGCCTCGTTGCTCGGTTACGCCGTGGTCTACACCGGATTCCTGAAACGCGCGACACCGCAGAACATCGTGATCGGTGGCCTGGCCGGCGCTGCCCCGCCACTGCTCGGCTGGACCGCCGCTACTGGCCATGTCAGCGCTGAACCGCTGTTGCTGGTGCTGATCATCTTCGCCTGGACCCCGCCACACTTCTGGGCCTTGGCCATTCACCGCAAAGAGGAATACGCCAAGGCAGACATCCCCATGCTGCCCGTCACCCACGGAGAGCATTACACCAAGGTCCACATCCTGCTTTACACCTTCGCCCTGCTGGCCGTCAGCCTGATGCCGTACGTGATCCACATGAGTGGCCTGCTCTACCTGATTTGTGCGCTCGGCCTGGGCGCGAGGTTTCTGCAATGGGCCGTGGTGCTGTACCGTGGCACTCGGCCGCACGCGGCGATCAACACCTTCAAGTACTCTATCTACTACTTGTTCCTGCTGTTTATCGCGCTGCTCGTAGACCACTACTTACTGTTGAACCTATGACTCGAACCCAGAAAACCGTCTTCATCCTCGTCGCCCTGATCGCGCTGGTCCTGGGCCTGACCATCAACAAAGTGCTGTCCGGCAAAGGCCAGGGCGACCCGACGGCTTTGATCGACGCCGGGATCATTCTGCTGCCGCAAAGCCGTAACCTGCCGGACGTGACAATGACCGATCAGGACGGCAAACCGGTTGCGGTCGACGAGCTGAAGGGCAAATGGTCGCTGCTGTTCTTCGGCTACACCTTCTGCCCGGACATCTGCCCGACCACCCTCGCCCAACTGCGCCAGATCAAAAGCGAACTGCCGCCCGAGGCTGTGGATAAGTTGCAGATCATCCTGGTCAGCGTCGACCCGAATCGCGATACGCCGAAGCAACTCAAGCAGTACCTGGGCTACTTCGATCCGCAGTTCATCGGCCTGACGCCGAGCTCGATCGACGACCTGCAAAAATTCACCAACGCGGTCAGCATCCCTTTTATTCCAGCGGACACCAGCAAGCCGAATTACACGGTTGATCACAGTGGCAACCTCGCGGTCATCGGGCCTGACGGGACACAGCGCGGGTTTATTCGAGCGCCGTTGAACAATGTGAAGCTTGTGGCGCAGTTGCCGGTGATGCTTAAACGCAATTAAGTAAACATCGTTTAACCCTGTGGGAGCGGGCTTGCCCGCGATAGGGCCGTCAGCGCCAAAGCAGATGCTGAATGTCAGGCCGTCATCGCGGGCAAGCCCGCTCCCACAGGGTCAGAGTTTCAGGCAACAAAAAAGGGGCGCATTCAATGCGCCCCTTTTTTCGTTACAGCTTCAGATCAGAACGCTGGCAGTACCGCGCCTTTGTACTTCTCAAGAATGAAGGCTTTCACTTCCGGAGTGTGCAGGGCAGCAATCAGCTTCTTCATCGCTTCGCTGTCCTTGTCCTCTGGACGAGCGACCAGGATGTTCACGTAAGGCGAGTCGTTGCCTTCGATGACCAGCGCGTCCTTGGACGGATCGAGCTTGGCTTCCAGCGCGTAGTTGGTGTTGATCAGCGCCAGGTCGACCTGGGTCAGCACGCGCGGGATGGTCGCGGCTTCCAGTTCGCGGAATTTAAGGTCCTTGGCGTTTTCGGTGATGTCCTTGATGGTCGACAGGATGTTGTTCGATTCCTTCAACTTGATCAGGCCGGCTTTCTGCAGCAGCAACAGGGCGCGACCGCCGTTGGTGGCATCGTTCGGGATGACCACGTTGGCGCCGCCTGGCAGTTCGGCCAGGGTCTTGTACTTGCTGGAGTAAGCGCCCAACGGTTCCAGGTGCACACGGGCAACGGCGACCAGATCGGTCCCCTTGGCCTTGTTGAACTCATCCAGATACGGCTGGTGCTGGAAGAAGTTGGCGTCCAGGCGCTTTTCGGCGACCTGTACGTTCGGCTGAATGTAGTCAGTGAAGACTTTAACCTTCAGGTCCACGCCTTCTTTGGCCAGGGCCGGTTTAACGAATTCGAGGATTTCTGCGTGCGGGACCGGGGTGGCCGCGACAGTCAGGGTTTCAGCCTGAGCAGAGAACGCAGCAACGGCTGCGAACGCGACGAGTAGTTTTTTCATTCAGCTAACTCCATGTGAGACGCCTGTCTTCGGCGCCTGCCAGCGAATGGCCGGCTCATTTGTTTATTTTCTGGAAAAATGGACAACCAGTTTGTCGCCAACGGTTTGCAGCACCTGCACCAGCACCAGTAGCAGCACCACAGTCACAACCATCACATCAGTCTGGAAACGCTGGTAACCGAAGCGGATCGCCAGGTCACCCAGACCGCCAGCGCCCACCACACCGGCCATTGCCGTGTAGGACACCAGTGTAATAGCTGTCACCGTAATCGCCGCGAAGATGCCCGGACGCGCTTCCGGCAGCAAGGCATTGGTGATGATCTGCCGGGTCGAAGCACCCATGGCCTGGGTCGCTTCGATGATGCCGCGATCCACTTCACGCAGCGCGGTTTCCACCAGTCGAGCGAAGAATGGCGTGGCGCCCACCACCAGTGGCGGAATCGCACCGGCAACCCCGAGGGACGTGCCGGTGATCAACACGGTGAACGGAATCATCACGATCAGCAGAATGATGAATGGCAGCGAGCGGAGGATATTCACCACCAGCGACAGCATCGCGTAGATACCTTTGGCTTCCAGCAACTGACGCGGGCTGCACAGGAACAACAGCACACCCAGCGGCAAGCCCAGCAACACGGTGAACAACAGCGAGCCGCCGAGCATCAACAGTGTGTCGCCGGTGGCGAGCCAGATTTCGAACCAGTCGATGTTGGAGAAGAACGTTGACAGGGCTTCCATTAGCGCAGCACCTCCATGTGGACGTCAGCCGCGGTGAAGCGGGCAAAAGCCGCCTCCATGTCGCCGCCGGTGACTGCCAGTGTGAGTTGCCCGTAGGGGACGTCTTTGATGCGGTCGATTCGGCCGGCCAGGATGCTGTAGTCCACACCCGTTTCGCGAGCGACCGTACCGAGTAACGGCGCGTAGGTCGCTTCGCCCTGGAACGTCAGACGCACGATACGGCCTGGCACGTGAGCAAAGTCATCGCGCTGCTCGCTTTCGTCTATCTGCTCGCTCTCTTGCACGAAACGCTTGGTGGTCGGGTGCTTCGGATGCAGGAACACATCGGCCACCGAACCTTGCTCAACAATCACGCCTGCGTCCATCACTCCGACCTGATCACAAACCCGGCGGATGACGTCCATCTCGTGGGTGATCAGTACGATGGTCAGTTTCAGCTCGCGATTGATTTCGGCCAGCAATTGCAGGACCGACGCCGTAGTTTGCGGGTCCAGGGCGCTGGTGGCTTCGTCGCACAGCAGGATTTTTGGCTTGGTTGCCAGGGCGCGAGCGATACCGACGCGCTGCTTCTGGCCACCGGACAATTGCGCCGGGTATTTTTTGGCGTGGTCAGACAGGCCCACCCGCGCCAGCAATTCGGCCACACGCAGGTCAATCTCACTGCGCGACAGTTCGCCGGCGAGCGTCAACGGCAACGCGACGTTGTCGGCCACAGTCTTGGATGCCAGCAGGTTGAAGTGCTGGAAGATCATCCCGACCTGCTGGCGAAAGCGCCGCAGGCTGTTGGCGTCGAGCGCGGTGACCTCTTCGCCATCGACAAAGATCTTGCCGCCGCTGGAGTTTTCCAGGCGATTGATCAGACGCAGCAGGGTACTTTTTCCCGCGCCGGAATGGCCGATCAACCCGTATACCTGACCGTTTTCAATCGTCAGATTGGTCGGGTGCAGGGCGGGAATATCCTTACCGGCGACGCGGTAGGTTTTGTGGACGTTTTGAAACTCGATCACGTAGCGAACCTTGTGGGGCGCGTTAGAAATGGATCAGCGGTTAGCTGGGCGCGCATTTTAGCCTGTCCGTATAGAGGTTCTTAGCATTTATTTCGCATTCAACCTGTCATTTGGCAATAACGCGATCAAAGGTCAGAAAAAAGGAACGGCTCAAACCCTTCATCAGTCACTAATTAAGCAACTCGATAACCCCAGGTGCCGTGCCTGGAAGATTGCTCACAAGTCCGGCTAGGACGAAATCGCAACGAGGAGTTTACGACTGATGAGTACCAAGAAGCCTGCCACACCCAAAAGCGACCTGGCCGGGACCGACACCCTGGACCGAGGCAATACCAGCACCAAGCTCGAGAGCCTTGAAAAATTTCGCTCGGACGCTACGGGCCAGGCCCTGCGCACCAACCAGGGCGTAAAGGTTTCGGACAACCAGAACACGTTGAAGGTTGGCGCCCGCGGGCCTTCACTGCTTGAAGATTTCATCATGCGTGAAAAAATCACGCACTTTGACCATGAGCGAATCCCGGAGCGCATCGTGCATGCCCGCGGTACCGGCGCTCACGGTTACTTCCAGACGTATGAAAACCATGCGGCGCTGACCAAAGCCGGCTTCCTACAGGATCCGGGCAAGAAAACACCGGTCTTCACGCGCTTTTCCACGGTGCAAGGCCCTCGCGGGTCAGGCGATACCGTGCGGGATGTACGAGGTTTCGCCGTGAAGTTCTTCACCGACGAAGGCAACTTCGACCTGGTGGGCAACAACATGCCTGTCTTCTTCATTCAGGACGCGATCAAGTTTCCTGACTTCGTACATGCGGTCAAACCGGAACCGCACAATGAAATCCCAACCGGCGGCTCGGCCCACGACACCTTCTGGGATTTTGTATCCCTGGTTCCGGAATCGGCCCACATGGTGATCTGGACCATGTCCGATCGCGCGATTCCGAAGAGTCTGCGCAGCATGCAGGGCTTCGGTGTGCACACCTTCCGGTTGGTTAACGCCGAGGGTAAATCACGCTTCGTCAAATTCCACTGGCGCCCAACTGCTGGCACCTGTTCGTTGGTGTGGGATGAGGCGCAGAAGCTCGCAGGCAAAGATACCGACTTCCACCGTCGCGATCTCTGGGAGTCGATCGAGATGGGCGACTACCCGGAATGGGAGCTCGGTGTACAGATCGTTGAGGAGGAAAACGAACATTCCTTCGACTTCGACATTCTCGACCCGACCAAAATCATTCCCGAAGAAATCGTACCGATCACGCCGCTGGGCAAGATGGTGCTGAACCGCAACCCGGACAACTTTTTCGCGGAAACCGAGCAGGTCGCGTTTTGCCCTGGCCATATCGTGCCGGGCATCGACTTCTCCAATGACCCATTGCTGCAAGGTCGTCTGTTTTCCTACACCGATACGCAAATCAGCCGACTGGGTGGACCGAATTTTCACGAGATTCCTATCAATCGTCCGGTGGCGCCTTTCCATAACGGCCAACGCGATGCGATGCACCGCACCACGATCGACAAGGGCCGCGCATCTTACGAGCCAAATTCCATCGACGGCGGCTGGCCAAAAGAAACGCCACCTGCGGCACAGGATGGTGGTTTCGAGACTTATCCGGAACGTATCGACGCGAACAAGATTCGCCAACGTAGTGAGTCGTTCGGCGATCACTTCTCCCAAGCCCGCTTGTTCTTCCACAGCATGAGCAAGCACGAGCAGGAGCACATCATTGCCGCGTACAGCTTCGAGCTGGGCAAAGTTGAGCGCGAGTTCATTCGTGCACGTCAGGTGAACGAAATTCTGGCAAACATTGATCTTGAGCTGGCCAAGCGCGTGGCTGAGAACCTTGGTCTGCCTGCACCGAAAGCCGGTACGGTTGAGGTTCCAAAAACGTCGCTGGATCGCTCGCCCGCCTTGAGTCAGGCCAACCTGCTGCCAGGAAATATCAAAACCCGCAAAGTGGCGATTCTGGCGGCGAACGGCGTAGATGGCGCCGCAATCGACGCGCTGAAGAAAGCCCTGATGGCAGAAGGTGCCCACGTCAAGCTGCTGGGGCCGACGTCGGCGCCAGTGACCACCGCCGATGGCAAGTCGCTGCCGGTGGACGCGTCGATGGAAGGTTTGCCGTCAGTGGCATTCGATGCGGTCTTTGTGCCGGGCGGCGCGGCGTCGATCAAGGCCTTGAGCACGGATGGCGTTGCGCTGCATTACCTGCTGGAGGCTTACAAGCACTTGAAGGCGATCGCACTGCACGGCGAGGCCAAGCAGTTGCTGGATGTGCTGAAACTGGAGGCTGATGCGGGACTGATCGTAGGGGCGGATGCGAAGTTGTTCAAACCGTTCATTGCGGCGATTGGGCAACATCGGGTCTGGGATCGGGAGCCAAAGGCAAAAGCGGTTCCGGCTTAAGGTTTAATCGATCGTTGAAATGCCTTCGCGGGCAAGCCTTGATCCTGTAGGAGCAAGGCTTGCCCGCGATGCTTTCAGGGCTTACGCGGACTCAACACCATCTGCGCCGGAATGTTTCGCAAGATCTGCTTCTGCAGGTTCAGATCAAACTCTGCATCCAGTTTCTTCACTCGCTTGGTCAGCAATGTCGCCAGCCATGGATAGTCCTGGGTGCGCGGCGCCTGAATGCTCACATCACACTCATAATTCACCACATCGGCGGCGATAGCGTCCAATTGCCGGCGAAGTTTCGTCATGTCCGTGAGGTTCAACGCAATGGTTGTGCTCTCGGCGGTCGGATCGATGACCTTGGCCCGGGGCTTGGCTTCGGCAGCCATAAGGGCAGCTTCGGCCTTATCCAGCTCGGCTTTACGCGCATTAACGATAGCGTTGTTGACCCCACCGGTCAGTGCCGGCGCCTTGGGCATGAGCAATCGGGCGCGGCTAAGGGCTGTAGCGGCGGCGTTTACATCGCCTTTCTGCAGCACGATCTGGCTGCGGCGCAGATACGCTTCGGCCAGTTGCCGCTGATATTGCTCAAGGGTTTGATCGTCTGGCGATTGCGCCTGCAAGGCTGCCAATTGATCTTCGGCAGTGGCCAGCTCGCTGCTGGCGAGGCTTTGCTCCAGCTGTGCGATGGCCGTAGCCCGCGCGTCAGTGGCCTGGGTGGCCGCCGGGGGCGTGCTTTGGCAGGCGCCCAGCAGCAAGGAAAATGCGGCAAGGAGCAGATAACGGGAGGTGAACAGCTTCATTCCTGCGACTCTCTATTTGCGCAAAAAACGAGCAAGTCTACACCCCTCGACGGGGCAGGACAAAACTCAGCAGAAACAGGGCGGCCGCCGTTACCACAATCGATGGACCCGCCGGCGTGTCCTTGAACCAGGACAATGCCAATCCGCCACACACTGCGAGCATGCCCAGCAGGCTCGCGCCCAGTGCCATCTGCTCAGGCGATCGCGCGTGACGCTGCGCCGCAGCAGCCGGAATGATCAACAACGAAGTGATCAGTAATACACCGACGATTTTCATCGCAACGGCAATCACCACAGCGATCAACAACATCAAGGTCAGCCGCAACGACGCTACCGGCAATCCCTCAACCCTGGCCAGTTCCTCATGCACCGTGATTGCCAGCAAGGGTCGCCACAAGGTCACGAGCAAGGCCAGAACCGCTGCGCTACCGCCCAGTATCCAGGCCAGATCGGTCGGGCTGATGGCGAGCAAATCACCGAACAGATAGGCCATCAGGTCGATCCGCACTTCATGCATGAAGCTTAGTACGACAAGGCCAAGCGAGAGGGTGCTTGGCGCGAGAATCCCCAACAGCGTGTCGGATGCCAGTGGCTGACGCTGTTGCAGCGTCACCAGCAACACTGCCAGCAGCAGGCAGCCTACGGTCACCGCGACGGTCGGGCTGACATCCAGCAGGAAACCCAACGCCACACCGAGCAGCGCAGCATGGGAAAGGGTGTCGCCGAAGTAGGCCATGCGGCGCCAGACCACAAATGAACCCAGCGGGCCCGCAACCAGTGCCAGGGCCAAACCTGCAAGCAGGGCGTAGAGCAGAAAATCAGCCATGCTTGCAGCTATCTCCGTGAACATGGGTGTGGGCCGAAGGGGCCGCGCTGACCACTGAGCCATGCAGATCATGAGCATGGTCGTGATGGTGGTGATAGATCGCCAGACTTTGTGCGTTCTTGCCAAACAGCTCGACGAACGCCGGATCGCCGCTGACCTGCTCGGGATGCCCGGAGCAGCAGACATGGCGGTTCAGGCAGACGACCTGATCGGTTGTGCTCATCACCAGGTGCAGGTCGTGGGAAACCATCAATACCCCACAGCCATGTCGGTCGCGCAGCCGCGTGATCAGGCTATAGAGCTCGGCCTGCCCCGCTACGTCCACGCCTTGCACCGGCTCATCGAGCACCAGCAGCTCCGGCTCGCGCAACAGCGCACGCGCCAGCAGCACGCGCTGCATTTCGCCCCCGGACACGCTTTGCACAGGGCTGTCGATGACCTGCTCGGCACCCACTTCCTTGAGCGCCGCCAACGCGCGGGCGCGGTCTACGCCTGGCACCAGGCGCAAAAAACGCAGCACGGAGAGTGGGAGCGTGGGATCGACATGAAGTTTTTGCGGCATGTATCCAACCCGCAATTTCGGCTTGCGCCAGACACTGCCGCTGTCCGGTTTCAACAGGCCCAACACCGCGCGGACCAACGTGGTCTTGCCCGCACCGTTGGGGCCGATCAGGGTGACAATCTGACCAGGCTCGACGCTCAACTCGATGTTATCGAGCACGTTTTGCCCGGCGAAGGTGACGGCGACCTGTTCAAGTCGGATCAACGCGTTGCTCATCAAGCCCCCTGGCAGCCCGAACACAGGCCGACCACTTCAACGGTCTGGCCTTCGACCACAAACCCGACATCCTTGGCGCTGCCAATGATGGCGTCGCTGATGGTTTTTTGCTCAAGCTCGATGGCGGCGTGGCACTCGCGGCATATCAGGAACTGTCCCTGATGCGCATGTTCCGGGTGATTGCAGCCAACGAAGGCGTTGAGGGAGGAGATGCGGTGTACGAAACCGTTCTCCAGCAGGAAATCCAGCGCGCGATACACCGTCGGCGGTGCAGCGCGGCGACCGTCCTGCTCGCTCAACACCGCAAGAATGTCGTACGCGCCCAGCGGTTTGTGGCTCTGCCACACCAATTCGAGCACGCGCCCCCGCAGGGCAGTCAGGCGCAGGCCTTGACGCGCACAGAGGGCATCGGCCTCAGACAGAGCGTTATGCACGCAATGAGAGTGGTCGTGGGGACGGCTGGCAATCGGTGTTTTAGGCATGAGCGGCGACGATTTTTGTGAGAGACGTTATTATGTTACCCGTTCTCGCCTCTTCGAGTGGTCATTGTGTCCCGACTTTTTTCTATTTGTGTCGCAGTTCTCGCCAGTTTTTCACTGGCAGGTTTCGCCCATGCCGAGGTCAAGGTGCTGACCAGCATCAAGCCACTGCAGCTGATCGCAGCGGCTGTTCAGGATGGTGTGGCGATTCCGGAAGTGCTGCTGCCGCCCGGTGCTTCGCCGCATAACTATGCATTGCGTCCATCCGACGTACGGAAGGTGCAGTCGGTGGATCTGATTTACTGGATCGGTCCGGACATGGAAGGTTTCCTGCCCCGTGTCCTGAAAGGTCGGACGCTGCCGAGCGTCGCCGTGCAGGATTTGCCTGACCTGAAACTTCGCCATTTTGCCGAAGACAGTCAGTCGCACACCGAAGAGCCGGACGAGCACGACCACGATCACCGCCCAGGCACCCTGGATGCGCATTTGTGGTTATCGCCAGTGAATGCTCGTGTGATCGCCAGGAAAATGACCGCTGACCTGAGTGCTGCCGACCCCGCTAACGCTGCGCGTTATCAGAGCAACCTCAAGGCGTTCGATGAACGTCTGGATGCGCTGGACCTGCGCCTGAAGTCACGCCTTGCCGGCATTGCGGGCAAACCGTACTTCGTGTTCCACGAAGCATTCGACTACTTCGAAGACGCCTACGGCCTCAAGCACACCGGCGTGTTCAGCGTCGCGGCTGAAGTCCAGCCAGGTGCCCAGCACGTCGCGGCCATGCGCACGCGCTTGCAGGAAGTTGGCAAGACGTGCGTATTCAGCGAACCACCGCTGCGTCCGCGCCTGGCAGAAACCCTGGTGGCCGGCCTTCCGGTGAAGCTGGCGGAACTCGACGCCCTGGGCGGCTACACGCCGGCGACCGCTCAAGGGTATGAACAGGTACTGGAGAAGTTGGGGAATGACCTGGCGGGGTGCCTGGAGTCGTTGTAACCGACACACACCCTGTGGGAGCGAGCCTGCTCGCGATGGCGCAATAACATTCAGCATCAATACTGACTGTCCCGCCGCCATCGCGAGCAGGCTCACTCCCACAGAGATTGCAGTGATCCATCTGACCAGCGTTTAAAGGGCAAACGGCAACGGTGTGCTGACCTTCTGCCGCTGCGCCAACCGGCGCTGAAACTCCATCGGATCGTGAATCAACACGTCCTGCCCGGCAAATGACTCCGCCGCGATCAACCTCGACAACCAGAACCGCACGCACGCCACCCGCAGCATCGTCGGCCACAACTCGGCCTCTGCCGCCGTGAACGGTCGCAACGCCGCGTAAGCCCCCAGCAACGCCCGCGCCCGCGGCCCGTCGATCAAACCTTCGTCGTCCGAACACCAATCATTCAAGGCAATCGCCACGTCGTAGAGCATTGGACCGGAGCAGGCGTTGTAGAAGTCGATCAACCCGGTCAGGTGCGTACCTTCGAACATCGCGTTATCACGGAACAGATCCGCATGGATGTTGGCTCGCGGCAACGCCAGGATTTTCGCTTTCTGCTCGCTTATTTCGTCCAGCGCCTGCTTCAGCAAATCGCTTTGCCCGGCGTCGAGATGAGAAAGCAGCTGAGTGCCCTCTTCCAGCATCCAGTCCAGACCACGATCAGTCTTGCGCTTGATCATGTTGGCCTGAGTGGCCAGGTGCAGATGGCCGAGCAAGTCGCCAACCTGAGCGCAATGTTGCGCGTTGGCTTCCTTGATGTGCTTGCCCGCCAGGCGCGGCTGCAACAATGCAGGTTTGCCCGCCAGTTCGCGCAAGGCAACGCCATCGGTGGTTCGCAGCGCGTATGGCACCGGCAGGTCGGCATCATGCAGCACGTCGAGCAACTCTATGAAGAACGGCATTTCCTGCACCGGACCGCGCTCAACCAGGGTCAGGACAAATTCACCCTGTTCCAGGCTGATAAAGAAATTGGTGTTTTCGCTACCGGCGGCAATCCCCTGGAAATCAAGCAGGCGGCCGAGCCCGTATGGGGCGAGAAAGGTTTCCAGCTCAGGCCGAGCCAGGGGGGTGAACACAGACATGTTTAAACTGCCAGTACGGGCGCCGCAGAATGAGCCAGCGCCGATTGAAATTAAGAAACTACTTCCACTCGAAGATCTTCCACGACGGAATCAGCATATCCGGCTGATCCGAGCGGATGAAGTTTGCATCGGTCCCGTCTGCGCGCACCAGAAAGTAAGGCGGCGCGCCCTTTGGCGTAACCTTGATCGCATACAGGAAACCGTTTTGGCGGTACTCCTGGATGGTTTTATCGCCTTCCGTGCGGATGGTGACTTCCGGCTCCGGCGAGGGTGCATCGTCCGCCGCCATGACGGCCAACGGAGTGATTGCAAACAAGCCAGCCAGCAACAGGCGATTTAGTGTACGCATGATAACCTTGTCCCTTTGTCGTCAACGGTCCCGCTATTCTAGCGCCGGACCCGCCGAAAAGGTTGATCCTGCTCATGAGCCAAGCCCCCCTCGTCCTGGTGGACGGTTCTTCTTACCTGTACCGCGCCTTCCACGCCCTGCCACCGCTCACCACGTCCAAAGGACTGCCGACCGGTGCCGTCAAAGGCGTGTTGAACATGCTCAAGAGTCTGCGCAAGCAGTACCCGGACAGTCCGTTCGCCGTGGTGTTCGACGCCAAGGGTGGGACTTTCCGCGATGACATGTACGCCGAATACAAGGCTAATCGCCCAAGCATGCCCGATGACATGCGCGTTCAAATCGAGCCATTGCACCAGAGCGTCATCGCCCTGGGGTTCCCGCTCCTGTGCGTCGAAGGCGTGGAGGCCGATGACGTGATCGGCACATTGGCTCGCAGCAGCGCGGCGGCCGACCGTCCGGTGATCATCTCCACCGGCGATAAGGACATGGCGCAACTGGTCGACGGCCACATTACCTTGGTCAATACCATGACCGGTAGCGCGATGGACGTTGAGGGCGTGAAGGAGAAATTCGGCGTCGCTCCCGAACAAATCATTGATTATCTGGCGTTGATGGGCGACTCGTCCGACAACATTCCGGGCGTTCCAGGCATTGGCCCGAAGACCGCCTCCGGGCTGCTGGTCGGCGTGAATGGCGGCCTGACCGAGCTGTACGCGAACCTCGACATCGTCCCAACCTTGCCGATTCGCGGCGCCAAGACACTGCCGGCCAAGCTGGAAGAGCACAAAGAGATGGCGTTCCTCTCCTATCAACTGGCAACGATCAAGATCGACGTGCCGCTGGACGTTGAACTCGACGACTTGCAGATGGGCAAACCGGATCACGACAAACTCGCCGAGCTTTACACGTTGCTAGAGTTTAAAAGCTGGTTCGACGAAAATCAGCGCGATGCCAAGCGCTCCGGCCAGGAAGTCGTGGCGCCGGTCGCCGAAGAACCTGCCGTCGATGCCGAACTCAAGTACACCACCATCCTCACCCAGGCCGATTTCGACCTGTGGTTGAAGAAACTCAACGACGCCAAACTGATTGCCTTCGACACGGAAACCACAGGCATCGATGCGCAGCAGGCGCAACTGGTAGGCCTGTCGTTTGCCGTACAAGCCAACGAAGCCGCCTACATCCCGCTGACCCACTCCTACATGGGCGTGCCGGACCAGCTGGATCGCGACACCGTGCTGCGCGCACTGAAGCCGATCCTGGAAGATCCGAACAAACTCAAAGTCGGTCAGCACGCCAAGTTCGATATGAACATCCTGGCGAACTGCGCGATTGGCGGTGACCAAAGCTGCGGGATCACGGTGCAAGGCATCGCGTTCGACACCATGCTGGAGTCCTATGTGCTGGACTCCACCGCCACCCGTCACGATATGGACAGCCTGGCGCTCAAGTACCTGAATCACACAACCACCAGCTTCCAGGACATCGCCGGCAAGGGTGCAAAACAGCTGACGTTTGATCAGATCTCACTCGAACTGGCCGGGCCTTACGCCGCCGAAGACGCTGACGTGACCTTGCGCTTGCATCAAACGCTGCAGGAAAAGCTCAATGCCATTCCGAGCCTGAGCAAGGTTCTGAGCGAAATCGAAATGCCGCTGGTACCGGTTCTCGCGCGCATTGAACGTCAAGGCGCGCTGGTCGATGCCAATCTGTTGGGCATTCAAAGCGTGGAGTTGGGCGAGAAAATGGTCGCCCTCGAACGCGAGGCGTTTGCCATCGCAGGGGAAGAGTTCAACCTGGGCTCGCCGAAGCAGTTGGGTGTGATCCTGTACGAAAAACTGGGTCTGCCGATTCTGAGTAAAACCGCCAAGGGCCAGGCTTCGACTGCCGAAGCCGTGCTGGCTGAACTGGCCGAGCAGGATTATCCGCTGCCTAAAGTGCTGATGCAGTATCGCTCGATGAGCAAGCTGAAAAGCACTTACACCGATCGCCTCCCAGAGCAGATCAATCCGCGCACCGGTCGGATTCATACTTCTTATCACCAGGCCGTTGCGGCAACAGGGCGCTTGTCCTCCAGCGATCCAAACCTGCAAAACATCCCGATTCGTACCGCTGAAGGCCGGCGGATTCGCCAGGCGTTCGTCGCGCCAAAAGGCTACAAGCTGCTGGCAGCTGACTACTCGCAAATCGAATTGCGCATCATGGCCCACCTGGCCAAGGACGAGGGGTTGCTGCACGCCTTCCGCAATGATCTGGACGTGCACAAAGCCACTGCCGCTGAAGTCTTCGGCGTGGAACTGGCGGACGTCACCACGGACCAGCGTCGCAGCGCCAAGGCCATCAACTTCGGTTTGATCTACGGCATGAGCGCGTTTGGCCTGGCCAAGCAGATCGGTGTGGATCGCAAGCAGTCACAGGCTTACATCGACCGTTATTTCGCCCGTTATCCGGGCGTACTGGAGTACATGGAGCGCACCCGCGCCCAGGCAGCCGAGCAGGGTTTTGTTGAAACGATCTTCGGCCGGCGCCTTTACCTGCCGGAAATCAACGTGAAGAACCCGGCCCT
Source organism: Pseudomonas sp. MDV22-iso1 (assembly GCF_058145095.1). Taxonomy (NCBI): domain Bacteria; kingdom Pseudomonadati; phylum Pseudomonadota; class Gammaproteobacteria; order Pseudomonadales; family Pseudomonadaceae; genus Pseudomonas; species Pseudomonas sp. MDV22-iso1. The sequence goes on from NZ_JBYVMF010000015.1 coordinate 54,750, forward strand.
GCGCAAAGGCGCAGAACGCACGGCCATCAACGCTCCGATGCAAGGCACTGCCGCTGACATCATCAAGAAAGCGATGGTAGCGGTGGATAACTGGCTGACGACGTCTGGCCTGGACGCCAAAGTCATCCTGCAGGTACACGATGAATTGGTGCTCGAGGTGCGTGAAGATCTGGTGGATCAGGTTCGTGAGGACATTCGCACGCACATGAGTGATGCCGCGAAACTGGACGTGCCGCTGCTGGTCGAAGTAGGGGTAGGCAATAATTGGGATGAGGCTCACTGAGCCGTCTGATAGGCTTTTTCTGCTGCGGCATAGTGCCGCGGCAGAAAACGGCGAAGGGCCATTAGTTCGCAAAATGCTCGGCGTTATTCCAAAGCCATTTGAAAATATTCTGAACTAATCCTGTGAATCGTCACTCAGAGTTACTGAATGGCTGGTGAAGCCCTTCGATGCTCCTATGTTGTGTTAAGTGTTGGCAGATATCTGGACCCCGCCCTAGCGGTCCGGAGCTTGAACCCCGGAACTTCCCCCTCCCCATAAGAAGTCCGGGGTTTTTTTTTCCCGCGATTTGTCCAAAGGCCCTTACTCAGCGAGTTCGGCACCCTTGTCTGCCAGCTCCATCCAGCCCGCCAATACAGTGTAGGCGTCTTCCAGACCCAAGCGTTTTGGGGCGGAAAACAGCTGGATGCTGATTGCATCGCCCCAGCCTTTACGGATGTCCGACTGGACTTTAAGCAGGACGTTTTTCGCCGCGCCGTAAGTCAGTTTGTCCGCCTTGGTCAGCAGAATATGCATCGGCATTCCGCTGGCGACGGCCCAATCCAGCATCAGCAGGTCGAAATCGGTCATTGGATGACGGATGTCCATCATCAAAATCAAACCCTTCAAACTCTCGCGACCACCCAGGTAGGCTTCCAGATGACGCTGCCAGTGAAGCTTCAACGGAATAGGTACTTTCGCGTAACCGTAGCCTGGCAGGTCGACCAGACGGCGATCATCGTCTAGCTTGAAGAAGTTCAAGAGCTGCGTACGACCCGGGGTTTTCGAGGTTCGAGCCAGGCTGGCGTGCGTCAGGGTGTTCAGGGCGCTCGACTTACCGGCGTTGGAACGCCCGGCAAAAGCGACTTCGAAGCCTTCGTCGTCGGGACATTGGTCGACTTTGGCGGCGCTGAGCATGAAGGTGGACTGTTGGCACAGACCGAGGATGGGATTCTTGAGTTGCATGGGATTTCCGATGTGGGCGGCGCCGGGAATGGACGCGGCGAGCAGTGTCGTTTCCGTTTCAGTGACGCCAGTATATAATGCCGCAGATTTTGTGTGCGCTTTGTCCCAGCGTAGGATGAAGTTCACGAGAGCGATAGACCATGATTGCGCATTAGAACGCAGCACGCTCTCAACCCTGAAAAGGTCGTTTTATGACGAAATGGCTGCTAGCTGCCGGTGTCTTGATACCGCTTTACAGCGCTCAGGCTACACAGGATCCGGAAGCTGTGTACAACCGTGTTTGTGGTGCCTGTCATTCCGGCCAACTACCCATGGCGCCCAGAAAGGGCGATCAGGAAGCTTGGACGCCGAGGTTGGCGAAAGGTATGGAGACGCTGGTGCAACACGTGACCCAGGGTTTCAAGGCGATGCCGCCGCGTGGTTTGTGCATGGACTGCAGTGCCGAGGATTACCAGGCCATCATCCACTGGATGAGCGAGTGATTCCGGTCCATAACTCTTTAACCCTTAGCCGTAGTTGGATTAGCTGATGAACAAATTGATCGTGAGTCTGCTGTTGACCGTGGGGATCTCCGGCATTGCCCATGCTGCAGGTGATGCAACTGCTGGTCAGGCGAAAGCCGCAGTATGTGGCGCCTGTCATGGCCCGGATGGCAACAGCATGGCGCCTAACTTTCCGAAACTGGCAGGTCAGGGCGAGCGTTATCTGAACAAGCAGCTGCACGACATCAAGTCCGGCAAACGCCAGGTACTTGAAATGACCGGCCTGCTGACCAACCTGAGCGATCAGGACCTGGCCGATATCGCCGCCTACTTCGCCACCCAGAAAGGCAGCGTTGGCGCCGCCGACCCGAAAGTCGTGGCTCGCGGTGAAGCGTTGTTCCGTGGTGGTGACCTGGCCAAGGGCCTGCCAGCCTGCACCGGCTGCCACTCGCCTAATGGCGCAGGTAACGCAGCCGCCGGCTTCCCGCACCTGGGCGGCCAGCATGCTCAATACGTGGCCAAGCAACTGACCGACTTCCGCAAGGAAGAAGGCGGACGCACCAACGACGGCGACACCAAAACCATGCAGACCATTGCTAAACGACTGAGCGACGAAGACATCGCGGCAGTCTCCAGCTATATCCAGGGTCTGCACTAAGGCCTATTGATCGAGCGTTGCGAGAGATGTTCATCTCTTGCAATGTTAACGCTCGATTAATCCGTCGATGCAAGCATAAAAAGGGTGGCTTAGGCCGCCCTTTTTTGTGGCCGCTGCCGTTACACTACAGAACTCAAGCCCGCCATGACCTGTCTGAAAACAGGTCGCGCGAGGCGACCAAAATTGTCCAGGAGTAAAGCATGCGTAATCTGATCATCAGCGCCGCTCTCGTCGCTGCCAGCCTGTTCGGCATGACTGCACAAGCCGCCGAAGCACCTGCCGCCCCTTATGTTGAACTGACCAAACCAGTCCCGGTCGCGGTACCTGGCAAGATCGAAGTCGTTGAATTGTTCTGGTACGGCTGCCCGCACTGCTACGCATTTGAGCCGGTGATCAATCCTTGGGTCGAGAAGCTGCCTTCCGACGTGAATTTTGTGCGGATTCCGGCGATGTTCGGCGGCCCTTGGAATGCGCACGGCCAGCTGTTCCTGACCCTCGAAGCCATGGGCGTTGAGCATAAGGTTCACGCCGCGGTGTTCGAAGCCATTCAGAAACAACACAAGAAGCTGGTCGACAAAAATGAAATGGCTGATTTCCTGGCCACCCAAGGTGTCGACAAGGACAAGTTCCTGGCAACTTTCGACTCCTTCGCCATCAAAGGTCAGATCGTCAAGGCCACCGAGCTCGCCAAGAAGTATGAAATCACCGGCGTGCCAACCTTGATCGTCAACGGCAAGTACCGCTTCGATGTGGGTTCTGCTGGTGGTGCCGAACAAGCCCTGCAACTGGCCGACAAACTGGTCGAACAAGAGCGAGCGGCTAACAAGGCTGCTGCCAACTAAGCGCGGAGCCTGCCATGCGCCGCTGGGGAACTGAACGCGTTGTTGGCCTGCATGATCCGCAGGTCAACGAACACCACCTGGTATCGACGGGCTTGCCCGCAGACAGCCGTCTGCGCCTGCTCAGTTTCAATATTCAGGTCGGCATCAGTACCGAACGGTACCGGCACTACCTGACCCGGGGCTGGCAGCACCTGCTGCCCAACAACGGTCGTGCCGGAAATTTGCAAAAAATCGGCAATCTGCTGGGTAACTTCGATCTGGTCGCCTTGCAGGAAGCCGATGGCGGCAGCCTTCGATCGGGCTACGTCAATCAGGTTGAACACCTGGCACAGCTCGGTGCCTTCCCATACTGGTATCAACAACTCAACCGCAATCTCGGTCGCCTCGGCCAGCACAGCAATGGCGTGCTCAGTCGCCTGCGCCCGTGGGCTATTGAGGACCATCCGTTGCCGGGGCCAAAGGGTCGCGGGGCAATTCTGGTGCGCTTCGGCGAAGGCCCCGAGGCACTGGTGGTGGTCATGATGCACCTGGCGCTGGGTGCTCGGGTACGCAGCCTGCAACTGTCCTATATCCGCGAGTTGATCGGCGGCTATAAACACCAGGTGCTCATGGGTGACATGAACACCCACGCCAGCGATTTGCTGCAAAACTCCCCGCTGCGCGATCTCGGCCTGCTGGCACCGCAGCTCGAAGCGACGTTCCCGAGCTGGCGCCCACAGCGCTGCCTGGACCATATTCTGCTAAGTCCGAGCCTGACCCTGGAAAAATTCGAGGTGCTGGCGCAACCCATTTCCGATCACCTGCCGGTCGCGGTAGAGATTCGTCTGCCGGGTTCGCTCACGGCCGATGCATTGCCCGCGCTGAGTCCTGCCCCTTAGCGGAACCCTCGAATGAGCGACGAAGCACAGCGTTGGAAAGAGAAGTACCTTCAAAGCATCGAACAACAGGAAAAACTTGAACGCCGTTGGGATGCCCGCCTCGACTTGCTGCGGCGCGGGCTCGTACGCAGCACGCTGGCGGCAGAGGGTACTGATCGCGCAGTTGACGAATGCATGAAGGAAATGCGCGACGTCGTGCGCACCGATGACATGGATGCCGGACTCGCCGCCCTCCTCCCGCGTCTGGAAAAAGCCGTTCTCGACTCTGAACAACGCCGTGAAACCCGGGTCAACCAAACGAGCGCCGCACTGACGGCGCTGGTTGCTCAGTTGCAAACCCTGCCGCTCCCACGAGAAGTGGCCAGGCCCCTCAAACAATTCGCCAAGCAACTTGATGCACGTGTCGGGCAGGCACGTGAGATGCCGTTGCTGCTGAGCGAATTGAGCGGTTTGCAAGGCAAGGCCCTTAGCCAACTTGAAAGCCCGGAAGAACTTGGCCGCCCTGGTTTGCTTCAGCGATTGTTCGGTACCCGTGAGACAGATGAGGTCGCCCCCCTCTCTGCTTCGGTGCAGCTGCCCTCTGCGCAACCAGTGGAAGCCGTTCGCGCATCGACTGTAGAGACTGCGCAGACTGTACTCACCGTTGAGGAACCCGTAAAACCGATCCCCGTCATCGCGCCGGTTGCCGCACTTGATCCCGTGGTGAACGAGCCTCAAGCGGCCGTGCCTGTTCAGGCTGCACCGCAGCCGCAGCTCAAAACTTCACCACCGCCAACGGAGCTACCGGACGTCGAGAAGACCAAAGAGCCGCCGGTGCCGACCACCAAAGCTGACGCTGACACCCACGCCTCAATCATTTCCAGCGAACCTGATTCTCTGGACGTCATCGATAGCCAGCCGATACCCGCCGACACGGTGCCGGAATCGGTCGCCATCAATCCGCAGCCACCGGAACATGACGCGCACTACGCGCTGCCTGTCTCACCCGAGCCTACCTACAGCTCTGTCGCCAAGCATATTGAAGACACCCTACTCGGCCTGCTCGACGATTTGACACTCCCTGAACGCCATCGCCCGCAAGCTGAAGCGATGCGTCATCGCCTGCAAAACGGTTTGAATTGGTACGAGTTGATCCCGATCCTCGACGACCTGGCCACCTTGATGCTGGCCATCACCGGCAGTGGGCAGCACGAGTTCGAAACGTACCTGCAGCAGCTCAACGAGCGCCTCGAAGCGTTTCAGAACAACCTGCAGGCCGCCAGCGATGGCCATGCTGACAGCCGATCCGCCGCACGCGAGATGGACACTCAGATCCGTGAGCAGGTCGATGGCTTGCAAAGCAGTGTGCAAGAGGCCGCGGATCTGGACGATCTCAAGCATGTACTGGAAAACCATCTCGAAGGTCTGCTCGGCACGCTCGATCATCACCAGAAACAGCGCGACCAGCGTGAGCAGGAAGTGGCAACCCGCCTGCAGGGCCTCGCGGATCGAGTGGCCCACATGGAACAGGAAGCCCTGGGTTTTCGCGAACACCTGGAGGAGCAGCGTCAGAAAGCCTTGATCGACCCGCTGACCGGATTGCCCAACCGCGCCGCCTGGAACGAACGGCTGGATCACGAAATCAGCCAGTGGCAACAACACGGCAACACGCTGTTGCTGGCCATGCTGGATCTCGACCATTTCAAGCGCATCAACGATAACTACGGCCACTTGGCCGGCGACAAGGTTCTGAAGATCATTGCGAACGTACTGCGCAAGCGCCTGCGTGGATCTGATTTCATCGCCCGGTTTGGCGGTGAAGAGTTCGTCTTGCTGATACCCGCCACAGCGCTTACGACAGGTGTGAAACTGCTCGAAACCTTACGCGCTGCGGTTGAAGCCTGCCCTTTCCACTTCAAGGGCGAGCCGGTGACCATCACTGTCTCAGTGGGTTTGACCGCTTTCAAAGCAGGCGAACACAGCGATGTGGTGCTCAAAAGAGCCGATCAGGCGTTATATCGCGCGAAACATGCCGGCAGGAACCGCGTCGAGCCGGGCTGAAGACAAAATGTTCCATTTTGTTTAAATACGCAGCGTAGCCCTCAGAGATCAAGGCAGTACGTTACACTGTTGCATTATCGTCTTTGTGTGTAATGCCTTTCACCATGAAATATTTAGCCCTACTCGTTTCGCTGGTCCTATTGGCCGGTTGCGCCAGCGGCCCGCGATATGACACCAGCCACGCCTCCGCCAATCACGACAGTCGTATACAGTTCGTGGTGGTGCATTACACCTCTGCATCGCTCGAGCGCTCGCTCCAGTTGCTGACCCATGGCGAAGTCAGCAGCCACTACCTGATCGGTGACGACAAGGGCGCCACCATTTACAAACTGATGGATGAAAACCTCCGCGCCTGGCATGCCGGGGAAAGTGAGTGGCAAGGCAGAACCTGGTTGAACTCAAGCTCCATTGGCATCGAAATCGTCAATCCGGGTTTCAAAGACACGCCAACCGGACGCCTGTGGTACCCCTACAGCGAAGATCAGATCCAGTCCTTGATCGCCCTGCTCAAGGACATCAGCAAGCGTTACGCCATCAATCCCCACAGCATCATCGGCCATAGCGATATTGCACCGCTGAGAAAACTCGATCCTGGCCCGCTGTTCCCTTGGAAACGTCTGGCAGCAGAAGGTCTGGGCGTGTGGCCGAACGAGCAGGCCGTGTCGCGCCTTCAGCCACGATTCGAAACCCAATTACCGGCAATCGGCTGGTTCCAGAGTCAATTGGCGCGCCTGGGTTACAGCACCCCGCAAACCGGTGAGCTGGATGTAGCGACTCGCCATGTGATCGCCGCGTTCCAGATGCACTTCCGGCCTACCCGCTTCGACGGAACACCGGATGCCCAGACCGCAGCGCTGCTACAGGTTTTGAATCAGACAAAATAATGACGCCCGCCCGACGGTCAACGCTTTTTCTCAATCAGCAGCTATAACTCATTGGTAATTCTTCGGATGTTCACTGATGGCTGCTGCTCGAGAGGCATTGCGTAGCTGGTTCTATCGCCCTTGGTTTTTGGCGACGCTGGCGGCTGTCTTGAGCGCGACACTGCTGATGGCAGGCAGTCTTTTCGTTGCCGTACACCAGGTCGACCAAAACGAAAGCGAAGAAATGAACGCCCAGGGCGAGCGATTTCTCGCCCGCCTGGAGCAACTCTTCGGACAGCTGCGCGAAAGCCTCGACGACCTTGAAGCCCAGCCGCTCAGGCGCTGTGACGACGAAATGATCGCCACCCTGCAGCAAGTCACCTTCAACTACCGCTTCGTTTACGAAGCCGCCTACATGGACGCCTCCCGGATCTGCTCCAACCGTCCTCGCCAGGAAGGGCTATCGATGAGCAGACCGCCTGATATCACAGGCCCCACGTACAGTTACTGGCTAAACACCACGACCGAGCCCGACGAAAACCGCGCGGCCTTGATGCTCGGACGTGGCAACTTCCGCGTCGCCACTTCTCGCGGGCACTTGACCGACATGGTCGATCTGTCGCCGGGTAGCAGCCTGCTGGTGGTGCTCGACCGTGGCGCTCGAGCGATCCCTGTTCTGGGCGTCGCACAAGCCTGGCCGCCTCCAGAAGGCTGGCCACCAAAAAGCCGCGATGCGTTGCAGATCACGCAAACCAGTTTGATCTACCGCATGCCCACCAATAATCCCGCGTATCAACTCGTGCTCATCTCACCTCGCACTGTTATTCACGTGCCTGCAGTGTGGTGGTGGTTGCTGCCAGCCAGCGTGTTGCTCGGCTGCTTCATGGGTTTCCTGGTGTTCCTGCTGGTCCGTCAGCGACAGTCACTGGATGCCGAGCTCAATGGCGCCATACGCAGGGGCGAGTTGCAGGTGTTGTATCAACCGATCTTCGACCTCGACAGCCGTAATTGTGTCGGGGCAGAAGCCTTGCTGCGCTGGCGTCGACCGGATGGAACCCTGACCAGCCCCGACCTGTTCATTCCCATGGCAGAGAATACCGGTCAGATCCGGCAGATGACCGACTTCGTCTTGCAGCGATTGCTTGAGCAACTGGGACAGCTACTGCGAGCCAATCCAAAGCTGTACATCTCGGTCAACCTGGCGGCATGCGACGTCATGGTGCCCCGTATCGGACAAGTGATGGCGCGTTTGCTGACCCTGCACCGGGTCGCAGCGCAGCAGATTGCGTTTGAGGTAACCGAGCGGGGATTGATCGACGTGGTAGTGGCCAGGGAAAACCTGCAAGCCTTGCGAGATGTCGGGCATCAAGTTCTGATCGATGACTTCGGCACCGGCTATTGCAGCCTCGCCTACCTGCAGACCTTGCCAGTGGACTGCCTGAAGATCGATAAGGCATTCATCGATGCGCTGGGCCACGACGCCGCCAGCAGCGGTGTTGCCCCGCACATCATCCACATGGCCCAGGCCCTGCAACTCAAAGTGATTGCCGAGGGGATCGAACTGGAATCCCAAGCCGCATTCCTGAGTAGCGAAGGCGTTAAGTACGGCCAGGGCTGGCTATTCGCCCATGCGTTAAGCGCAGTTCAGTTCATTGAGCTGATTACCCGGGGTCGCCGCTTGGCCGGTAGACGCCTCGACGACGAAGCGTGAACCCACTTTAAACCGCCAGCGCCATATAGAACTGCGTGCCCTGCCCTGGCCGCGAATAAACGCCCATCCGCCCGCCGTGCAACTGCACGATCTCCTTGCACAGCGCCAGACCGAGCCCCGCGCCGCCCTTCTTGCGGCCCACCTGCACAAAGGGCTCGAAGATCCGTCCCTGTTGTCCGTAGGCAATGCCTTCGCCGTTATCCTCGACGCTGATGATGACGCGCTCGCCATGGCGCCGGGCTTGCAAACGGATCTGCCCGTCCGGTCCGGTGTGGCGCAACGCATTATCAATCAGGTTATCGAGCACGCGATCCAGCTGGGCCTTATCAGCCTGCAGCCTGGGCAACGGACCCTGCACTTCAACCAGCAGATCGATACCGCTATCCTGTGCCGCCCCGGAGAACCGCAACCGCGCCTCTTCCAGCAACTCGTCGATGGAACATGGCGCCAGCGTGAGCTTTTGCAATCCGTTCTGGTAACGAGAGAAGTTCAGCAGATCGTTGATCAATTGCATCAACCGCTGCATCTCTTCATTCACGGTATCCAGCAGATCGGCTTCGCGTGAATCTTCAGGAAATTTCGCCCGTTCCCGGAACAGGCCGAAGGCCATGTGCATCCCCGTGACCGGGGTTCGCAACTCATGGGAAGCGCGTAACACGAACTCGCTGCGCACCCGCTCGAAGGCACGCTGCTCGGTCACGTCATGCAGCACCATCACGGCACCGAGAATATGACCCTGCGTATGGCTGACCGGCGTCAGGCTATACGTCAGCAGCCGCGACTCACCATCGACCTCGAAACTCAGATCCTCCGGTGCACGCTCAAGCGTGCCGCCGCGCAGAACCAATTGCAGCTGCTCATCCAGCTCGGGGCGTTCGAGGGCAGAGCCCAATCCCTGGCCAAGTCGATCAGCGTCCCAACCCAACTGCCGTTGAGCGACGGGGTTCAAATGCTCCAGATACCCTTCACGGTCGATCATCAGCAACCCGTCATCAATGCTGTCGAGGACCGCCTGCAAACGCTGCTGCCCCGCGAGCAATTCATCGATGTTCGTGGCCTGATGCTCGCGCAATGCCTCGGCCATCATCCCGAAGCGCTTGGTAAGCAGGTTCATTTCCTCCGCCGATGAAATCGGCAGTGTCACTTCGAAATTGCCCTGGCCTATATTGTCTGCGGCTTGGGCTAACGCTTCGATGGGCGCACCGAAACGCCTGGCAATGGCGTGAGCGGTAACAAAACCTATGATCAGCACCGCGAGTCCGACCAACCCCAGCAGTCCCGCGACCAATAACGCCCGGTCGCGCGCGCTGCGCTGGGTTTCATTAATGTTATCCAGCGCACGCTTGTGCTCGGTAAGCAAACCATTGCGCAGCGCATTGAATTTTTCAGTGAGCGCCTCATTGCCACTCAGTACGTGGGTCGTATCACGCGACTGTGTGTAGGCCTCGAGAAAGCTCTGATAATCCGCCTTGGCCTGGCTAAAACCATACTGAATGCCATCGCCCTTCTGCTCATGGGCGATACCTTCATCAAGCAGCTCGAAATACTTCTGCCTGGATCTCTCGAAGGCCCCGTCGTCGGGTTTTTCGCTGAGCATGACGATCAATTGATCGCCCAGGGTTTGCCTCAGTTTCAGCCCCAAATCCAGGGTCGCAAAGTTGTTGCGCACTAGCGCTTCCTGGGAGCTGGCCATCTGCATCACACTGACCAGACCGAGCAACAGCCCAAGTAGCGCAACCGTGACCAGCGCCGAAATACTCAGGAAGAGCCGGGTGCGCAACTTCATCGCCAGTTTCATCGGGGATGACTCACAGGTTGTACTGCTTGCGTTTGCGATACAGCGTCGAAGCGTCGATGCCCAGTGTTTTAGCGGCTTGGTCCAGCGTATCCGCCGTGGCCAGGACTGCACCGATGTGGGCCTTCTCCAATTCGTCCAGACTCAACGCGGCGCCGATGCGTGGCGCGCTGTTGACCGGTGTTTCGGCCATGCCCAGGTGGCTGATCTCTACACGCTCCTGCGGACAGATAATGCTCGCCCGCTCCACGACGTTGCGCAGTTCGCGAATGTTGCCTGGCCAACGGTAGCTCAGCAGCGCTTCCCGAGCCTCGTCGCTGAAGCCGCGAGCCGGGCGCGCGTATTCCTTGACGAAGCGCGCCAGGAAACGATCAGCCAGGTTCAGGATGTCTTCGCGACGTTCCCGCAATGGCGGCAAGTGCAAGGTAATGACATTCAGGCGGTAGAGCAGGTCTTCACGGAAGCGCCCGTCGCGCACCATGTCTTCAAGGTTAAGGTTGGTCGCTGCGAGGATTCGCACATCGGCGCGGCGGGTCACCGGATCACCGACACGCTCATATTCTTTGTCTTGAATGAAACGAAGCAATTTTGGCTGCAACGTGAGAGGAAAGTCGCCGATCTCGTCGAGAAACAGTGTTCCGCCGTCAGCCTGATTCACACGCCCCAAGGTACTTTCGCTTGCGCCTGTGAACGCACCACGGCTGTGACCAAACAGTTCGCTCTCCATCAACTCGGCGGTTAAGGACGGGCAATTGATAGTTACGCAGGATTTTTTAGCCCGCTTGCTCCAGCCATGAATGGCCTGGGACAGCTCACCCTTACCTGTACCGGACTCACCGAGAATCAGGATGTTCGCATCGGTACTGGCCACCTGGCGCGCTGTTTCAAGCACTACTTTCATCGCCGGGCTGTGGGAATCCAGGCCATCCTTGGGCTTGCGAATTTCACCTTCCAGCGCTTCCAGACGCGCCGACAATTGCCGAACTTCCAACTGTTTGGCCGTCGCAAGGCGCAACTGATCAGGGCTGCAAGGCTTGACCAGATAATCGGCGGCACCCGCCTGAATGGCATCTACAGCCGTGTCAACGGCAGAGTGAGCCGTGACAATGACGACCCGCATCCACGGGGCCTGAATGCGCATCTGTGCGAGTACATCAAGGCCGTTGTCTTCGCCTAGCCGCAGATCGAGAAAGCACAGGTCGAACACCTGGCGTTGCAGTAATGCATCCGCCTGGGCTGCGCTGTTGGCAGTAGCGACACTGTAGCCCTCGTCTTCGAGGCAATAACGGAAAGTTCGCAGGATGGCGGATTCGTCGTCCACCAGCAGAATGCGGCCTTGATGCTCAGTGGCTGACTCCATTTTCCTACGCTCCTTTCTGAATGATCTTGGTTAGTCCCGGAAAAATCGGGCAAGTTGCATGGTTGATTCTGTGCCTTTCCATCTCTGACAGGGTAGCTATCTAAGCGAATCCCAGCCAATGGCCTGATTTCTTTAGTTTTTTATCGAAAATCAGAGCGTTAAGCCGTTGCCCACATCCTTTTCTGACATCTGCGCCCTCCTCTCAATTCAAAAAGAATGAAAGTTCCTACGGCATTATCGTGCATTACGCACGACCGTAGAGAGCCCATCGTGCAGGATGCGTTCAATGCAATTTTTAACTATCTGTTAAGTTGTTGATTTTAAAGAATTAATTCTCATCAAAAAGCTGGCATGCAGGCTGCAATACTCTGGTTAATCAGGGCAAAACCATCGCCCACAACAAGATCACCACCAGAGTGGGAGGAGTTTCCGGATGAATCGCCAACGTGCCGCCCAATTGCGCATCTCGCCACTGCATATCCAGCAAGGTCTGTTCGCCATGCTCGCTCTTTTGATCACTCTGATCGGCGGCCAACAGTTTCTTCTCTGGGAGCAGAGCCAGCAGCCAGAAGCGCCACACGTGTCGCTCAAGCATCCGACTCAGACCCACTTCAGTGCCGTCAGCAGCAATCAGGCTGACACAACCCCGCTGCGAATGATGGACGTCGACCAGGCTCAGCCTGTGGATGAGATGCCACGTCAGGAACGCTGGGTGTTCTAACTCACGAACTTGGCGCGTTCGATGCGCCGGGAAACGCACCACCAAGCACTACCTCTAATAGAAGCGTAAGGAGAATCACCATGTTGAGCTGGGCAATCACATTCTTGATCATTGCCATCATCGCCGCCGTACTCGGCTTCGGTGGTATCGCGGGCACCGCCACGGGTATCGCCAAGATTCTCTTTGTCGTGTTCCTGGTGATGTTCATTGCTTCGTTCTTCTTTGGCCGTCGCGGTCGAGGCTGAACATGAGCGTTTCGTTAAAGACACTGGCAGCCGCCCTGCTCTTGGGCGGTAGTGCCATGGCGATGGCGGCCAATGACGGCCAGGCGCGGGTCAACGAGTTGCTGAACACTGACCCGCAATACCGGGAAACCTGGCAAGGCGTGGTGAAGAAGGAAGAACGCCTGCCGGAATGGGTCATGAACCTGTCCGGCGACGCCGAGCAAATGAATGCGGTTGAAGAAGATGGCGAAAAGTACCTCGTTGGACCGCTTTGCGAAACGCAGGCGACCTGTCTCAACAAGCGCTTGATCGTCGCCGTCAGCTTCGACAAACAGGATGCATACGCCATGCTGGTCGAAGTGCCTGCCGGGTTGCCAGCCGACAAGTCGCCTACACGACATGCCGACTATCGCTTCCTTGGAAAGCCGGACGAGGGCATGCAAAAGCTGTTGATGGAACAACTGAAGAAAGATCCGAACTGGTACTGAGTTTGTAACAAGAAAGAGGCCAAATGGCATCTTTCCAATGCGCTACCCGAGGAAGGTAGACGCATGACCAAGGGGTCGGGATGTTCTGCCTGTTTCAGGGGCGGAGTGACCTACGAGTACAGGGAGTACTTGCGAAAGGACCGGGTCAGGAATAGCTGCGACGCAAGTTCGCCGGTGATAGGCATCGACGGACTTGCGGAGAGCTTATGCAACTGAGGCATCGATACTAGGCCAACCGCTCGGTTGAGCTTCTCTTTTCTACAATTCGAATCAACTTTCCCAAAAAATACTTTTCGCGGTGTTTCGTCACGACCGTACATCGAGAAAAATTGCCTGATTTTTCAACGGTATCTTCCTGTCGGATTGTCCGATTTCAACCCCAAAACCCCCTCACCTCACCTGATCAAAAAACACTCAACCTGCTCTGTGATGGCCGGTTCACGGCACTTATGCCTGCCGAAATGTCGTATTCGAACCGGTTGGGACGCGAGTTTCACTTAAAAAAGCTCATGCCGATTCGGCATAGGGTAGGCGTTTACGGCATTAGACGTCGCTTCCTTGCATCGGAATAGTTGCGCCTTTTTTCGCCTGCCAGAGAGCCGCAAACACGCGCTTCGGGGCACCTTATACGGAGGCAGATGCACAAGACTTTTTCGCCACGAGCGTTCCAGTTCCGCGCATCTGCCTGAGTCAAACGCAAGTAAGGGTAAAGATATGAAGAAGGCAAAGCTTAGCCTCGCCTGGCAGATCCTGATCGGTCTGGTATTGGGGATTGCAATCGGTGCGCTGCTCAACCATTTCAGTGCCGAAAAAGCCTGGTGGATCAGTAACGTCCTTCAACCCGCGGGCGATATCTTTATCCGTCTGATCAAGATGATCGTGATTCCGATCGTCATCTCCTCGCTGATCGTCGGCATCGCCGGTGTTGGCGACGCGAAGAAACTCGGACGTATCGGTCTGAAGACCATCATCTACTTCGAGATCGTCACCACGATCGCTATTGTGGTAGGTCTGGTGCTGGCAAACGTGTTCCACCCGGGCACCGGCATCGACATGAGCACCCTGGGTACCGTGGATATTTCCAAGTACCAGGCGACTGCTGCCGAGGTTCAGCATGAACATGCGTTCATCGAAACCATCCTCAACCTGATCCCGTCGAACATCTTCGCGGCAATGGCCCGTGGCGAGATGCTGCCGATCATCTTCTTCTCGGTATTGTTCGGTCTTGGTCTGTCGAGCCTGCAAGCCGACTTGCGCGAACCCCTGGTAAAAATGTTCCAGGGCGTATCGGAAAGCATGTTCAAAGTTACCCACATGATCATGAACTACGCCCCGATCGGCGTGTTCGCACTGATCGCGGTGACGGTTGCCAACTTCGGCTTCGCTTCCCTGATCCCGCTGGCCAAACTGGTCATCCTGGTTTACGTCGCTATTGCCTTCTTCGCCTTTGTGGTGCTGGGCCTGATTGCTCGCCTGTTCGGTTTCTCGGTGCTCAAACTGATGCGCATCTTCAAGGATGAGCTGGTGCTGGCCTACTCCACCGCCAGTTCGGAAACCGTGCTGCCACGCGTTATCGAGAAGATGGAAGCCTACGGCGCGCCGAAGGCCATTTGCAGCTTCGTGGTGCCGACCGGCTATTCGTTCAACCTGGACGGTTCGACGCTTTATCAAAGCATCGCGGCAATTTTCATTGCCCAGCTGTACGGCATCGACCTGTCCATCAGCCAGCAGTTGCTGCTGGTACTGACCTTGATGGTCACCTCCAAAGGCATCGCCGGCGTACCGGGTGTGTCCTTCGTGGTGCTGCTGGCCACACTGGGCAGCGTGGGTATTCCGCTGGAAGGCCTGGCATTTATCGCCGGTGTCGACCGCATCATGGACATGGCACGTACCGCGTTGAACGTGATCGGCAATGCCTTGGCGGTATTGGTCATCTCCCGCTGGGAAGGCATGTACGACGACGCCAAGGGCGAGCGCTACTGGAACTCCCTGCCGCACTGGCGCAGCAAGGAAAAGCTGCCGGCTGGCGAGATTTCCAGTAATTGACACACCCTTGTAGGAGCTGCCGCAGGCTGCGATCTTTTGATTCTGTTTTAAAGGCAAGATCAAAAGATCGCAGCCTTCGGCAGCTCCTACAGTAGATTGAGGCCAACCCTGTGATTGGGTGCCCACAGTCGTAGACAAACCCCGGAGAAATCCGGGGTTTGTCGTTTCTGGCTACCCCGCTATCATTCGCCGCATTCTTCGGGGGATTTGACTGATGCTTAATGGCCTGTGGCTTGGCTTCTTCATCGTGGCTGCCGTTTCGGCACTGGCGCAATGGCTGATCGGCGGCAACGCCGGGATCTTCGCGGCGATGGTAGAGAGCATTTTCGCCATGGCCAAATTGTCGGTCGAAGTCATGGTGCTGCTGTTCGGCACCCTCACCCTTTGGCTCGGGTTTCTGCGCATAGCCGAAAAAGCCGGGATCGTCGATTGGCTGGCGAAAGCCCTGGGGCCACTGTTCCTTCGCCTGATGCCGGAAGTCCCGGCGGGCCACCCGGCCATCGGCCTGATCACCCTCAACTTCGCCGCCAACGGCCTGGGCCTCGACAACGCCGCCACGCCCATCGGCCTGAAGGCCATGAAAGCGTTGCAGGAGCTCAACCCCAGCCCGACCATTGCCAGTAACGCGCAAATTCTCTTTCTGGTGCTCAACGCCTCGTCATTGACGCTGCTGCCGGTGACCATCTTCATGTACCGCGCCCAGCAAGGCGCACCCGACCCGACGCTGGTGTTCCTGCCCATCCTGTTGGCCACCAGTTGCTCAACGCTGGTGGGCCTGCTGTCCGTCGCGTTCATGCAGCGCCTGCGCCTGTGGGACCCAGTGGTGCTTGCCTATCTGATCCCCGGTGCCCTGGCCCTCGGCGGCTTCATGGCTTTGCTGGCGACCCTCTCAGCCACCGCTCTGGCCGGTTTGTCCTCGATCCTGGGCAACCTGACGCTGTTTGGCCTGATCATGTTGTTTCTGGTGATCGGCGCCTTGCGCAAAGTGAAGGTGTACGAAGCCTTCGTCGAAGGGGCGAAAGAAGGCTTCGACGTAGCGAAGAATCTGTTGCCGTATCTGGTGGCGATGCTCTGCGCGGTCGGCGTACTGCGGGCCTCCGGTGCGCTGGATTTTGGTCTCGACGGCATTCGGCATCTGGTGGAGTGGGCGGGTTGGGACACACGCTTCGTCGACGCGCTGCCGACAGCAATGGTCAAGCCATTCTCGGGCAGCGCCGCCCGGGCGATGTTGATCGAAACCATGAAAACGTCCGGGGTCGACAGCTTCCCGGCGCTGGTGGCGGCGACGATCCAGGGCAGCACTGAAACGACGTTCTATGTATTGGCGGTGTACTTCGGCGCGGTGGGTATCCAGCGCGCGCGGCACGCTGTGGGCTGCGCGCTGCTGGCGGAACTGGCCGGTGTGCTCGCCGCTATCGGCGTGTGCTACTGGTTCTTCGGCTGATCACAATCCTTGTAGCAGCTGCCGAGGCACGAGGCTGCGTTGCGTGTCGCAGGACCGCCCTCGGGGGCCGCTGCGCAGCCCAACGCAGCCTCGTGCCTCGGCAGCTGCTACAAAGGATTTGATGCGTTCCTGACAGGCGGTGCCAATCGCTGCCCTTGCTCCACCGCCCAACTCACCACCTGTGTCGTCAACTGGTCACTGGCCAGGCCAAAACCGGCAACAACCGACGGCACCTGCACATCGCTCAACGGCTGGCGCACTTCGAAGCGTCGGCTGGCGAGAATCCGCTGGTCATAGCCCCGCACCAGCAACGCATCCAGCCGAACGACCACGCTCGCGACCGTGCCTTGATATTCGGTCTGGAACGCCTGCAAGTTGCCGCCCAGCTCCAGGTCCGCCTGGAAATTGCTGTCGTCGGAGCTCAACAACTGAATTCGACCGTCTCGCTGAAAACCGTCCAGCAGACGATTGCGCAGCAGCACCGGCGCCGGATCGGTCCAGCGTGAACCTTTGTAGCTGCTGAGCAGATCACCCTGGGGGATCACCGCGATGTTCGGGCTGTTCAACGCCTGGCTCGCCTGCGGTTTGGCCAGGCGCAGCGACCAGCGTTGCGGCGTAACGTGGCTGGCCGAGGCGCCGCTCTGGGCCGACGGCAATCGATAGACATCGAACGGTTCGGGCTTGGGCAGGATCGAACACGCATTGAGCAGCACGAAGCTGGCGAGGAGGGCGACGTGGCTCAGCTTCATGGCGTGAACTCCTTGTTCTTGTCGTTGCCCAGCAGATAACCGCTGGGGTTGGCTTCAAGGCGCTGGGAAATCGCGCGCAACGACGTCAGCGTGTCACGCAGTTCACGCACCGCCGGCGCCAGCCCGTTGAGACCTTGCATGCCGTTGTTCAGGGAATCCTGATTGCTGGAGATCAGCTGGTTGATGGTCGCGCTGCTCTGTTCCAGCGACTTCATTGCCTGCTCGGCACTGCCGAACATCTGCTTGCCCTGATCATTGAGCAGGCCATTGGCGTTACGCATCAGCGCCGAGGTCTGTTCCAGCATGGCACCCGCTTGCTTGCCCACCGATGCCAATTGCTGCATGGCCTGACGGATATCGCCACGTTGATCGGCAATGGTGCCGGTGGTTTGCTCCAGATGCTCCAGGGTCTTGCTGATGCGTTCAACGTTCTCCGTGGAGAACATCAGATTGGCGTTATGCATCAGCGTATTCACACCGGCCATCAGGTCGTTGCTGTCGTTGAGCAGGCGGGCGATGGGTGAGGGCGATGCCACAATCGTCGGCAGGTCACCGCCTTTGCCCTTGAGCGCCGGGCTCTGGGGCGTGCCACCGCTGAGCTGAATGATCGAGGTGCCCGTGATACCGGTCAGCGCCAGTATGGCCCGGGTGTCTTCCTTGATCGGCGTTTCGCCACCCAAGCGGATGCGCGCCAGCACCCGACGCGGGTCTTTCGGGTCCAGGCGCAACGTCACGACATCGCCGACCTTGATCCCGCTGTACTGCACGGCGCTGCCTTTGGACAGGCCGCTGACCGCCTCGTTGAAGACGATTTCGTAATCCTTGAACTCCGTGTCGACACTGGACTTGGCCAGCCACAGGCCGAAAAGCAGGGCGCCTGCCACCACAATTACCGTGAACAGGCCGATCAACACATGATGGGCTCGGGTTTCCATGTCAGACCTCGTTGAGCTGTTGAGCGGCAGTCAGCGCCGCGCGGCCACGAGGGCCATGGAAGTATTCGTGAATCCACGCGTCGTCGGTTTCCGAAACCTTGTCGATGGCATCGGCCACCAGTACCTTTTTCTGCGCCAGCACCGCCACACGGTCGGTGATGGTGTAGAGCGTGTCCAGGTCGTGGGTGACCAGAAATACGCTCAGGCCCAACGCGTCGCGCAGGGTCAGGATCAATTGATCGAAGGCCGCAGCACCAATCGGGTCGAGGCCGGCCGTAGGTTCGTCGAGAAACAGAATATCCGGGTCCAGCGCCAGCGCCCGGGCCAGCGCAGCACGCTTGATCATGCCGCCGGAGAGCGAGGCCGGGTACTTGTCCGCCGCAGACAATGGCAAGCCCGCCAATGCCAGTTTCACTGCAGCCAGGTGCTCGGCATCTTCGCGACTCAAGCCAGCGTGTTCGATGAGGGGCAGGGCGACGTTTTCGGTTACGGTCAGCGAAGAAAACAGGGCACCTTTCTGGAACAGCACACCGAAACGCCGCTCGACCATCGAGCGCTCTTGCTCAGATAACGTCGGGAGGTTTTTACCAAACACCTTGACTACGCCCTCAGTGGGCTGGCGCAGGCCGACAATACTGCGCAGCAGCACCGATTTGCCGCTCCCGGAACCGCCCACCACGGCGAGGATTTCGCCCTTGTACAAGTCCAGGTCCAGATGTTCGTGCACGCTCTGATTGCCAAAGCGATTGCACAGGTCACGGACTTCGATCACGGCCTCGGAGGGCGCTCGGGGTAGACGACTCACCAGCCCATCTCCATGAAAAACAACGCGGCGACTGCGTCGAGAACGATCACCACAAAAATCGACTGGACCACGCTGGACGTGGTGTGCGCGCCAACAGACTCAGCGCTGCCACTGACCTTGAAGCCCTCGAGGCAGCCAATGGCCGCAATCAGGAAGGCGAAGATAGGCGCTTTGACCATCCCCACCAGAAAGTGCTGAACACCAATGTCCGATTGCAGCAGCGACAGGAACATCGCAGGCGAGATATCCAGCGACACGGCACACACCACGCCGCCGCCGATAATTCCCGAAAGCATCGCCAGAAAGGTCAGCATCGGCAGCGCGACCAGCAGGGCGAGGACACGCGGCACCACCAGCAACTCCATCGGGTCCAGGCCCAACGTGCGGATGGCGTCGATTTCTTCGTTGGCCTTCATTGAACCGATCTGAGCGGTGAACGCACTGGCGGTGCGGCCGGCCATCAGGATCGCGGTCAGCAGGACGCCAAACTCGCGCAGGAAAGAGAACGCCACCAGGTCCACGGTGAAGACCGTCGCGCCAAAGCTCGCCAGCACCGTTGCCCCCAGAAACGCCACAACGGCGCCCACCAGAAAGGTCAGCAGGGCAACGATGGGGGCAGCGTCGAGGCCGGTCTGTTCGATGTGCGCAATCATTGGCGTGATGCGCCAGCGTTTGGGCCGAAACAGGCTGCGGGCGACGGTTTCGAGGATCAGGCCGACAAAACCCAACAGCTGCAAGGTGTCCTGCCAGACCGTGTCGACTGCGCGACCAATGCGGGTCAGCAATTGGATGCCGACGCTGATTTCCGGTTCCTTGATCGGTACGCAGAAGTCCGTCATCGAGCAGTACACGGTTTGCAGCAACGCGCGATCGGCGCCGGACAATGTGCAATCCGGATGTTCGGCGGAGCGGCCGAGACGCTCGGACCCCAGCAACTCCACCAGCAGCGAAGCGCCAGCGGTATCGAGCGCGCCAAGACCATTAAGGTCGATGTGGGCGCTGTCGTCGTATTGGCCGCGAATCTTTTCGCTCAGGCCCTTGAGGTCGGCGTAATGGGCAAGCGTCCAGTCACCCGTAACCCGCAGCTGTGCGGGCGAGTGAGAGGTGTCCAGTTGGGCATTGCCGGCCGTTGTGCTGCTGGTCATAAGCTCCATGCTTGTTCGACTGAGAGGCTGGGCTACGTAATATCACGAAGCGTATTACTTTTCTTTGATCGGTGTGCTGTCCGTGATCTTGAAACGCAACACGCCGATGAGCTGGCCGTCTTCGGTCAGAACACGCACTTGCCAGTTACCCGCCGGGTTGCCGGGGAAGTTCTGTTTGTGGGTCCAGGCCCGATAGCCTTCCTTGCGCCCACCGTGGATATCCAGCGGGATACGATCAACTTCTTTACCGTTGAACTGCCACACGTGATAAATCCGCTCGTCCAGGCCGCGCGGCGCATTGATCGCGGTGTAGGCGTATAGCCCGCCACCACGTATCTGCTCTGCGCTGACCTCATCAAGACTGTCGCCGGGGGTGCGGTCCTGCAGTTGCGTGCTGATGGCGACATCGGTCATCCAAAGCGTTGCCGGCGGCACCCACGAGCGCAGTACCCAGCCCACGCCACCAATGCCCACGGTGATACACAGAATCGCCAGTGCATTGCGCACCGTACGGATCGGAAAGATCGACGCCAGGCTCGGGAAAGACAGCACGACCGCGATACCCAGTGCCAGTTTGAAGCTCTGGGCGGTGGTCAGGTGCAGGATGACGGGGAGGGCGGTGAGCAGTGCCGCGAACAACGTCAGCGTATGCAGCGCCAGAAACGCCCAGCGACGGGGTGCCAGCCATTTGTAGTAGAGCGGGTCGATAATGGAAATCAGTGCCGCAATGCACAGCAACCCGGTGAAGAAAAACTGTCCACTGTTCCAGGTGGTGGTGATGAAGAAAAACGGCAAGACGAAGAACAGGCTTTCCTGGTGAATCATCTGCGTGGCGTAACGCAGCAAAGGCTGGGGAATTTCGCGCTTGAACAGTTTCGCGAACAGCTTGGTGAGGCTGTTTTCCAGCATCAACCAGATCCAGCTGAGCACCATGATGATAGTGATCCAGGTGGCCAGGCCTTGCTGGCGATCAACCAGGATGAAACTGCCGACCCCGGAGATAAACCCACCGAGCGCAATGACCCCAGGGTAGCGCTTCATCAATTCCAGGATGCGCTGGACGTACAGGTTCAGGGTAGGCATTCGGCGGTTCGCACTAGTCGTAGGAAAAATCCTCGACAGGTTACCGCCCGGAGGGGCGGTGTGGCGAGGGGCTGCATTTCACACAAATCCCCTGTAGCAGCTGCCGAAGGCTGCGTTCGGCTGCGCAGCAGTCGTCAACCAGTCACCTCGGTACTCCAGATGAATGACCGACGGGATTTGCGACTGCTATGCAGCCGAACGCAGCCTTCGGCAGCTGCTACAGGGTCCGTCGTGCCTTTCGGTGTAAACGCCACGCCACTAATACGAGCACGATCAACCCCAACAACCCGGCAATCGCCCACACCAGCGCATCGTCGCTCATCAAAGGCGTCTCAATCCGTAGATACCCCGGCTGCAGCAGAAGTTCACGCATGGCCTTGTTCGCCTCTTCCAGCGTCACGCCTTGCAGCTCTTTGGCCGGGTTGGCGAAACGACCGTCTTGAAAGTCGCCCAATGCACTCCAGTAGTAATCCGCCAACGCGCTATTGCCTTGTACCGCCCAGGTCTGCCGCGCGATGGCGGCCTGCTTGAGACGATTGAAGGTCTCGGCGTTGAGCCCGTCCTTGAGCAACCCGGCCTTCAATTCCTCGAGTACCTGCTTGGCTTGCGGCAGGTCATCTCGCTCAAGATCGGCGTTCAAGCTCATGAAGCCAACCCCGCCAAACACCTCGCGCTCGGCAGAGGGCCCGTAAGACAAACTGTGAGCCAGACGCATCTGGCGATAGAGCGCCCAGTCCAGATAGTCCTTGAGCAAGTCGAAGGTCTCATCGTGCTGATCCTCCAGCACAGGCTCCGGTACCAGCCAGTGAAGTTTTGCGCCATTGCCAACCAGGCCGTTGCTCAACGTACGCTCGTGCGCTGCCGTCGCCTTGATTTCCGGCAGAGGTGGATGATCGGTCGGATCAACCGCTTCCAGTTCGCCGTATGAGCGTTCCAGATACGCCGGCAACAACCGGTCAAGGTCACCAACGACGATCAACGTCATGTTGTTGGGCGCGTACCAGGCTTTGCGCACCTGCTCGAGCTGCTCGCGGGTCAGGTGATCGACTTCCGCACGCTCGGGGCATTTGAGGCCCAGTTCCACGGCGAGCTGATTACTCGCCGTGTGCCCCAGGTCCTGCCGGTCCAGCCAGCGTTGCAGGTGCGAATAATGTCCGCCGTCTTCACGCTCGACCACTTGCTTGGCGGCATTGACGGCGTTGTCGTCGAAATGGGTCTGGGTCAGCAGCGCCAGCAGCAGGTCGAGTACCTTGCGCTGGTTTTTCGCCGGGGCTTCGATCACGAACGTGGTATCGGCATTGCTGGTGTAAGCGTTCCACTCACCGCCCAGGGCCTGCATGCGTTCTTCGAGACCGCCTTCGCCGGTGGCGTCGATGCCGCTGAACAGCAAATGCTCAAGCAAATGCGGCAGCTCCTTGTCGGCGCACTCGAAGTCATCCAGACCGACGCCAACGACCAGCCGGATTGCCACATGCCCACGGTCAATGCCGGGTTTGAGCAGCAATTGCAGACCATTGGGCAGCGTATAGCCCTCAACCTGGAAGCGGTCCAGGGCAAATGAAGGGAATGATCCAAGCAATAGGCAGGCGAATAACAGGCAACGCATAACGAGCTTCCATACGGCTGATTGGAGATCCGTGTCGTCCTTCAGACCACTATCGCGGGCAAGCCGGCGCCCACAGGTACCGGGTCGGCCAAAGATGTAGGGTCAGCCCCCAATACCTTGTGGGAGTTGGCTTGCCCGCGATGGCAGTCTTGAAGTTGAACCAATGTTACTGACTAGCCACTCTGCCAGACGTTCAAGGCGAATGCGTGATGTCAGCCAAATCGTCCACCACCAACGCGCCCGTGTCGGACGTTTCCAATACAGCGTACGCACTGCTGCAGAACAATGAGTTCAAGCGTTTCATGTCGGCAATCAATTCCAGATGCAGTGAACTGGTCTCGATACTCTGCACGATCTTACGTTGCAACCGGCTGACATGGGCGTGGGCCAAACGCCGTTCCTGTGCGCGAAAACGACGTTTCTCACGCAGTAACTGACGGGCGCTTTCCTTGTCGGAACTGAGGAACACGGACAGCCCCAGGCGCAAGTTGGCAATCAACTGGCTGTGCAATCCCGCCAACTCTTCCAGGCCGACCTCGGAAAACGACCGACGCTGCGAGGTTTTCTGCTGCTGAACCTTGCGCAACATGCGTTCGATCAAGTCGCTGGCGAGTTTGAGGTTGATTGCCAGCTCAATGATTTCTGCCCAGCGCCGACTATCCTGATCGCTCAAATCTTCCCGGGGCATTTGCGCCAGATACAGTTTTATGGCGCTATAGAGCGCTTCGACATCGTCCGTCAGACGGCGCATTTCCTGGGTCACGGCGGTCTGTTTGCCGTGCAGGACGTCGAGCATGGCTTCGAGCATGTTGTCGATCAAATCGCCAATGCGCAGGGTTTCACGCGCGGCATTGGCCAGCGCCAGGCCGGGCGTGACCAGCGCCGTCGGGTCAAGGTGCCGCGGCTTGGCCATCCCGTTTATTTCCGGCCGCTCTGGCAACAGCCAGGCACACAGCCTGGCCATGGGTCCAACGCTGGGCAGCAGGATCAGGCAACGCGCGGTGTTGTAGAGCAGGTGGAAGCCAATGACCATTTCCTGTGGGCTGTAATCGAGGCTGTCGATCCAGTGCACCAGCGGGTCCAGCACTGGAATGATCAGCAACAGCCCGATCAGTTTGTACAACAGACTGCCCAGCGCGACTTGGCGACCCGCAGCGTTTTGCATGCTGGTGCTGAGAAAGGCCAGCACCCCACTGCCGATGTTGGCGCCAATCACCAAGCCGATGGCCACCGGTAAACTGATCACGCCAGCCCCGGCGAGGGTGGCGGTGAGCAGGACCGCGGCGAGACTGGAGTAGGACACCATCGCGAACAGCGCCCCGACCAGGGCATCGAGCAGGATGTCGCCGGTCAGGGACGCGAAAATCACCTTCACGCCCTGGGCCTGCGTGATGGGTGCGGCGGACTCGACGATTAGTTGCAGCGCCAGAATGATCAGCCCCAACCCGATGCTGACGCGGCCCATCTGTCCAAGCCGTGTTTGCTTGCGCGACAGAAAGAAGATGACCCCGAGGAAAATCAGCAGCGGCGACAGCCAGGACAGATCAAGCGTCAACACCCGCGCCATCAATGCGGTACCGACGTCGGCCCCAAGCATGGTGGCCAGGGCCGGAGTCAGCGCCATCAGGCCTTGCCCGACAAACGAGGTGACCAGCATTGCCGTTGCGTTGCTGCTCTGAACCATGGCGGTCACGACGATCCCTGCAATGAACGCCAGCCATCGCTTGGACATGTTCTGGCCAATGACGTGGCGCAGGTTGGAACCGTAGACCCGCAAGATGCCGGTTCGGACGATGTGCGTGCCCCAGATCAACAAGGCCACGGCAGATAACAAATTGAGCAGGGTGAGCATAAGGGGCCCCCTGTGGTGGTAGCGCCCCAAAGGGGCAAGTTGACGGTGCCGCGCGACTTTCTACGTTCTGTACTTAAGCTGTAGTTGGCTAACGGTCTGTGCGCCAGCATCGCATAGCTAAAGAGGTGTTTGAAACAAAACTGTCATAAAAACAGCTTGATGCAGAAACGAAAAAGGAGCCCGAAGGCCCCTCTTATCATCACCTGTAGCAGCTGCCGGACGCAGGCTTCGCCAGCTGCTACACCTGCGGGTTACTGGCCAGGAATGTCCTTGCGCAGTTTCACCGGGTCTTGCTGCTTCTTCTTTTTCGCAATCGCGGTGCGCATCTTGATGTTGATCGCTTCCACGGCCAGCGAGAACGCCATGGCGAAGTAGACGTAGCCTTTTGGCACATGTACGTCGAACGATTCAGCGATCAGCACGGTACCGACGATCAGCAGGAACGACAGCGCCAGCATCTTCAGCGACGGGTGCTTGTCGATGAACGAGCTGATGGTGCCGGCAGCCAGCATCATCACCAGTACGGCGACGACGATTGCCGCAACCATGACCGGCACATGGGAAACCATGCCGACCGCAGTAATCACCGAGTCCAGAGAGAATACGATGTCGATGATCGCGATCTGGATGATCGTGTACAGGAAGTTGCCGCCTTTGCCTGTTGGCTCTTCGTTGGTTTCGTCTTCACCTTCCAGCGCGTGGTACATCTCTTGCGAGCTCTTCCACAGCAGGAACAGACCACCGAAGAACAGAATCAGGTCGCGTCCGGAAATACCCTGGCCGAGGACCTCGAACAGATCGGCGGTAAGTTGCATGACCCAGGTGATCGACAGCAGCAACGCGATTCGCGTGACCATCGCCAGCGCCAGACCGAAGATCCGGGTGCGCTGCTGCATGTGCTTGGGCATGCGGCTGACCAGGATCGAGATCATGATGATGTTATCGATACCCAGGACAATTTCCAGGGCGGTCAGGGTAAAGAAGGCAACCCAGATTTCAGGGTTGGTCAGCCATTCCATGTGTATTCCTTTGAGCGAGTGTTAAACCACGAAGGGCCCGGGCTTCAACAAACAAAGCCTGGACCCGTCTTGGTGAGTCTTGAGCTTATAGAGTGCTGAACAGCGGAAAAATCCCCATCAGCACTGCTGCAACCAGTATGCACATGCACACCAGCACTGCCCACTTCAGGGTAAAGCGCTGATGGTCACCGAAGTCGATCCCGGCCAGAGCCACCAACAAGTAAGTCGATGGTACCAACGGGCTCAGCAAGTGGACGGGCTGACCGACGATCGAGGCACGTGCCATTTCGACTGCGGTTATACCGTAATGACTCGCGGCTTCGGCAAGTACTGGTAACACGCCGTAATAAAAAGCATCGTTCGACATGAAAAACGTGAACGGCATGCTCACCAGCGCGGTAATTACAGCCAGGTACGGGCCGAGGAAATCCGGGATGACCGCCAACAGGCTTTTCGACATCGCATCGACCATGCCGGTGCCCGTCAGGATACCGGTGAAAATACCAGCGGCGAAGATTAAACCGACCACTGCCAACACGCTACCGGCATGAGCGGCGACGCGGTCTTTCTGCATTTGCAGGCACGGGTAGTTGACGATCATCGCGATACTGAACGCCACCATGAACAGCACCGGCAGCGGCAACAGACCGGCGATCAGGGTGCACATCAAGGCCAGCGTCAAAGCGCCGTTGAACCAGATCAGTTTCGGACGACGGGCATCCGGGAACTGCGAAACGCTGATCTCGCTGTGGTCGATTTCATCGCCAGCCAGGTGCAATTCACCCAGACGAGCGCGCTCGCGTTTACCGTAGAAGTAGGCAATCGCCAGGATTGCCACGACGCCCGCCAGCATCGCCGGAATCATCGGTACGAAAATATCGGACGGGTCGACATGCAGCGCACTGGCTGCACGCGCGGTCGGACCGCCCCAAGGCGTCATGTTCATCACGCCACCGGCGAGGATGATCAGGCCGGCCATGATTCGCGGGCTCATGCCGATGCGGCTGTAGAGCGGCAGCATGGCGGCGACGCAGATCATGTAAGTGGTCGCGCCGTCACCATCGAGGGAAACGACGAGCGCCAGTACGGCGGTGCCGACCGAAACTTTCAGCGGGTCGCCCTTGACCAGTTTGAGGATCTTGCGCACGGCCGGATCGAACAGGCCGGAGTCGATCATCAGGGCGAAGTACAGAATGGCGAACATCAGCATCACGCCGGTCGGCGCAAGCTTGGTGATGCCTTCGAGCATCATCGGACCGATCTTCGGTGCAAAACCACCGAACAGGGCAAAAACAATCGGGATGATGATCAATGCGATCAGCGCGGACAGGCGCTTGGTCATGATCAGGAACATGAACGTGATGACCATGGCAAAGCCAAGGAAAGTCAGCATGGGAATACTCCAGGCGTAGCGCGGCTAAGGGAAATGGGCGAACCGCAAGGGCTCAGCGCAGAACGGGAAGCAGGAGGCGTACGGGCGGAGTGACAGCGAAGCAGCGGGAAGTAGAGGACATCAGAATCACCATTGTTGTTGTTAAATGGACCGTGCGAGCGATAAAACACTGGCAGTGGCCAACCGGTCTGTTGCCGGGAGTAGGGCGATCCTAATCGTGAAAGCTTTCACCCAGCTTTCGCTGGTAAACGCATTGACCGGATGTGCAACCGGTCGTCGGGCAGAGGAATGTAGTCGGATCGCGTCGCGGCCATCGAGAGCGCACAGATTTATGGTCGCTGGAGATCCCTGTAGGAGTGAGCCTGCTCGCGATGGCGTCGCCAACTACTCAGAGGAAGGAATGTCATGAACGAAATTCACACCGGCGGTTGCCACTGCGGCCAATTGCGCTATCAGTTCAGCGGGCCGTTGCACGACATCGCCCACTGCCACTGTTCAATCTGTCGAAAGGTCAGCGGCGGCATCGTCACCACCTGGATCACGACGCCCGCATCAGCCTTCGAATGGTTGAAAGGGACGCCCGCGCAGTACGAATCATCATCCAGCTGTGTGCGATATTTCTGCCGCAACTGCGGGGCGCAACTGGCATTGGTGACACGCCTGAGCCCCGAGAGCATTGACGTTACGATCGCCACGCTCGATCACCCGGACCAGGCGCCGGCAGAGCGGCACATCTGGACCGACAGCCGTTTGCCGTGGCTGCACCTGGACGAACACCTGCCCTCTGAGCCCGAAGAAACGCTCTGATCAGAACACCGACAGGTTCAGCGGCCGGACCTCGCCCATCCAGATCGCGTGCTCCGTGTGATCCAGCAGATCGTCACCGGTGTCCGGGTGCAGGAACACCACCAACCCTTTGCGATTAAGCGCCAGCCACGGCAACACATCGCCGATGTAGTGCGGTTCGAACGCCAATTGGCAGCTCCAGTCAGGGTGCGGCCCGACCGGACGCTCGTGCACGCGCCCCATCTTCACCGGAAACAACTGCGCTGCCTGCTCACACAAGGCCCGCGCCTGATCGATGCTGTTGGCGTCGAAATACACATGGGCGTGATAACCCTTGATCCCTTGCATCTGAATACCTCTAAAACCCAGTCGAACCCTCACCGATCCCCACAGGTCACACGCCATATACGTAGGAATCAAGGAAGCTCAGCCATGAAAAATGCCGAAACCCCCGTTGTGAAAGTGGTGCTCTATGGTGCCATGAGTAGCCTGGGCAGTGCGCTGATGGCTGAAATGCTGCGGCGCCAGCACGAAGTGATCGCCATACTCGACGACCTGACGGCGCTCGCGCCACGACCAGGCTTGCGCACCAAGAGCGGTGACTTGTTTGATGCCGAACGGGTCAAGCAGAGCGTTGCAGGCAGCTCGGCGGTGGTCTGTCTTTTAGACGCACCAGGGCTGCCGTTCAACAGTGAGCACGTGGAAAAAACCATCGTACCGGGACCGGTCGAGCAAGTGCTGGCGGTCGATGCGTTGATCGAGGGCATGCAGGCATCAAACATTCCCCGGCTGTTCCTGGTGGGCGATTTCGAATTGCTGGACGATCCTGAAATAGAAGATCGCCTGCAACGCCACGCTGCTGAAGAAATTCGCGAAGCCCTGCAAAGCAGCTCATTGCAATGGACGATGGTCAACGCGCCTCGCGGCGTGCATGGGTTGACCATTGAACATTTCAGCCAAGTCAGCAGCAGTCTGGAGCCCGGTTTGGCCGAGCCACTTGAACGGTTGAACAGGGTCGCAGTGGGGATTGCCGATGAGCTGCATCTGAACCTGCACGTGGGTGAGCATGTGAATTTCGTTGCGGCTTCGACACACTAAAAGATCACATCGCAATCGAAGGCAGCGGTAACCCATTCAGCGACTGCGCGCTATTTGCCTGCTCTGCCATCAACCAATCCACGAACTGACGAATCAACACACCACGCCGCTTGCGCTGGGGCAGGACAACGTAATAGCCCAGCCGCGAAATAACCGTTTCGGCGATGGGTCGGCACAACAACCCCTGGGCGAGCAAGTTATCCACAAGGTGGCGCCAGCCAATGGCGACGCCCTGACCGCCGATCGCCGCTTGAATGAGCAAGGTGTAGTTGTCGAAACGCAGCTGCCCGGGCGCGGGTGCCGAGTTGATCCCCAGCTCGCGAAAGACGCCGCTCCAGTCAAACCAGTTGCTGCCGTTTTCACCCCGCAAGTGCAGCAACGGAAACTCAAGCAATGAGGGGACGGGCAAGGGCAGAGGTCGGTCCTTCAATAAGAGTGGGCTGCACACCGGGAACACTTCTTCGCTGAACAGCCAATGACTCTCACCCTGCTTGAACCGACCTTCCCCGAACAATACGGCGACATCGATATCCGTACGCAGCATGTTCTGACTGCGCTCACTGGTGACGAGACTGACGTCGACGCTGGGATGCGCAGCATGGAAGCGGTGCAGTCGCGGCATCAACCAATAGGCGGCGAAAGCAAAGTCCGTGGCGACCTGCAGTACCTCGTGTTGATTCTGTGTGCTGATCGCACTTAATCCTGCATCGATATTCTGCAAACCGAGCTGAACTTGCTCAAACAGAATAGCGCCAGCCTCGGTCAATTCGATGCCGCGATAGATACGATCAAACAAGCGAATGGCAAGTTGATCCTCCAGTCGTTTGATCTGCTGGCTAATGGCCGGCTGCGTAGTGCCAATCTCCGCCGCGGCAGCCGTGAAGCTGCGCTGACGCGCGGCGGCTTCAAATGCACGCAACAGGTCGAGGGACAAATCACCAAGGGCGTCATACATAAGCTGGGCTTATCCTAGTCATTGCTTGGCATGGGCTTTACCTCAAACTCTATGGATCCCATGCTCGATCGCAGCACTCTCGCATAAATATTCACTATGGAATGCCGCGATCACATGAAGCGCAAGAATATTCTTTTCATCATGGCCGATCAGATGGCCGCGCCAATGTTGCCGTTCTACGGTCCTTCGCCAATCAAATTACCCAATCTCAGTCGCCTCGCCGCCGAAGGCGTGGTGTTCGACGCCGCCTATTGCAATAGCCCATTGTGCGCGCCGTCGCGCTTTACCCTGGTCAGCGGCCAGTTACCGAGCAAGATCGGCGCCTACGATAACGCGGCGGACTTCCCCGCCGATGTGCCCACTTATGCTCACTATTTGCGTCGCCTCGGTTATCGCACGGCGTTGTCAGGGAAGATGCACTTCTGCGGTCCCGACCAACTGCATGGCTACGAAGAGCGACTGACGAGCGACATTTACCCAGCGGATTACGGCTGGTCGGTCAACTGGGACGAGCCGGACGTTCGACCTACCTGGTTTCACAACATGGCATCGGTGCTCCAGGCCGGGCCGTGCGTGCGTACCAATCAGCTGGATTTCGATGAAGAGGTTGTGTTCAAGGCCCAACAATATCTGTTTGACCACATCCGTGAGGATGGCGATCAGCCGTTCTGCCTGACCGTTTCCATGACGCATCCACACGATCCGTACACCATTCCAAAAGCCTTTTGGGACCTGTACGACGACGCCGACATCCCGCTTCCTGAAACGCCGCCTCAGTCCGACCTGGACCCACACTCTCAGCGACTGCTCAAGGTTTACGACCTGTGGGACAAGCCGCTGCCTGTGGATAAGATTCGTGACGCACGTCGCGCTTATTTCGGAGCTTGCAGCTATATCGACAGCAATGTCGGCAAACTCCTGCAAACCCTCGAAGATACGGGCTTGATTGACGACACCATCATTGTGTTTTCCGGCGACCATGGCGACATGCTCGGTGAGCGTGGGCTCTGGTACAAAATGCATTGGTTCGAAATGGCGGCCCGTGTGCCGCTGCTGATCAGTTCGCCTGGGCAGTTCGGTGCGGGCAGGATCAGCGCAGCCGTTTCCACTGCCGATTTGTTGCCAACCTTTGTCGAATTGGCTGGCGGTTCGCTGGAGCCTGGATTGCCGCTGGATGGCCGCTCGCTGGTTTCGCACTTGAAGGGGCAGGGTGGTCATGACGAAGTGTTCGGCGAGTACATGGCCGAGGGCACCATCAGCCCGTTGATGATGATTCGCCGGGGAGCTTACAAATTCATCTACAGCGAAGACGACCCTTGCCTACTCTTCGATGTACACAACGACCCACGAGAACAGGAAGAGCTCAGTCAGTCGCCGCAGCATCAGCCACTGTTCGCCGAATTTCTCGCCGAGGCACGCGCCAAATGGAATATCCCGGCGATTCACCAACAGGTGCTCGCGAGTCAGCGGCGTCGGCGGTTTGTTGCCGATGCGCTGACTATCGGCAAGCTGAAGAGCTGGGATCACCAGCCGCTGGTGGACGCCAGTCAGCAGTACATGCGCAACCACATCGACCTCGATGATCTGGAGCGCAAAGCACGTTATCCACAACCCTGCCAAAACCAATAATGTTAAGGGGAAGTCCATGCAAAGGTTATCCACAGTACTGACGGTCGGGCTATTGGCGCTGGGCAGCGCTTCGGCTTTTGCTGAGCAAAGCTGCGATACGGTGAAAATGGCCGATCCTGGCTGGAGCGACATCGCCGCGACTAACGCCATTACCGGATTTTTGCTGGACGGCATGGGCTACAAGGCCAAAGTCGACACGCTTGCTGTGCCGATCACGTTTGGGGGACTCAAGGACGGCCAGGTTGATGTATTTTTGGGCAACTGGATGCCCGCGCAGCAGGGGTTTTACGACAAGTTCGTCGCCACTGGCGATGTCACTCAATTAGCGAAGAACCTGGACGGAACCGAGTTCACGCTCGCGGTACCGGATTACGTCTGGGATGCGGGTGTGCATAATTTCGCCGACCTGAACAAATTTGCCGACAAGTTCGAGAAAAAAATCTACGGCATCGGCTCTGGCGCGCCAGCCAACATCTCCTTGCAAGACATCATCAAGAAAAACGATTTCGACCTGGGCCAATGGAAACTGGTTGAGTCCAGCGAACAGGCGATGCTGGCGGAAGTGTCGCGTGCCGTGAAGAAACAGAAGTTCGTGACCTTCCTCGGCTGGACCCCGCACCCTATGAACGTGCAGCTGAAGATGCATTACCTCAAGGGTGGCGAGAAATACTTTGGCGATACCGGCGCGGTTTATACATTGACCCGAAAAGGTTATGCACAGGCCTGCCCGAATGTTGGCAAGTTGCTCACCAACCTGAGCTTCACCCAGGAAATGGAGAACAGCATCATGGCTGAGGTGGTGAACAAGAAAGTCAGCAACGCGGACGCCGCTAAAGCCTGGATCAAGGCTAATCCTGCAGTGCTGGATAAATGGCTCGATGGCGTGAAGACGGTCGATGGTAAAGACGCGTTGCCGGCAGTGAAAGCCAAACTCTGAACCGCCGCCGATCGTTGATCGTTCCCACGCTCCGTGTGGGAACGATCAGCGAACCCAGCGGGACGGTGCGACGATTCGACGAGCGCCCTCGCCACAATGATTGCGTTGAGCCTGCTACCCTTGCGCAAAACCTTGACCGAGAGGACCCATGGCCTTCCCCAGCCGCCATTCGCTCTTCCCCTTCTTAAGCTGGTTGCCCAGACAAACCCGCGCCAGCGTCGGGCGCGACCTTGTCGTCGGCCTGAGCGGTGCGATTCTCGCGTTGCCGCAGTCCATTGCCTACGCCCTGATCGCCGGTCTGCCACCGGAGTATGGCTTGTACGCGGCGATCATCCCGGTCCTGATCGCCTGTCTCTGGGGTTCGTCGTGGCATTTGATCTGCGGTCCCACCGCAGCGATTTCCATTGTTCTGTACGCGAGTGTCAGCCCTCTGGCCGTTCCTGCTTCACAGGACTACATCACCCTTATCCTGCTGCTTACGCTGTTGGCGGGCATTTTTCAGTGGCTGCTGGGCTTGCTGCGTTTCGGCGCCCTGGTGAATTTTGTCTCCCACTCCGTGGTACTGGGCTTCACGCTCGGGGCAGCGGTGGTGATTGCGATCGGTCAGTTGCCGAATTTACTGGGGCTGGACCTGCCCAGTCAGGCCACGGCGCTGGACAGTTTCATGACGCTGCTCCAGCACCTCGGCCAATTTGACAGGGCCTCACTGATCCTGGGCCTGGCGACCGTTGTCGTGGGCGTCTTCTTGAAATGGCTGCTGCCACGCTGGCCGACGCTGCTGATCACGCTGGTACTGGCCGGGCTGCTGGTGTGGCTTTGGCCGTCGATGTTCGGTCATGTGAAATTGGTCAGTGCCTTTGTCGGACGGCTGCCGCCGTTCAGCCCGGTGCCACTGGATCTGGACCTGATCCTGCGCTTGCTGCCCAGCGCAGTGGCGGTTGGAATGCTTGGGCTAGTGACGAGTTTGTCGATCGCACGCTCCCTGTCGGCGCGATCGCAGCAACTGCTTGATGCCAATCAAGAGGTCCGCGCCCAGGGTTTATCAAACATCGTCGGCGCATTTTTTTCCGGATCACTGTCAGCCGGCTCGTTTACTCGCTCGGGCCTGAGCTACGAAGCCGGCGCCTGCTCGCCATTGGCTGGCGTGTTTTCAGCGTTGTGGGTGGCGTTGTTCGCGATTTTCGGTGCGGCGCCGATCGCGCACATTCCCATTCCAGCGATGGCCGGCAGCATTTTGTTGATCGCCTGGGGGCTGGTGGACCATCGCGGCATTCGCGCGCTATTGCGGGTCAGTCGCGCCGAATTTGTCGTGATGGCGCTGACCTGTGTCGCCACGCTGCTGCTGGAATTGCAGACGGCGATCTACGCCGGGGTGCTGGCTTCGCTGTTTTTCTACCTCAAGCGCACCTCGCAACCGCGGGTGCAGCATTGGCGTGAGGGCAACGAGGACATTTTGCGCGTGGGTGGTTCGATCTTCTTTGGCGCCAGCCATTACCTGCAGGTGCGTCTGCAACGCATGCACGGTGAGCGCGTGGTGATCGAGGCGCAGCAGATCAATTTCATCGACTACTCGGGCGTTGAAATGCTCCACCAGGAAGCGCGACGCCTGCTCAAACAGAATCGCAGCCTGACCCTGCGGCGGGCTCGACCTCAAGTGGTGGAAGAGTTGAGAAAACTGGAGGGCGCGGAACACTGCCCGATCCGGTTTGAAGATTGAAACAACGTTTCTGTAGTCGCAAGGCTTGCCCGCGATGAACGTTAAGGTGGGGTACCAGGTACACCCCGGCGCCTGAATCGCGGATAAGCCTTGCTCCTACAGGGATTACGCGGCCAATTGCCGGCGCAGTTCAGCCAGCACCGGCGCCGTGTCCGGGCGCACGCCGCGCCACAGGTAGAACGCTTCCGCCGCCTGTTCTGCCAGCATCCCCAACCCGTCCATTGCCACGGCCGCGCCATGCGCCTGGGCCCAGCGACAGAACGAAGTCGGTTCCTTGCCGTACATCATGTCGTAGCACACCGTTTTGCCCGGCTCGATCAAGCTGCTGGCAATCGGTGGGACATCGCCTGACAGGCTCGCGGAGGTCGCGTTGATGATGAGGTCTACCGATTCCTTCAACCAATCAAAACCACTGGCCGACACCGGTCCGAGATCGTCAAACAGCTCCGCCAGCAACTCGGCTTTTTCCACCGTGCGGTTGGCGATGATCACAGAGGCAGGCTGTTCAGCGAGCAACGGCTCCAGCGCGCCACGCACCGCGCCACCGGCGCCCAGCAACAGAATGCGCTTACCCTTGAGGCTGAAACCGGCATTCACCGTCAGGTCCCGCACCAGCCCGGCGCCGTCGGTGTTGTCACCCAGCAACGTGCCATCGGCCAGTTTGCTCAGGGTGTTCACCGCACCGGCCCGTTGTGCCCGCTCGGTCAGGCTGTCAGCAAGGCGATAGGCCTCTTCCTTGAAGGGCACCGTGACATTTGCACCCCGACCTTCACGGAAAAACGCCCGGGCAAAGTCGGAAAAGTCGTCGAGCGGCGCCAGCGAGGTGCTGTAGTCCAATTGCTGCGCGGTTTGTTCAGCGAACAGACGATGGATCAATGGCGACTTGCTGTGGCCAATCGGGTTGCCGAATACGACGTAACGGTCCATCGGTAGTGCTCCTTCAGGCCTTGGCCAACCAATCGCGGTCTTGCAGGAAGTACTCGGTCAGGCGTGCTTCTTCGCTACCCGGTTCGGCCTTCCAGTCATAGCTCCAGCGCACTTGCGGAGGCAGGGACATGAGGATCGATTCGGTACGCCCCCCAGATTGCAGGCCAAACAACGTGCCGCGGTCGTAGACCAGGTTGAACTCGACATAACGGCCACGACGGAATTCCTGGAACTCGCGCTGCCTGGCAGTAAATGCATCGTTCTTGCGGCGCTGAACGATCGGCAGGTACGCGTCGATGAACGCGTCACCGATAGCGCGCATGAAGGCGAAGCTGGTGTCGAAATCCCATTCGTTCAAATCATCGAAAAACAGGCCGCCGATACCGCGCGGTTCATGGCGATGCTTGATGTGGAAGTAGCTGTCGCACCACGCCTTGTAGCGCGAATAAACATCCGGGCCGAACGGCGCACACGCCTGCTCGGCAACGCGGTGCCAGTGCACGCAGTCTTCTTCATTGCCGTAGTAAGGAGTCAGGTCGAAGCCACCACCAAACCACCAGACCGGCTCCTCTCCTTCTTTTTCAGCAATGAAAAAGCGCACGTTGGCGTGGGAAGTCGGTACATGCGGGTTGTGCGGGTGGATCACCAGGGACACGCCGAGCGCTTCGAAGCCACGACCGGCCAGTTCTGGTCGATGAGCGCTGGCAGACGGTGGGAGACCGCTACCAAACACGTGGGAAAAGTTAACGCCGCCTTTTTCGATGACCGTCCCGTTTTCAATCACTCGGGTACGGCCGCCACCGCCGGCCGTCCGGGTCCAGGCGTCTTCGACGAAGTGCGTACCGCCGTCTTCGGCTTCCAAAGCAGCGCAAATGCGGTCTTGCAGGTCGAGCAGATAGGCTTTTACGGCCTCGGTGCGGGTCGTCATGTCATCACCTTGAATCGGGCAAAGCTACGCGGCGCACTAATGGCCGGCGGCAAATTGCTGCGTAGGATAACACCGCACCCTGTTCAACCGCAGTTGACGAAGATCAAGGTTGGGAGTTCGATAGGCTGCTTTGCGCTACAACACTCGTAGCCAAGACCTGAGGAGAGTTCTGATGGCAAAACGTATCCAGTTCCGCGCCCACGGCGGACCAGAAGTGCTCGAGTACGTCGACTACCAACCCGCCGAACCCGGCCCGCAGCAAGTCCGCGTGGCCAACAAGGCCATCGGCTTGAACTTCATTGACACCTATTTCCGCAGCGGGCTGTATGCACCGCCGGCCCTGCCATCGGGCCTGGGCGCAGAAGGCGCGGGGGTGGTCGAGGCAGTCGGCAGTGAAGTCACCCGTTTCAAGGTCGGTGATCGAGTGGCCTACGGCAGCGGCCCATTGGGCGCTTACAGCGATCTGCACGTACTGCCGGAAGCCAATCTGGTGCACCTGCCTGATGCGATCAGTTTCGAACAGGCAGCCGGAGTGATGCTTAAAGGACTGACCGTCCAGTACCTGCTGCGCCAAACCTATGACCTCAAGAGTGGCGAGACCATTCTGTTCCACGCTGCCGCGGGTGGTGTGGGTTCATTGGCCTGCCAGTGGGCCAAAGCCTTGGGAGTGAAGTTGATCGGCACCGTCAGCTCCCCGGAAAAAGCCGCCTTGGCGAAGGCGAATGGCGCTTGGGCGACCATTGATTACAGCCACGAAAACGTAGCGCAGCGCGTGCTGGAACTGACCGACGGCAAAAAAGTCCCGGTGGTGTATGACGGTGTTGGCAAGGACACCTGGCTAACGTCGCTCGACAGCGCTGCGCCTCGCGGCCTGGTGGTGAGTTTCGGCAATGCGTCGGGCGCGGTAGACGGCGTGAATCTGGGGATTTTGTCGGCGAAGGGTTCGCTGTACGTGACCCGTCCCACGCTCGCCACTTATGCCAACAACGCCGAAAACCTGCAGCGCATGGCGGACGAGCTGTTCGAGATGATCATCAGCGGGAAGTTGAAAGTGGATATCAGCCAGAAATATTCCTTGGCCGATGCGGCGAAGGCGCAGACGGAGTTGTCAGCGCGACGTACCACGGGTTCGACTGTCCTGTTGCCTTGAAGACGCCATCGCTGGCAAGCCAGCTCCCACGGATTCAGTGTCGTAAACATGCTATGTGGACGACCAAAATCCTGTGGGAGCTGGCTTGCCAGCGATGAACGATGACTCGGTCTCAATCCGGGCGCACAACATGCCCGGTGGCCAGGTCCCGAATGACGCTCGGGTTCTTGCGCCCGCCGAGGTTTCCGCCCAGGACCAGATCAACCTGCCCACGGAAATACTGCTCTACTCGAATCCGCGTACGCGCCGCCGGCCTGCCTTGCGGGTTTGCCGAGGTCGACACCAACGGCCCGACCAGCGAACACAAATCCCTGACCTGCGGGTGATCACTGACGCGCAGCGCCACGGTTTCATGCACGCCGGTAATCCACTGGGGCAACAGGTTCTGATGCGGCACCAGCCAGGTATTAGGGCCCGGCCAAGTGCTGGCCATGCGGTCCATCCACAGCTCTGGGAAGTCTTCGAAAAGAAAGTCGAACTGCCGAATGTTGTCGGCCACCAGAATCAGTCCCTTTTCCATGGACCGACCCTTGATCATCAGGAGCCGCTGTACCGCTTGTTGGTCCCACGGATCGCATCCCAGACCCCACACCGCTTCGGTTGGATAGGCAATGACCGCTCCTGCGCGAACGGCTTGCGCGGCTTGTTGCACACGCCAACTGTTGACCATGAAAAACTCTCCGGAATAAGGCTCTGCGCAGTTTACCGTTCTTCCCTGTAAAACCTAGCTCACCCGCGCAAACCAGCGCCCGCTTTCACAAACGGCCCTGCCATCCATTTCCAGCTCCGTCAAAGCAGCCAGCACTTTCGGCAAAGCCCAGCCGCTGCTGATGGATAGCGCCTCACTGGTGTGCGGCGCCGCATGGAGCAGGATAAGCAATGGATGACTCACGGGCGGTGTCTCTGGAGACAACGGCAATTGTTGCCAGCCGCGTAACGCTTCAAGAATGTGCTCAATGGTTTCAACCAGCACCGCACCGTCGCGGATCAGTTGGTGACATCCCTTGGCACCGGGATGATGAATCGATCCTGGAATCGCATACACCTCGCGACCTTGCTCCGCTGCCAGTCTCGCGGTGATCAACGAACCGCTGGCAACACTCGCCTCGACCACCAGCACGCCGAGGGATAAACCGCTGATGATTCGGTTGCGCCGGGGGAAGTTGCTGGCGGTGGGTCCGGCGTCCAGCGGGAACTCCGAAACGACCGCGCTGCCCGACGCAATCATGGCATCCGCCAGGCGTTGATTGCGCTGTGGATAAAACTTTTCAAGACCCGTGCCAAGTACCCCGACCGTTCGACCACCGACATCGACCGCCGCTTGGTGCGCCGCGGCATCAATCCCCAACGCCAGGCCACTGGTAATCACAAAACCGGCCCCGGCCAGGCTTCGAGAAAACGCTGCGGCCGTGTCCCTCCCCGGACGTGATGCGCGACGGCTGCCCACCATCGCCAACTGAGGCTTTTCCAGAATGCCCGGATCACCTGCCACGAACAGCAGAGGAGGCGCATCGCTGATTTCGGCC
Source organism: Pseudomonas sp. MDV22-iso1 (assembly GCF_058145095.1). NCBI lineage: Bacteria > Pseudomonadati > Pseudomonadota > Gammaproteobacteria > Pseudomonadales > Pseudomonadaceae > Pseudomonas > Pseudomonas sp. MDV22-iso1. Next base: position 93,767 of record NZ_JBYVMF010000015.1, read on the forward strand.
AGCAACGCCGGGTAGTCAGGCTGGTCCCACATCAGTAAATGCTGGCCCGGACGCTCTAACCAGGCCAATGCATGACTGGCGCCGTCACGAACTTCAACGGCTCGACGAGCCTCTGCACAAGCAAAAGGCAAACCCAGGGACTTCCAGGCACTCGCCGGCGCGCCAAGCGCTTTGGACGCCGAACCGAAGGCTTCGAGCAGTTTCTTGAATCGCACAGGACCGAGTTCAGGCAAACGGTGCAGGCGTAAACGGGCTTCCAGTTCCGCCGGGGATACTGATGTCACGGCTGGCAGTTTCATGGATCATCCTTGATCGTTATGAGCCCCGTTCAAACGGGAATAAGCTGTGGATAACTCTGTTGGTAACTTGTGGAGCAGACTAAGGATTTCGCACCTTGTCCATCACCGCCAAAGAGCGCGATGCATTCAGGACCAATCCATAGCTGAGCTTGTCGTAGGTGCGAAATACCATAAGCAAACCGGCACGCTCATCGGGGATTTTCAAGGGTTGGCCAGTGATCCGGTCCCGTACGGTTTCACCGGTTTTCATCACCACCAGGACGTTGCCTTCCGCCAGACCATCGCGCTGACCCTTGTTGAGCGTGACCACATCCATCGCGCCAATCTGCGTGACGCCGCGTGGCACATCGATGATCAAGCCGTTGATTTCACTTTTTGGCGAGCTGGGCATGAACGTCGAGTTGATCGATCGTTCTTCGCCGCTGAACAATCGATCACCGAGGCGTATTTCCTGCGTGGTGCGTTGCACGGCGAGGGTAGCGACATCGCCCTCGGTGGCCACAATCTCGCCGCCGCCGATGTCGTCCGCGTTAATGCCCAGAAATTCCTTGCTGTCCGGATCGGTGTAGACCTTGCCCTGACGGAAGATGCCGTACACCGGCTGGTTCGGATCGAAATGGCCGCGAGCGAAAATCCGGTCGCCGTTGCCACTGAGCACGCGCTCCGCATCGCCAGCGACGATGTAGGGCGCCTTGTCGAAGTCTTCAGCCTTGTCGACGATGCGATTGCTGAGCAGGAAGCTGTTGATCGACTGCAGTGGAATGCTCGGAATGGCCTCCGCCACCGGCGAACTGCGGATGCGCGGCGACAACTTGATGGTGCCCCTGGAGGCCCCGCGATTGAGGGTCAGGCGCGGCTGGCCGTTGACGTAGACCAGCGAAAGCGAATCGCCGGGATAAATAAGATTGGGGTTTTCGATCTGGGGATTGGCCTGCCACAGATCTGGCCATTTCCACGGTTCACGGAGGAATTTTCCCGATATGTCCCAGAGTGTGTCTCCAGCCACCACTGTGTATTGCTGTGGAAAACCTTCCCTGAGTTGCACTTGCCCATGTGCCAAACCGGCCGAAGCCAGAAGGAGCAGGGCGAGTAGTGATTTCCTCATGCGGTGAATCCCTTTATTATGTGCGTTCGCGTGAAACGCCAGAGCCCTCGTGGCTCGCTCCCGACTCTTGAGAGAAAAGGGAGCTACGCTTCACAACGGTAGCCTGCATCTTCGGACCCGCCAGGCCATCGACCCGACTTTACCTCACACGTGCAGCAAATAAGCTTATGGCCATTTTAGACATCCTCGAATTTCCCGACTCGCGCCTGCGCACTATCGCCAAACCTGTGGCCGTAGTGGACGACGAAGTGCGTCAGTTGGTCGACGACATGTTTGAAACAATGTATGAAGCGCCAGGCATCGGCCTCGCCGCGACCCAGGTCAACGTGCACAAACGTATCGTCGTGATGGACCTCTCCGAAGACCGCACGGAACCCCGGGTGTTCATCAACCCCGAGTTCGAATCCCTGACCGACGAGATGGAGCAGTATCAGGAGGGTTGCCTCTCGGTACCAGGCTTCTACGAAAACGTCGATCGCCCACAGAAGGTCAAGGTCAAGGCCCTGGATCGCGACGGCCAGCCATACGAACTGATTGCCGAAGGCCTGCTCGCCGTGTGCATCCAGCACGAATGCGACCACCTCAATGGCAAATTGTTCGTTGATTACCTGTCCAACCTCAAACGCGACCGAATCAAGAAGAAACTGGAAAAGCTCCATCGCCAGAACGCTTGATGCCCTCCTTTCAAAGGCTTGCTGCGGCAAGCCTTTTTCTTTTCAGAGATTGCTCCCATGACTGAGCCACTGCGCATCGTCTTTGCCGGCACCCCGGAATTCGCCGCCGAACACCTCAAGGCCCTGCTCGACAGCCCTTACGAGATCGTTGCGGTCTACACCCAGCCGGATCGTCCGGCGGGCCGTGGGCAAAAACTGATGCCAAGCCCGGTCAAGCAGCTCGCGCTGGAAAACCAGATTCCGGTGTTGCAGCCACCGACCCTGCGCAACGAAGACGCTCAGGCAGAGCTGGCCGCGCTCAAGCCGGATTTGCTGGTGGTGGTGGCCTACGGTTTGATCCTGCCGCAAGTGGTGCTGGATATTCCGCGTCTGGGTTGTATCAACAGTCACGCGTCCTTGCTGCCGCGCTGGCGCGGAGCGGCACCGATCCAGCGTGCCGTTGAAGCCGGCGACAGCGAAAGTGGCGTGACCGTGATGCGCATGGAACTGGGCCTCGATACCGGGCCAATGCTGCTCAAAGCCATTACACCGATCACGGCGCAGGACACGGGCGGCAGTCTCCACGACCGTCTGGCTGAACTTGGCCCACCGGCAGTCCTGCAGGCGATTGCCGGTCTCGCTGCCGGTACGCTGGTCGGCGAAGTGCAGGACGACAGCCTCGCCACCTACGCGCACAAACTGAACAAGGACGAAGCACGCATCGATTGGAGCCGCCCAGCCGTTGAACTGGAGCGCCTGGTTCGCGCCTTCAATCCGTGGCCGATTACCCACAGCACGCTCAATGGCGAAGCACTGAAAGTGCTGGCCGCAAGCCTCGTCGAAGGGAAGGGCGCACCCGGAGAAATTCTCGGTGCCAGCAAAGATGGCTTGATCGTCGCGTGCGGTGAACAGGCGCTGTGCCTGACCCGTCTGCAATTGCCCGGCGGCAAGGCGCTGAACTTCAGCGACTTCTTCAACAGCCGTCGTGAGAAATTCGCCGTCGGCACGGTGCTTGGTCAAGTGGCGGACGCTCAATGAACCCGCGTCTGGCCGCCGCCAAGGCACTGGCTGCTGTTCTGAACGGAAAAGCCTCGCTCAACAGTTCGCTGCCGACGCAGATGGACAAGGTTGAAGACCGCGACCGTGGTTTCACCCAGGACCTGGCGTTCGGAACCGCTCGCTGGCAACCGCGTTTGTCCGCACTGGCAGCCAAGCTGCTGCAGAAACCCTTCAAGGCAGCAGACGCCGATGTCGAAGCGTTGTTGTTGGTCGGTCTCTACCAACTGCTTTACACCCGCGTCCCGGCCCACGCGGCCATCGGCGAAACCGTCGGTTGCGCCGACAAATTGAAAAAGCCGTGGGCGAAGGCTTTGCTCAACGCCGTGCTGCGCCGCGCCCAACGCGAAAGTGAAGCGTTGCTGGCTGAACTGGAACACGACCCGGTAGTGCGCACCGCGCATCCGCGCTGGCTGCAAAAATCCCTCAAGGCGTTCTGGCCTGAACAATGGGAAGCGATTTGTGCCGCGAACAACGCTCATCCACCGATGATTCTGCGGGTCAACCGCCGCCATCACTCCCGTGACGCGTATCTCGGTTTGCTGAGTGACGCCGGCATTGCTGCCAGCGCGTGCGTATACAGCCAGGACGGCATCATCCTCGACGCAGCGGCCGACGTGCGCAGTCTTCCGGGTTTCGCCGAAGGCTGGATCAGCGTGCAGGACGAAGCGGCACAGCTGGCTGCCGATCTGCTGGATCTCGCCCCGGGCCAACGAGTACTCGACGCCTGCTGCGCACCGGGGGGCAAGACCTGCCACATTCTTGAAGCCGAGCCTGCACTTGCAGGAGTCGTGGCCGTAGACCTGGAAGCCAAGCGCCTGGTGCGCGTGCGGGAAAACCTTGCACGCCTGGGACTGAGCGCGGAACTGATCGCTGCCGACGGCCGTGACACGGCTACCTGGTGGGACGGCAAGCCGTTCCAGCGCATCCTGCTCGACGCACCGTGCTCGGCGACTGGCGTAATCCGTCGCCACCCGGACATCAAGCTGACTCGCCAACCCGACGACATCGCAGCATTGGCGGTCCTTCAGGGCGAGTTGCTGGACGCCATGTGGATCACCCTGGAAGTGGGCGGAATTCTTCTGTACGCCACCTGCTCCACGCTACCCACTGAGAACACCGAAGTGATCGAGGCTTTCCTGGCTCGCACACCAGGTGCCCGCGAGCTGGATCTCGCCACAGCGGCCGGCATCAAGCAGCCCCATGGTCGCCAATTGCTGGCGCAGCAAGGTGGGCACGACGGTTTCTACTACGCCAAGCTGATCAAGATCGCCGCCGCGCGCGGTTAACCGGTTTAAGGAGTGACTGGATGAAAATCATCATCCTCGGCGCAGGGCAGGTCGGCGGTTCGCTGGCGGAACACTTGGCCAGCGAAGCCAACGACATCACCGTGGTCGATACCGATAGCGAACGCCTGCGTGACCTCGGTGATCGGCTGGACATTCGAACCGTGCAAGGCCGCGGCTCGCTGCCAACGGTGCTGCGTCAGGCCGGCGCGGACGACGCCGACATGCTGGTGGCCGTGACCAACAGCGACGAAACCAACATGGTGGCCTGCCAGGTTGCCCACACCCTGTTCCATACGCCGACCAAGATTGCCCGTGTCCGTGAAGCCGCGTACCTCACACGCGCCGAACTGTTCGACAACGAAGCGATTCCGGTGGACGTGCTGATCAGCCCGGAACAAGTGGTCACCAATTACATCAAGCGTCTGATCCAGCATCCGGGCGCGTTGCAGGTAATCGACTTCGCTGAAGGCAAGGCGCAGTTGGTGGCCGTGAAGGCTTACTACGGCGGACCTTTGGTGGGTCAACAACTGCGGCAACTGCGTGAGCACATGCCGAATGTGGAAACCCGCGTCGCTGCGATTTTCCGTCGTGACCGACCGATTTTGCCCCAAGGCGACACCGTGATCGAAGCGGATGACGAAGTTTTTTTCATTGCCGCCAAAGCGAACATTCGCGCGGTGATGAGCGAAATGCGCCGCCTTGATGAAACCTACAAGCGCATCGTTATCGCCGGTGGCGGGCAAATCGGTGAGCGTCTGGCCGAGGCCATCGAGAGCCGCTATCAGGTCAAGATCATCGAGATGAACCCGACCCGCTGCCGCCATCTGTCCGACACTCTGGACAGCACGGTCGTGTTGCAGGGCAGCGCCTCGGACCGCGATTTGCTGCTCGAAGAAAATATTGCAGACGCAGATCTCTTCCTGGCCCTGACCAACGACGACGAAGCCAACATCATGTCTTCGCTACTGGCTAAACGTCTGGGTGCGAAGAAGGTGATGACCATCATCAACAACCCGGCCTACGTGGATCTGATCCAGGGCGGCGATATCGACATCGCCATCAGCCCGCAGCTGGCCACCATCGGCACCTTGCTCGCCCACGTGCGTCGCGGCGATATCGTCAGCGTGCATTCATTGCGTCGGGGGGCGGCGGAAGCCATCGAGGCGATTGCCCATGGCGATGCAAAGTCGAGCAAAGTGATTGGCAAGGCCATCGAGAACATCGGCCTGCCACCGGGCACGACTATCGGGGCAATCATTCGTGATGAAGAAGTGATCATTGCCCATGACGACACGGTGATCGAAACGGGCGACCATGTGATTCTGTTCCTTGTGGATAAAAAGCATATTCGCGACGTGGAGAAGCTGTTTCACGTGGGGCTGAGCTTTTTCTAACAGATCGTTCCCACGCTCTGCGTGGGAACGATCTGCATAAAGAGGTGCTAACCATGATCGAATCCCTGGAAAAGATGCTCGCCAAGGGTGTGGATAACGCCTTGCTGCGCTTCGGCCTGGGCAAGGGTTATCTGGATCTGGGCGAAAACGCCAAGGCGGCCGAGCATTTCAAGCGCTGTGTCGAATTCGACCCCAAATATTCGGCGGCATGGAAGCTGTTGGGCAAAGCCTGGCTGGCGTTGGCGGACTTTCCGGCTGCGCGTCAGGCATGGGAACATGGCATCGAAGCCGCCCGCGCCCATGGCGACAAGCAGGCGGAAAAGGAGATGACGGTGTTTCTGAAGAAGCTTGAGCGTCAGGCTCAGTAATCAGAGATAGCGCAGGCCAATGCCATCGGCATCTACCAGCACCACTTCCATGCGCACTCGCGGCGCACCTGTGGGTAAACCCTGCACCTGGCCATAAACCACCGCGCCTTTGGGCAACGACGACAGGCGCGGATGCTTGACGTAGACACCCGTGGTCGACAGATTGCGGGTCTGGCCGAGGCATTCGCCGAAGCTGTCGTGAATGATCTTGATGCGAAACGATTTGCGGTGTTCGGACATCTTCTGCGCCCTTATTAACCGGGTTGTGGATAACTGAGTTTTTTTGTAGGAGCAGCTTGCCCGCGAGGCGATATGCCATCCAACACCCGCGTTGAATTTAATGAAGTCTTCGCGTGCAAGCATTGCTGCTACAGGTTATCCACAGAGCGTGCCAATTATGTCAGTACCACCGTTCTTCACCTGGCGGCCGCTTCTTGAAGCGTTTCATGCTCCACATGTATTGGCTTGGATAAGCCGCTACATAGCGCTCGACCACTTTGCTCATGGCGGCACAAGACGTTTCGGTGTCTGTGCTGTACATGGCCTCCGGCGCGGCTTCGAGAATCACTTTATAGCCTGAGCCGTCCGGCAGCCGCAGGGCATGCAGAAACACGCCGACCGCTTTGCCCCCGGCCAACATGTTGGGCACGAATTTGCTGGTCAGGGCCTTGGTGGCGAAGAAGGGCACGAAGATTCCGGCAGATTCGGACGGTTCCGGGTCAGCCGGAATACCCACTGCACCACCTTTGCGCACTTCCTTGATGACACTGAGAATACCTTCCTTGGTGGAGGCCGCTACGCGGTTACCCAGTTGCACCCGCTGCTTGCGCAGCAAATCATCCACCGCCTTCAATTTTGGCGGGCGATAAAAAATAATCGGCTTGCACTGGCTGCAATAGAAGTGATTCAGCACTTCCCAGTTGCCCAGATGACTGGTGATGCCGACCACGCCTTTACCCGACGCCAGGGCGTCCTTCAAAACATCGAGACCTTCGACTTCACGCACCAGATCGATGGAGCGCTGAGCCGGCCAGATCCAAGCGCAGGCGCTTTCCGTCAGGGACTTACCAATGTCTTTCAGGCTCTGGCCAACCAGGCGCTCGCGTTCGGCCGGGTCCATGTCCGGAAAACACTTGGCCAGGTTGATCCGCACCACGTCACGGGAACGATTAGGGGTTTTCCACATCATCCAGCCAATCGCCGAACCCACTGCCTGCACTGCCCGCCATGGAAGCAGGGCAAACAACCGCAGAGCGCCTACCAGCAAGGCGCCTTTAAACTTATCCACAGGTCACTCCTGATCTTGTGCTGTGCGCGAGGCGGTCATTCTAACCGCCGTTCGCCAACGTCGCGTAGCGATCGCAATCCTGGGTATGGTCCATGACCATGCCCGAGGCCTGCATCAGCGCATAACAAATGGTCGGTCCGACGAACGTGAATCCGGCCTTTTTCAAGCCTTTGCTCATTTCCACGGCGACCGGGGTCACCGCTGGCACTTCGCTGCGATCCTTAAAATGATTGATCACTGGCGTACCGCCAACGAAAGACCAGAGAAACACCACCGGGTCCTCCAACGCCAGCCAGGCTTGGGCATTGCGCCGGGCAGCATTGAGTTTGAGACGATTGCGAATGATCCCCGGATCGAGCATCAGCTCATCGATTTCCGCATCGCTCATTTGCGCCACGCGCTGGACGTCGAAGCCGAACAGCACCTCGCGATAACGCTCGCGTTTGCGCAGCACGGTGATCCATGAGAGGCCGGCCTGGAACCCTTCGAGCAAAAGCAACTCGAACAATCCCTGCGCATCGCGAAGCGGCGCGCCCCACTCCTGATCGTGATAAGCCATGTACAGCGGATCTTCGGAACACCAAAAGCAGCGTGGCATAAGGCTCCAGGGGGCGTGCGCAGGACCGAATCGGGTATACTCCCGCTCTTTAAATCGCAGCCCAAGAAACAGGTGAATTTCGTGAGCCAGCCTACGCCAGCCGTGCGTACCTTCCAAGACTTGATCCTCGCCCTCCAGCAATACTGGGCCGAGCAAGGTTGCGTGGTACTTCAGCCCTACGATATGGAAGTAGGCGCCGGCACTTTCCACACAGCCACGTTTCTGCGTGCCATCGGCCCGGAAACCTGGAACGCCGCTTATGTGCAGCCCAGTCGTCGCCCGACTGACGGCCGCTACGGCGAAAACCCGAACCGTCTGCAGCACTACTACCAGTTCCAGGTAGTCCTGAAGCCGAACCCGGACAACTTCCAGGAACTGTACCTGGGCTCCCTCAAGCACGTCGGTCTGGACCCGCTGGTCCACGACATTCGTTTCGTCGAAGACAACTGGGAGTCGCCGACCCTGGGCGCTTGGGGTCTGGGCTGGGAAGTCTGGCTCAACGGCATGGAAGTGACGCAGTTCACCTACTTCCAGCAAGCGGGCGGCATCGAGTGCTACCCGGTGACCGGCGAGATCACCTACGGTCTCGAGCGTCTGGCCATGTACCTGCAAGGCGTGGACTCGGTCTACGACCTGGTCTGGGCTGACGGCCCGATGGGCAAAGTGACCTACGGCGACGTGTTCCACCAGAACGAAGTCGAGCAGTCGACCTACAACTTCGAACACGCCAACGTCGAGAAGCTGTTCGAGTTGTTCGACTTCTACGAGAGCGAAGCCAAGCGCCTGATCGAACTCGACCAGCCGTTGCCGTTGCCGAGCTACGAAATGGTGTTGAAGGCCTCCCATACCTTCAACCTGCTGGATGCGCGCCGGGCAATCTCGGTGACCGCGCGTCAGCAATACATTCTGCGCGTGCGCACCCTGGCGCGTTCCGTTGCGCAAGCCTACCTGCTGGCTCGCGCCAAGCTGGGCTTCCCGATGGCGACCCCGGATCTGCGTGATGAAGTGTTGGCTAAGCTGGAGGCTGCACAATGAGTGCTCTGGATTTTCTGGTTGAACTGGGCACTGAAGAACTGCCACCCAAAGCCCTGAACACGCTGGCTGATGCGTTCCTGGCCGGTATCGACAAGGGCCTGCAAGCGGCTGGCCTGAACTACGAGACCAAAACCGTCTACGCCGCACCGCGCCGACTGGCTGTGCTGATCACCTCGCTGGCCACCCAGCAGCCGGATCGCAGCATCAACCTCGACGGCCCGCCACGTCAGGCGGCCTTCGATGCCGAAGGCAACCCGACTCAAGCAGCCTTGGGCTTCGCCAAGAAGTGCGGCGTCGATCTGAGCGAAATCGATCAGAGCGGCCCGAAACTGCGTTACAGCCAAAGCATCGCCGGCAAACCGACCGCCAGCTTGCTGGCAACCATCGTTGAAGATTCGCTGAACGACCTGCCGATTCCAAAGCGCATGCGCTGGGGCGCTCGCAAGGAAGAATTCGTACGTCCGACCCAGTGGCTGGTGATGCTGCTCGGTGACCAGGTTATCGATTGCACGATCCTCGCCCAGAAGTCTGGCCGCGATTCTCGCGGTCACCGTTTCCATCACCCGGAAAACGTGCGCATCACTTCGCCGGCCAATTACCTGAACGATCTGCGTGCTGCTTACGTGCTGGCCGATGCCAATGAGCGTCGCGCGCTGATCAGCAAACGTACCGAAGAACTGGCTACGCTGCAGGAAGGTACGGCGATCGTTCCACCTGCGCTGCTCGACGAAGTCACCGCGCTGGTTGAATGGCCTGTGCCGCTGGTGTGCTCGTTCGAAGAGCGCTTCCTCGACGTGCCGCAAGAAGCGCTGATCACGACCATGCAGGACAACCAGAAGTACTTCTGCCTGCTGGACGCCGACGGCAAGTTGCTGCCGCGTTTCATTACCGTGGCCAACATCGAAAGCAAAGACCCGCAGCAGATCATCGCCGGTAACGAGAAAGTGGTTCGTCCACGTCTGACCGACGCCGAGTTCTTCTTCAAGCAAGACAAGAAGCAGAAACTCGAAGACTTCAACCTGCGCCTGCAAAACGTGGTGTTCCAGGAAAAACTGGGCAGTGTCTACGAGAAGGCCGAGCGCGTTTCCAAACTCGCCGCCTTCATCGCTCAGCGCATCGGCGGCAACGCTGCATGGGCTTCCCGTGCTGGCCTGCTGTCCAAGTGCGACCTGGCAACCGAGATGGTCGGCGAGTTCCCGGAGATGCAAGGCGTCGCCGGTTACTACTACGCCCTCAACGATGGCGAGCCGGAAGAAGTCGCTCTGGCACTGAACGAGCAGTACATGCCACGCGGTGCTGGCGCCGAGTTGCCAACCACCCTGACCGGTGCGGCCGTGGCCATCGCTGACAAGCTCGACACCCTGGTCGGCATCTTCGGCATCGGCATGCTGCCTACCGGTAGCAAAGACCCGTACGCCCTGCGCCGTGCTGCCCTTGGCGTGTTGCGCATCCTGATCGACAAGAAGCTCGACCTCGACCTGAACGACGCAGTGGCATTCGCTGTGAATGCCTTCGGCACCAAGGTCAAGGTTGCCGGCTTGAACGACTCGGTACTGGAATTCATCTTCGACCGTCTGCGTGCCCGTTACGAAGACGAAGGTGTCGATGTGGCGACGTACCTGTCGGTGCGTGCTTTGAAGCCGGGTTCTGCGCTGGACTTCGATCAGCGTGTTCAAGCCGTACAAGCCTTCCGTCAATTGCCGGAAGCGGCTGCTCTGGCAGCGGTGAACAAGCGCGTGTCGAACTTGTTGAGCAAGGTCGAAGGCTCGGTGCCGACGGTTGTTGAAGCCAAATATTTCGACAACGCCAACGAGTTCTCCCTGTACTCGGCGATTCAACAGGCTGACCAGGCTGTCCAGCCGATGGCTGCTGCGCGTCAGTACAGCGAATCCCTGGCGCGCCTGGCTGCCTTGCGCGAGCCGGTGGACGCGTTCTTCGAAGCCGTGATGGTCAACGCGGAAGACGCCAACGTGCGCGCCAACCGTTATGCGTTGCTGGCGCGTCTGCGTGGTCTGTTCCTCGGCGTCGCCGACATTTCGCTGCTGGGCTGAGGGGCTGCTGTTGAAACTGCTGATTCTCGATCGGGACGGGGTGATCAATTACGACTCCGACGCTTACATCAAGTCGGTGGAGGAGTGGATTCCACTGCCCGGCTCGATCGAAGCCATTGCGCAGCTGAGCAAGGCCGGCTGGACGGTAGCGGTTGCTACCAACCAGTCGGGCATCGCTCGCGGTTACTACGACATCGCCACCCTGGACGCCATGCATGAGCGCCTGCGCTCGCTCGTGGCGGAGCAGGGTGGGGAAGTCGGGCTGATTGTCTATTGCCCGCATGGGCCGGACGATGGCTGCGATTGCCGTAAGCCAAAACCCGGGATGTTGAAAAACATCGCCGCTCATTACAACGTATCGCTGACCAATCTGTGGTTCGTCGGCGATAGTCTTGGTGACCTGGAAGCCGCCAAAGCCGTCGATTCTCAGCCTGTGTTGGTTAAGACCGGGAAGGGCGAAAAAACGCTGGGCAAGACCTTGCCGGTGGGCACCTTGATTTTTGACGATCTGGCGGCGATTGCCGCAGAACTTATCCACAATTAGAGCGTTTTCGATATTCTGACCAAGGATTGATCGGGAGTGCGCTTTATAAAGACGGGCAAAGCCCGCACGGTAAATGTCGCCATGTCGATACTGCAGGCCATCAGAACTTTCCTCTTTTACCTGTTGCTGGGCACCAGCTCTCTGCTTTGGTGCAGCCTGAGCTTTTTTATCGCTCCTTTCCTGCCGTTCAAGGCGCGCTATCGCTTCATCAATGTCTACTGGTGCCGCTGCGCCTTATGGCTGAGCAAGGTTTTCCTGGGGATCAGTTACGAAGTGAAGGGCGCAGAAAATGTGCCTGACCAACCCTGCGTCATTCAGTCGAATCACCAGAGCACCTGGGAGACGTTTTTTCTCTCGGCCTATTTCCAGCCATTAAGTCAGGTCCTCAAGCGCTCGTTGCTGTTTGTGCCGTTTTTCGGCTGGGCCATGGCCATGTTGCGTCCGATCGCGATTGATCGCGACAACCCGAAAGCAGCGCTCAAGCACGTAGCCAAGAAGGGCGACGAGTTGCTCAAGGATGGTGTTTGGGTACTGATCTTCCCGGAAGGAACGCGGGTACCTTACGGCACCGTTGGCAAATTCTCCCGCGGGGGCACCGCGCTAGCTGTTAATGCTGCGCTTCCAGTGCTGCCGATTGCACACAATGCCGGCAAGTTCTGGCCAAAAACCGGTTGGGCCAAGAAGCAGGGCGTGATTACCGTAATCATCGGTGAACCGATGTATGCCGAAGGCAGCGGACCGCGAGCCATCGCCGCACTGAACGATCGGGTTCAAGCCTGGAACGAGCAAATGCAGCGCGAGATGGGCTCGATTCCACCTGCGCCGCAGGCACCGGTCGAGAGCGATCAAATGGCTGTCTGAGATTCTGTGGATAACCTGTGTACCGTTTGATTGAAAATCGACGTAATTCGTTTGTAGGTTAATGATTTATATACATATTTCTTAAACTCATAAAATTACCGAAATGGTGCATAAGTTTTTTTAGGGCGTAAAAAAACCGGCTGATATAGCCGGTTTTTTTATAGGTAAAAATCAAGCGACAAACAAAAAGGCCAACGCTTGTGCGTTGGCCTTTTTATTTAGCGGGTGTCTCGTCCTGAATAAGGTTTACACCTTCTGACTTATCTTCAGGAGGAACCAATGGATACGGGAAAAAGGCGCAGCCAACGTGATTACACGCTGGGCTTTAAATTGGCAGTCGTCGATCAGGTCGAAAAAGGCGAGTTGAGTTATAAAGAGGCTCAACGGCGCTATGGGATTCAGGGGCGGTCGACTGTGCTGGTGTGGTTACGCAAGCATGGGCGGCAGGACTGGAGCCAAGGCGCCTCTATTAGTACCCAGAGGAGCCGACCGATGGACGAACAAAGTTTGCCTCTGACGCCTGAGCAGCGAATCAAGGAGCTGGAGGAAGAGCTAGCCCTTGCCAATCAGAAAGCCCAATTCTTCGAAGCGGTGGTTGACGTGTTGAAGAACGATTACGGGGTTTCTATCGTAAAAAAGCGATCCGGCAAGTCCTCACCCAAGGGCAAGTCCAAGGCCTGAGTATTCAGAGGGCTTGCCAGTTTCTGGGTATATCCCGGCAGGCGTACTACAAACGAAACCGGGCTTATGACGCGCAAGCCAGTCATGCTCAGAAAGTGCTGGGTTTTGTCCTGGAAACACGTCTTCAGATGCCCCGGTTGGGCACTCGTAAGCTGCATGGCCTTATGCAGGCGGAGCCTGAGCTGACGCAAACGGTAGGTCGAGATCGGCTATTCGCTATCTTGCGAGACAATCGGCAACTGGTTCCTCGCAAGCGCGCCTATCACAAGACCACTGACAGCCATCATCGCTTCCGCCGACATCCGAATCGGTTAAAACCTGGCCCTGATCAAGTGACTGCTACGGGCCCCGAGCAGGTCTGGGTGGCGGACATCACCTATTTGCCTACCCAACAAAGCGTTGCCTATGTGAGCTTGGTGACCGATGCCTACTCTCGCAAAATCGTCGGCCATCACGTGCATGAAACCCTGCACACCGAATCGGTCATACAGGCAATGAACAAGGCTCTAAGGAACAGAAGAACGGATCAGGCGCTGGTGCATCACTCAGATCGCGGCTCGCAATACTGCTCTGATCTTTACCAGAAGTTGCATGCCAAACATGGCGTCAGGTGCTCCATGACCGACGGGTACGACTGTTATCAGAACGCTTTGGCGGAGCGTGTAAACGGGATCTTGAAGACAGAGTTTCTGCTTCACCGACCTAGAGATCTTGCCGAGGCGATTCGAATGGTCGACGAGTCGATAAGCATCTACAACAGCAAACGTCCGCACCTATCGTTGAAATGCAAAACGCCCGATGCGGTGCATCGGGCGTTTTGAGGGTGAAACAGGTGTAAACCTATTTCAGGACTAGACAGGGGGAAAGCTGAATCAGAAATCCAGGTTCGAAACCGCCAAGGCGTTGCTTTCAATGAAGTCACGACGAGGCTCGACCGCATCACCCATCAGGGTGTTGAAGATCTGGTCCGCGCCAATGGCGTCTTCGATGGTCACTTTGAGCATCCGGCGCTGCGCTGGGTCCATGGTGGTTTCCCACAGCTGATCCGGGTTCATCTCACCCAGACCTTTATAGCGCTGGATGGTGTGACGCTTGGTGCTTTCAGCCATCAGCCATTCAAGCGCTTCCTTGAACTCGGTGACGGGCTTCTTGCGTTCGCCACGCTGGATATACGCGCCTTCGTCCAGCAAGGTGCTCAATTGAGCACCCAGGGAAACAACGGTCTTGTAATCGTTGCTGCCGAAGAAGTCACGGTTGAAAGTGACGTAGTTCGACAAGCCGTGGGAGATCAGTTCGACCTCTGGCAGCCAGACGTTACGTTCACGATCTTCACGCAGGCTGGCTTTGTAAACCAGGCCGGATTTCTCGACAGTGCGCAGACGAACTTCGTACTTGGTCAGCCAGTCTTGCATCGCTGCGTGATCGGACAACTGCTCCATGCTCACCGCAGGCAGGTAGATGAAGTGCTCGGTCAGCTCCTGTGGGTACAGGCGAGACAAACGCTTGAGGGTCTTCATCACCAGACGGAAGTCATTCACCAAGCGCTCCAGCGCTGGTCCGGAGATACCCGGGGCTTCTTCGTTCAGGTGCAGGCTCGCGTCTTCCAGGGCCGACTGCGTCATGTACTCTTCCATGGCGTCGTCGTCTTTGATGTATTGCTCTTGCTTGCCTTTCTTGACCTTGTACAGCGGTGGCTGAGCGATGTAGATATAACCGCGCTCAATCAGCTCCGGCAACTGACGGAAGAAGAAAGTCAGGAGCAGGGTACGGATGTGCGAACCGTCGACGTCAGCATCGGTCATGATGATGATGTTGTGATAACGCAGCTTCGCAATGTTGTATTCGTCGCGGCCGATCCCGCAGCCCAGAGCGGTGATCAAGGTGCCCACTTCTTGCGAAGAGATCATCTTGTCAAAGCGCGCCTTCTCGACGTTCAGGATCTTGCCCTTCAACGGCAGGATGGCCTGGGTCCTACGGTTACGTCCCTGCTTGGCGGAGCCGCCAGCAGAGTCACCTTCCACGAGGTACAGTTCGGAGAGGGCAGGGTCTTTTTCCTGGCAGTCAGCCAGTTTGCCCGGCAGGCCGGCGATGTCCAGCGCACCTTTACGACGGGTCATCTCACGGGCTTTACGCGCCGCCTCACGAGCCCGTGCCGCATCGATCATCTTGCCGACGACCAGTTTGGCTTCGTTCGGGTTTTCCAGCAGGAAGTCGGAGAAGTATTTGCCCATTTCCTGTTCGACCGCGGTCTTCACTTCGGAAGAAACCAGCTTGTCTTTGGTCTGGGAGCTGAACTTCGGATCCGGAACCTTTACCGAAATGATCGCAGTCAGGCCTTCACGAGCGTCGTCACCGGTGGTGGCAACCTTGTGCTTCTTCGCCAGGCCTTCAGCTTCGATGTAAGTGTTCAGGTTACGCGTCAGTGCGGAACGGAAACCCACCAGGTGAGTACCGCCATCGCGCTGTGGAATGTTGTTGGTGAAGCACAACAGGTTCTCGTTGAAGCTGTCGTTCCACTGCAGGGCGATTTCTACGCCGATGCCGTCTTCACGCTGGATGTTGAAGTGGAACACCTGGTTGACCGGAGTCTTGTTGGTGTTCAGGTATTCAACGAATGCACGCAGGCCACCTTCATACTTGAACAGCTCTTCCTTCCCGCTGCGTTCGTCTTTGAGGACGATGCCGACACCGGAGTTGAGGAAGGACAGTTCACGAATCCGCTTGGCCAGGATGTCCCAGCTGAAGTGGATGTTTTTGAACGTCTGGTCCGACGGTTTGAAGTGGATCTGTGTACCGGTTGTTTCGCTCTCGCCAACGATTCTCATCGGCTCTTGAGGAACACCGTGGACATACGTCTGTTCCCAGATCTTGCCGCTGCGTCGCACCGTGAGAATAAGCTCTTCGGACAGGGCGTTAACCACCGACACACCTACACCGTGAAGACCACCGGATACTTTGTAGGAGTTGTCGTCAAACTTACCGCCAGCGTGCAGCACGGTCATGATGACCTCGGCTGCAGAAACGCCTTCTTCTTTGTGCACGTCTACCGGGATGCCACGGCCGTTGTCGCGAACGGTGATGGACTCATCCGGGTGGATGATGATGCTGATGTCGTCGCAGTGGCCGGCGAGAGCTTCGTCGATCGAGTTGTCGACCACCTCGAACACCATGTGGTGCAGGCCGCTACCGTCGTCGGTGTCACCAATGTACATACCGGGACGTTTGCGTACGGCATCCAGGCCTTTCAGCACTTTAATGCTCGTTGAGTCGTACGTATTTTCTTCGCTCAATGCCTTCACTCCCGATGGTCGTGGGTCTGGGTGATACGGCCCTGTTCCACGTGGAACAAAGCGACTGGCGTTTCCGTCTGCCAGCCTTCCCTCAATAATTCGTGATCTACACAGGTGATAAATACCTGGCAGCGTAAGTCTTCCAGCAAGCGGCAAAGCGCGCGGCGATGTTGCTCGTCCAGTTCGGACGGCAAGTCATCCACCAGATAAATACACTGGCCGCGTCGGGCTTGGCTGACCAGATGCCCTTGAGCGATCCGCAAGGCACAAACCACCAGCTTCTGCTGACCCCGGGACAAGATATCCGCGGCGTTATGCGCACCTAACCTAAGACGCAAATCAGCGCGTTGTGGTCCTGCCTGGGTGTGACCCATTTGCTGATCCCGCTGAAGGGAGCCGGCGAGCACTGCACTCAACTCGCGATCTTTATCCCAACCGCGGTAATAGCTGAGCGTTAATCCCTCAAGCTCTACCAATTCGCTCAAGGTCTTCTCAAAGACTGGTTTCAAGGCTTTGATATAGGCGCGGCGGTATTCATCAATTTCAGCGCTGGCCTGACACAGTTCCCTGTCCCAAACCGCTTGCGAAACGGCGTCAAGTGTACCATGCCGCAGCCAAGAGTTTCTCTGGCGCAGGGCCTTCTGCAACCGTTGCCAGGTCGACATGAAGCGGGGTTCCACGTGGAACACTCCCCAGTCGAGAAACTGTCGGCGAATCTTCGGTGCGCCTTCAAGCAAACGGAAGCTGTCGGGGTTAATCAATTGAAGTGGCAGGATCTCCGCCAACTGCGCCGCGCTGCGGGCATTCTGTCCGTCGATGCGAATCTGGAACTCGCCGGAGCGGTCCCGAGATATCCCCAAGGCACTGCTCCCGCCCTCGGCCAGCTCAACCTGGCCAAACACCGTACAGGCCAGCTGTTCATACTGAATGACGGGTAAGAGCCGGCTGCTGCGAAACGACCGGGCGAGCCCCAGCAGATGAATGGCTTCCAGAACACTGGTTTTGCCGCTGCCGTTAGCGCCGTAAAGAATGTTGATTCGGGGGGAGGGGGAGAAGGTCACCGGGTGCAGATTGCGCACCGCGGTGACCGAGACGCGACTTAGAGACATCTAGCTTATGCTGAGCATGATTACAGACGCATCGGCATGACAACGTAAGCCGAATCATCGTTGTCGGACTCTTGCACCAGCGCACTGCTGTTAGAGTCGGACAGAATCAAACGAACTTGCTCGGTCGTCATTACGCCCAGCACGTCCAGCAAGTAACTAACGTTGAAGCCGATTTCCAGATTGCCGCCGTTGTATTCAACGCCGACTTCTTCTTCCGCCTCTTCCTGTTCCGGGTTGTTCGCCTGGATTTTCAGCTGACCATTGGCCAGTTGCAGACGGATACCACGGTACTTCTCGTTGGACAGAATCGCGGTACGGCTGAACGCTTCGCGCAGCGCCTGACGATCGCCTAGAACCAGCTTGTCGCCGCCTTTAGGCAGCACGCGCTCGTAGTCAGGGAACTTGCCATCGACGAGCTTCGAGGTGAAGGTGAATTCACCCGTGGTAGCACGGATGTGGTGTTGACCCAAGACGATACTGACAATGCCGTCCGGCTCGGTCAGCAAACGCGCCAACTCAAGGATACCCTTGCGTGGCACGATGACCTGGTGGCGATCCGGCTGACCGATATCGGCCTGCATCGAGCACATCGCCAGGCGGTGACCGTCCGTAGCGACAGCGCGGATGATACCGGCCGAGACTTCCAGCAGCATGCCGTTCAAGTAGTAACGTACGTCTTGCTGGGCCATGGCAAAACTGGTGCGCTCGATCAGACGACGCAGTTTGCTTTGCTCGAGGCTGCAGGTCAGCGAGCCAGGACCTTCTTCCACCGTCGGGAAGTCATTGGCCGGCAACGTCGACAGCGTGAATCGGCTACGTCCGGCTTTGACTACAAGCTTCTGCTCGTCGACCTTGATGTCGATCAGCGCGTCGTTGGGCAGGCTCTTGCAGATGTCCATGAGCTTGCGTGCCGGCACAGTGATGGAACCCGGGTCAGCAGGCTCTTCGAGTTGTACACGACCGACCAGCTCGACTTCCAGGTCGGTACCGGTCAGCGACAGTTGCTGGCCTTCGACAACCAGCAGCACGTTGGAGAGCACCGGCAAGGTCTGTCGACGTTCGACGACGCCTGCGACCAGTTGCAGGGGTTTCAACAGGGCTTCGCGTTGAATGGTGAAATGCATGGTCTAGTCCCTTGCCTTAATAAGCTGCGCTGGTGTTCATCAAGTGGTCAGTGTACGCAGCAGGTTCTTGTAGTCCTCGCGGATGTCCGCGTCGGATTCCTTAAGTTCGTTGATCTTGCGGCAAGCGTGCAAAACAGTCGTGTGGTCGCGGCCTCCAAACACGTCACCGATTTCCGGCAGACTGTGGTTGGTCAGTTCCTTGGACAATGCCATGGCAACCTGACGCGGACGGGCAACCGAACGTGAACGACGTTTGGACAGCAAGTCGGAGATCTTGATCTTGTAGTACTCGGCGACAGTGCGCTGAATGTTATCCACAGAGACCAATTTATCCTGGAGAGCCAAGAGGTCCTTCAGGGATTCGCGAATCAGCTCAATGGTGATATCGCGGCCCATAAAGTGCGAGTGGGCAATCACGCGCTTGAGCGCGCCTTCCAGTTCGCGGACGTTGGAACGAATGCGTTGGGCGATGAAGAACGCCGCATCGTGTGGCAGATCGACTTTGGCCTGGTCGGCCTTTTTCATCAGGATCGCGACACGGGTTTCCAGCTCCGGCGGCTCGACGGCAACCGTCAGGCCCCAGCCGAAGCGGGATTTCAGGCGCTCTTCGAGGCCTTCGATTTCTTTCGGATAGCGGTCACTGGTGAGAATGACCTGCTGACCACCTTCAAGCAACGCGTTAAAGGTGTGAAAAAACTCTTCCTGCGAGCGTTCCTTGCGGGCGAAGAACTGAATGTCATCGATCAGCAACGCATCTACCGAACGGTAAAAGCGCTTGAACTCGTTGATCGCGTTCAGCTGCAAGGCCTTGACCATGTCCGCTACAAAACGCTCGGAATGCAGGTAAACGACCTTCGCATTCGGATTCTTCTTTAATAGGTGGTTACCCACAGCGTGCATCAAGTGGGTTTTACCCAAGCCGACGCCGCCATAAAGAAAGAGCGGGTTGTATCCGTGCTTTGGGTTATCAGCCACTTGCCAGGCCGCAGCCCGGGCCAGTTGGTTGGACTTGCCTTCGACGAAGTTTTCGAACGTGAACGTACGGTTCAGGTAACTGGTGTGCTTGAGCGCACCTTCGACTTGCACGGTGCGCTGCTCGGCGCGAACCGGTGCCTGTTGCGAGCTCGCACCCGCCATCGGGTCAAAGCTGTCACGAGACGGCTCTTCACTGACATCAGCCATTCTTTGAGTCGAACGCTTGGTCGGCAAGGATGCAGGAGCCTGCGTTGGTGCACTGACAGGCGCTTGCGTGGCCTGGGCCTGAGAGGCCGCTGCGGCGAGCGGAGCATTTGGCGCTGCACGAGGTGCCGAACTGCGTTTGCTGCCTATTAATAAGGACAGCGCCGGCGCCATGCCATTGCCATGCTCATCAAGCAGCTCAAGGACGCGGCTCAAATACTTTTCGTTGACCCAGTCGAGAACAAAACGATTCGGTGCGTACACGCGCAACTCGTCGCCTTCGGCTTCGACCTGTAGTGGACGGATCCAAGTGTTGAATTGTTGGGCAGGCAGCTCATCGCGCAAAAGCTCCACGCACTGCTGCCAAAGTTCCACTGACACGGATATCCCCTAAGTTGAAAGCCGGTGAGGCAAAAACAAGCGGCCATTGTAGCGGCCAGACGCTGACTTATCCACACGTAGGTTGCTCAGCTTCCAAGGGGAATCAACGCTTTATGCGGGAAAAAGGCGACCAACGGTCTGTGCATAAGCTCTGTGGATAACCGACCCTAAGGTCGTTGTACAAGTAGGGGGGAAACTCGGTGGATAACCTGCCTGTGGATAACACCGCCTTTCACACACAGCTTATCCGACAGTGCAGCACAGGGTTACCACCGTTTACCACGGTAGTTGTCATTCTCTGTACATCAGGAGTTTAAAGGGCTGGTGTCAGTTATCCACAGAGAACCGCTCCCCTAGCTTTTATAAGCTTTACAAAAAAGCTTTAAATACTTTCCTTCTTTATTTCTATATCTACCGAGGCCTGGTGATCAGCAAAACGCCCAGAGATCTATTTATAAGGAAACGCTGGTTGGAAATTGACCTAGAGGCTTGCTTTCTCTAGAATCCCCGGTCTCTTAAAACGGGGGCCATTCCGGCCCGTTGTGGACGAACCAGGTAACACGACAATGAAACGTACTTTCCAACCAAGCACTATCAAACGCGCTCGTACTCACGGTTTCCGTGCTCGTATGGCTACCAAAAACGGTCGCGCCGTTCTGTCGCGTCGTCGCGCCAAAGGTCGTGCGCGTCTGGCAGTTTGATAAGCCGGCACTGGAGGTGAGTCAGGACTTCAGTCGGGAAAAGCGTCTGCTTACCCCCCGGCATTTCAAGGCAGTCTTTGACTCCCCTACCGGCAAGGTTCCGGGGAAAAATCTCCTGCTCCTTGCGCGCAACAACGATCTTGATCACCCCCGTCTCGGGCTGGTTATCGGGAAAAAGAGCGTAAAGCTCTCCGTCGAGCGCAATCGCCTCAAACGTCTGATGCGCGAATCGTTCCGTCTGCACCAGGATTCTCTGGTCGGCTGGGACATAGTTATCGTCGCGCGCAAAGGTTTGGGTGACGTAGAAAACCCCGAATTGATTCAGCATTTCGGCAAACTCTGGAAGCGTCTGGCACGCAGCACGCCGGTACCAGCAGTCAAAACCGAAACTGTAGGGGTAGACAGTACCGATGCGTAAACTGGCACTCGTTCCGATCCAGTTTTATCGCTATGCCATTAGTCCTCTGATGGCCAGTCACTGTCGTTTCTACCCCAGTTGTTCCTGCTACGCGTATGAAGCCATAGAAAATCATGGCCTTCTGCGCGGTGGCTGGCTGACCTTTCGTCGTTTAGGTCGCTGTCATCCGTGGAATCCCGGTGGTTATGACCCGGTTCCATCTATCCCTACCTCCCGTTCTTCTTCGATGGCCGAGTAATCATGGATATCAAACGCACGATCCTGATCGTCGCCCTGGCAATCGTGGCCTACGTTATGGTCCTTAAATGGAACCAGGACTACGGTCAAACTGCCCTGCCGACTCAGAATGTTGCTTCCAGTACTACCGCACCGGGCCTACCGGATACGGCGACTGGCAATAATGCTTCTGTCAGTGACGACATTCCACGCGCCACAAGCGATGCCAGTGCAACGGCACCTGCGGAAACGCCAGTAGCTGTTAGCAAAGATCTGATCCGTATCAAAACGGACGTACTTGATCTGGCAATCGATCCACAAGGTGGTGATGTTGCCCAGCTGACTCTGCCGCTGTATCCACGTCGCCAGGATCATCCGGAAATTCCGTTCCAGTTGTTCGATAACGGCAACGAACGTACTTATCTGGCTCAAAGCGGTTTGATCGGCACCAACGGCCCGGACGCAAGTCCTGCCGGTCGTCCGGTTTACGCCTCGGAGAAGAAGGTTTACCAACTGGCTGACGGACAGGACCAATTGGTCGTGGACCTGAAGTTCAGCAAGGACGGCGTCAACTACATCAAGCGTTTCACTGTGAAACGTGGCCTGTACGACGTAACCGTTTCCTACCTGATCGATAACGAAAGCGCTCAGCCTTGGTCTGGCGCGATGTTCGCTCAGCTGAAACGTGACGCGAGCGCGGATCCGTCTTCCACAACGGCCACCGGTACTGCGACTTACCTGGGGGCAGCCCTATGGACAAGTAACGAGCCGTACAAGAAAGTGTCCATGAAGGACATGGACAAGGCTCAGCTGAAAGAAACCGTCAGCGGTGGTTGGGTTGCCTGGTTGCAGCACTACTTCGTGACTGCATGGATTCCGGCCAAGGGCGAAAACAATATCGTCCAGACCCGTAAAGACAGTAAAGGCAACTACATCATTGGCTACACCGGTCCGTCGATTACCGTCGCGCCAGGTGCCAAGGCTGAAACCAGTGCCGTTCTGTATGCCGGTCCGAAAAGCCAGGCTGTACTGAAAGAGTTGTCCCCAGGTCTGGAACTGACTGTCGACTACGGCATCCTGTGGTTCATTGCCCAACCTATTTTCTGGTTGCTGCAACACATCCACGCGCTGGTAGGCAACTGGGGCTGGTCGATCATTTTCCTGACCATGCTGATCAAAGGGATTTTCTTCCCGTTGTCGGCTGCCAGCTACAAATCCATGGCCCGTATGCGCGCAGTGGCACCTAAACTGGCCGCGCTGAAAGAGCAACATGGCGACGACCGGCAGAAAATGTCGCAAGCCATGATGGAGCTGTACAAGAAAGAGAAGATCAATCCGCTGGGTGGTTGCTTGCCAATCCTCGTGCAGATGCCGGTTTTCCTCTCGCTGTACTGGGTTCTGCTGGAAAGCGTTGAAATGCGCCAAGCGCCGTTCATGCTGTGGATTACTGACCTGTCGATCAAGGATCCGTTCTTCATTCTGCCGATCATCATGGGCGCAACCATGTTCATCCAGCAGCAGTTGAACCCGACACCTCCGGATCCGATGCAGGCCAAGGTGATGAAGCTGATGCCAATCATCTTCACCTTCTTCTTCCTGTGGTTCCCGGCTGGTCTGGTGCTGTACTGGGTAGTGAACAACTGCCTGTCCATCGCCCAACAGTGGTACATCACGCGTAAAGTCGAAGCGGCTACTAAAGCAGCTGCCTGATTTACACTGTGGATAACCACTCAGAACGCCCCCTAGTGGGGCGTTTTGCTATCTGTCACTTTTGTCTGGATATCGGTTTATGAGCGTTCCTCGTGAAACCATCGCTGCTGTCGCCACTGCACAAGGTCGCGGTGGTGTGGGCATCGTCCGAATTTCGGGACCGCTGGCCAGTGTCGCGGCCAAAGCTTTCAGCGGCCGTGAACTTAAACCTCGATTCGCCCATTACGGTGCCTTTCTGGGTAATGACGAAGAAGTACTGGACCAAGGGATTGCGCTGTATTTCCCGGGTCCAAACTCATTTACCGGTGAAGATGTGCTTGAGCTTCAGGGACACGGCGGTCCCGTAGTTCTGGACATGCTGCTCAAGCGTTGCCTGGAACTGGGCTGCCGTTTGGCTCGACCGGGTGAATTCAGCGAACGTGCATTCCTCAACGACAAGCTCGACCTGGCCCAGGCCGAAGCGATCGCCGACTTGATCGAGGCCAGTTCTGCACAGGCTGCCCGGAATGCACTGCGCTCCTTGCAAGGCGCATTTTCAGAACGTGTGCATAACTTGACCGAGCAATTGATCGGCTTGAGGATCTACGTGGAGGCGGCAATCGACTTTCCAGAAGAGGAAATCGATTTCCTGGCCGATGGTCATGTCCTCAGCATGCTCGATAAAGTACGGGAAGAGTTATCCACAGTGCTGCGTGAAGCCGGCCAAGGCGCGTTGCTTCGGGACGGGATGACGGTTGTGATTGCCGGCCGACCGAACGCAGGGAAATCCAGCCTCCTTAACGCCCTGGCCGGTCGCGAAGCTGCCATCGTCACAGAGATTGCCGGGACCACCCGGGATATCCTTCGTGAACATATCCACATCGATGGCATGCCGCTGCATGTCGTGGATACTGCAGGTTTGCGCGACACCGACGATCATGTGGAAAAAATCGGTGTGGAACGGGCATTGAAAGCCATTGGTGAAGCAGATCGAGTGTTGCTGGTCGTAGATGCCACCGCACCGGAAGCGCTCGATCCTTTCGCGCTATGGCCGGAATTTCTGGAAGTTCGCCCGGATCCCGCCAAGGTCACCTTGATTCGCAACAAGGCGGACCTTACCGGTGAGCCTATTGCCCTGGAAGTCAGCGAAGATGGCCACGTCACCATTAGCTTGAGTGCCAAGTCCGCAGGGGCGGGACTGGAACTGCTGCGTGATCATCTCAAGGCTTGCATGGGCTATGAGCAGACCTCGGAAAGCAGCTTCAGCGCTCGCCGGCGTCACCTCGAGGCGTTGCGCCATGCGAGTGCATCGCTTGAGCACGGTCGCGCACAGTTGACGCTGGCGGGGGCGGGTGAGCTGTTGGCGGAAGATCTACGCCAGGCGCAACATTCCCTGGGAGAAATCACTGGTGCGTTCAGCTCCGATGATTTGCTGGGCCGGATTTTTTCCAGCTTCTGTATCGGCAAGTAACCAATACGGGAACCGGCCCTGCCAGCGAAGGCGAATTCAAATGCGCTTCGCTGGCAGATCCCGGAGGTACTGTTGGTAACTTATCCACAGCCCTCGGTTCGTTACCAGTTATAGGACACTGAGCCCAATAGCGTCCGGCTTTCACCCCAGTAGCAACGGCCTGCATCGTTACAGCCGGAAACGTACTCTTTGTCGAACAGGTTTTTCGCATTCACGTCGACCGTCCAGCTGCGATCGATCTGATAGCCGATCGCAGCATCTACCAACGTCACGTCACCCGCATCAAGCTTTCCGTAGAGTGAGGGCGAGGTGTACGCGAACGCACTGTCGAAATACCGCACACCCCCTCCGACGTAGAGCCCTTTGAGGCGGCTTTCGAGGAAGCGGTACTTCGCCCAGACAGAAGCCTGGTTACGCGGTACACCTGTCATCTGATGATCTTTGACCAATGAAGTGGCCGCGTCCTTAGTGATTCGCGCATCGGTATAGGTATAAGCCGCCGTTACGTTCAGGTTGGGAGTCAAATTGCTGTTGAGCTCCAGTTCCACACCTTTGGAACGGCTCTCGCCCACTTGGCGATAAGTCGAGGTAGTGGCATCGAAGTAGGTGTCGTCCCTTTTACGCAGGTCATACACCGAAGCAGTGATGGCGGTATCCCAACCGATAGGTTCGTACTTCAGGCCTACTTCATATTGGCTGCTGGTGATCGGGTCCAGCGGCGCTCCCGAGTTGGAAATTTGCTGCACCGGTACGAACGCCGTTGAATAGCTCACATAGGGCGTCATGCCATTGTCGAACTGGTACATCACACCGCCCTGATAGGTGAACTTCTTGTCTTCAGAGCTGATGTTGCTGGCCGAGGCGACTTTGTCGCGAAAATCACTGTCGACCCAATCCTGGCGACCGCCCAGGAGGAACAGCCAATGGTCGTACTTACTCTGGATCTGTGCGTAAACCCCTTTCATCTGCTGTTCCAGCAACGTGTTTTGCACCGCGATCGGCGTCAGCGGGTCGCGCAGGTAAACGGGATTGTAGATATCAACAGGACCCACGAAACCGGCGTTCCAGTCCTGATTGAAGGAAGTACGATCAAAGCTGCCTCCGAACAACACCGTATTTTCCACCTCACCCACCTGGAATTTCCCTTCCAACTGGTTATCCAGCGAGTACACCATCGACTTGTTGAAACGGTCATAGGCCGTCACGTTCAGTCGCGTGCCAAATCCTGCGTTGTTCAGGTTACCCGGCCAGGTTTCGTGGCGGGTGATTCGTGACTGCATATAGCGCGAGTTCTGCCGGAACTGCCAATCGTCGTTGAAGCTATGGGTAAATTCATATCCGGTGCTCCAGGTTTCCCGCTCGAACGTGTTCCAGTCCGGGTCACCGAGCATGGTGTCCTTGGATAACCTGCCGTTCGGGTTGGTAAGCAACGTCCCGGCCGCTGGCAGGCCAAGCTCCATATTAGTGTGATCCTTCTGGTAATTGGCCAGCAGGGTCAGCGTATTGAAGTCGCCGAAGTTGAGTGTCAGCGAAGGAGCGATATACATCCGATCATCCGGTACGTGATCGGTTTGCGTATCGGCGTTGCGTCCCAGCATTACGACTCGCCCGAGGATGTTTCCACTGTCGTTCAATGGTCCGGAGACATCGACGCCTAATTGACGGCGGTTATTCGAGCCGTAACTGAGCTGCACTTCGCCCTGAGGGGTCGCAGTCGGGCGTTTGCTCACGAGATTGACCAGTCCGCCAGGCGCGTTTTCGCCATACAGCAAAGAGGAGGGGCCGCGAAATATCTCGACCCGTTCCAGTCCATAAGGCTCTGTACTGGTGTCATACCGGTTGCCCTGCACCCGCAAACCATCGCGCAACAGGCCATAGCCATAGTCGGTCGCATTAAAGCCGCGGATGAAGAATAGGTCTCCGGCAAGGCTATCGCCAGCAGCAAACGGTGGCGCAAAGATCCCCGGTACGTACCCGAGTACATCCGTGAGTGTCTGGGATTTTTGATCCTTGATGCGTTGGCTTGTTACGACCGAGACAGAACGCGGAGTTTCAGACAAAGGGGTGCTGGTTTTGGTGCCAACTCGGCTGTTCTTAGCGTTGTAACCAACATCCGCCGCGTAATCCAGGTTCATCTCATTTGGTTGCGTGGCATTGATGTTTGTGGCGCCGAGTACCAGCGAATCAGCGTCGGGAACCGGCTGCAAAATGTAACTGCCCACAGCTTGGGGATCTGCCTGTAACCCGGAGCCCTGCAGCAGAATCGAGAAACCCTGTTCAATGGAATAGCTTCCCGCCAGCCCTTGCGTACGCAATTGAGCTGTTTGTTGCGGCGAGAACGACAGGATCACATTGGCTGCCGAGGCAAACTGGCTCAATGCGTTGTCCAGTGGACCGGCGGCGATCGCGTAGCGCTGAGTGGCACTGGCTGCAACTGCACTGGTGGTAGTCAGCACGCAACTCGCCGCGCTGGTCATCAACAAGCTGTAGGCAATGCAGTGGTGGGAAAAGCGCTTTCGAAAGGTAGGAAGTCGCATGGGAAATCAAGCCCTGAAGGTGGCAAAGAGCCGCGTTGATCGCGATTACCTGTAGGGCCGTGTCAGGTTAAAAAAAGATAACCCCGGCATGCATTTATTTTCTTGAGGCTTCAAGCACATCAAACGGCATGGCTGATCGAGACCCAATAGCGAGTGAAATAACGCACGCTGATAGGGAGTGAGGCCTGTAGGTTCGTCAACACTGCGTCCGTGGAATCCAGTCGAAAAGTACCGGAGACACGTAAGCTCGAGGAGCGCTGATCACATTGCAGGATCCCGGGGCGATAGCGTCCCAACTCTCGAATGACGTCGCCCAAAAAAGCATCCAGGACAATCAGTTGACCATTGATCCAGGCCGCTTCCGATAAGCGATAAGGGCGAGTCACGCCGATACTGGCGGTGTCGAAATCGACCCCTTCACCAGCTCGCAGGATGCGTGGACTCGCGATTTGATCGCCTGGTTGAATGCTGACGCGGTCCTCCAGTACACCGACACGTGTCGATCCCGACAATTGATGAACCGAAAACTGCGTTCCCAGTGCCTGTATGCGGCCGTCCTGGGTTTCGACGAAAAACGGGCGAGCATCTCCGTATTTTCCCGTGCGTACGAGAATCTCTCCCGCGCGCAATCGGATCAGTCGTTGCTGGCCATCGAACAGGACATCCACTGCCGTATGGGTGTTGAGGTACAGACTGGTCCCGTCGGCGAGCTCTATCTTTTTTCGTTGACCGACTTTAGTGGCGTAGTCGGCCCATACATTTCCCAGCGAGGTGTATTGCTGGACGTTCCAGCCAACGTATCCGGTACCGGCGAGTAGAAGTAACAGCTTGAGCACCTGGCGGCGATGATGGGTAGAGGAAAGCGCGCGCCGGGTAAGGTCTTTAGGCAAGGCGCCCAGATGTCGTTGCATTTGCTCCATCTGGTTCCAGGCCGCCAAGTGCGCCGGATTGCTCTCGACCCAATGCTGCCAAGCCTGCTGTTGGGCCTGCGAAGGCGGTTCTATTTGAAACTGCACGTACCAACTGGCCGCGGCTTCAAAGATTTTTCGATCGGGGACGACTGGCATCATGCGCTCGCCAAAATCAGAGAACATTCCGTGAGTGCGCGAATCATGTGTTTCTTTACCGTCGTCAGCGACACCTGCAACTCCAGAGCGATCTGTTGATAAGTCAGGCCATCGATCTGTGAAAGCATGAAGATACGTTTCGCTCTTGCACCTAAGCCTGTCAGGGCTTTATCCACAGCTATCAGGGTTTCGATGATAAGGACTTTATCCTCTTCACTGATCGTGGTGGCATCGGGGCGGGAAGCCACTGACTCCAGATACGCCACTTCGATGGCTCGCCGGCGGTAACGGTCGATCACCAGCCCACGCGCCACTGTCGCCAAATAGTCTCTCGGCTCGCGAATCTGTGCGGCATTTCTGGCTCCCAGGATGCGCACGAAGGTGTCGTGCGCAACATCTGCAGCATCGCAAGCGTCGTGCAACTTTCCCTTGAGCCAACCGTACAACCAGGAATGGTGCTGCTCGTAGATCTGCTGAACTGCCGCCGTATCTGAGGGTAAGGGCATAGTGGAATAGGTGAGTTAATGATAATGGCTATTATTAGCTTTTGTTTCGCCTTCTCACAATAGCGTTCCGCTACCAGGCATCGACTGCTCGGCGGCTACTTTTTCCCCTCTTTTGCACTGCCATGACACCGTCGGGCGAATTTTTCGTGCCCGAGG
Source organism: Pseudomonas sp. MDV22-iso1 (assembly GCF_058145095.1). NCBI lineage: Bacteria > Pseudomonadati > Pseudomonadota > Gammaproteobacteria > Pseudomonadales > Pseudomonadaceae > Pseudomonas > Pseudomonas sp. MDV22-iso1. The sequence goes on from NZ_JBYVMF010000015.1 coordinate 122,833, forward strand.
TTCGGCCAAATGGACGATTTCTGTGGATTAAGCCCTGTGAATAACCATCACTAAGGGCAGTTGATAACAGGGCCTGAAAACTGGATATAACCACCCCTGTGGATAACCACCTCTTTAATCCACAGGCTTAAACCGGTTATCCAACGCGCTCATTGGCACATGAACACAGGGTTTTGAATCTCTGTACACATTGATAATAAAGGCCTGTAGAGATCTATCCACAGAAACTAGCCTCAGTAGAAATAAACATAAAAACAAAGATTTAATAAATTTCTCTCTTTTTAATTTCTATTATCCCGACTTCTCCACAGCTGGTTAAATTTTGTGCAAAGGGTTCTTTAGGAAGGGCGAAGTCCCTATACTTGTCGACCAGGTCCAAAAACCTGAGCTCAAACTATTCCTGATTACCTAACTGAAGCAGGCACGAGGTGCGTGGTGGATTTCCCTTCCCGTTTTGAAGTGATCGTCATCGGCGGCGGTCATGCCGGTACCGAGGCAGCACTGGCCTCAGCACGTATGGGGGCAAAAACCCTGTTGCTGACGCATAACGTGGAAACCCTCGGCGCCATGAGTTGCAACCCCGCTATCGGTGGGATTGGCAAAAGCCATCTGGTCAAGGAAATCGATGCCCTGGGCGGCGCGATGGCCATGGCTACCGATAAAGGCGGCATCCAGTTTCGCGTTTTGAACAGCCGTAAAGGCCCAGCCGTACGAGCCACTCGCGCTCAGGCAGATCGGGTTCTCTACAAGGCAGCAGTTCGCGAAGCACTGGAAAACCAGCCCAACCTGTGGATATTTCAGCAAGCTGCCGACGACCTGATCGTTGAGCAGGAACAAGTGCGCGGCGTAGTGACCCAAATGGGTCTTCGTTTCTTCGCCGATTCAGTGGTATTGACCACCGGCACGTTCCTCGGTGGACTTATCCACATAGGGATGCAGAATTTTTCCGGCGGCCGTGCCGGTGATCCGCCCTCAATCGCTCTGGCGCACCGTTTGCGTGAATTGCCGTTGCGCGTCGGTCGTTTGAAAACCGGCACACCACCGCGTATCGACGGTCGTTCCGTGGATTTCTCGGTGATGACCGAGCAAGCGGGCGATACGCCAATCCCGGTGATGTCGTTCATGGGCTCCAAAGAGCAACACCCCAAACAGGTGAGCTGCTGGATTACCCACACCAACGCCCGTACACACGAGATCATCGCCGCCAACCTCGACCGTTCGCCGATGTATTCCGATGCAGGGCTGATCGAAGGCATTGGCCCTCGGTACTGCCCGTCGATCGAAGACAAGATTCATCGCTTTGCCGACAAGGAAAGCCACCAGGTCTTCATCGAGCCGGAAGGACTTACCACCAACGAGCTGTACCCGAACGGGATCTCCACCTCCTTGCCGTTCGACGTGCAATTGCAGATCGTGCAGTCGATCCGCGGTATGGAAAACGCGCACATCGTGCGGCCGGGCTATGCCATCGAATACGACTATTTCGATCCGCGTGACCTGAAATACAGCCTGGAAACCAAGGTGATTGGCGGTTTGTTCTTCGCTGGCCAAATCAACGGGACGACCGGTTACGAAGAAGCCGGTGCCCAGGGATTACTGGCCGGGGCTAATGCCGCGCTGCGTGCGCAGGGCAAAGACGCCTGGTGTCCGCGTCGCGACGAGGCGTACATCGGCGTGTTGGTTGACGACCTGATTACCCTCGGCACTCAAGAGCCGTACCGGATGTTCACTTCCCGTGCCGAGTACCGCCTGATCCTGCGTGAAGACAATGCGGACCTGCGGTTGACCGAAAAAGGTCGCGAGCTGGGTCTGGTCGATGACGCGCGTTGGGCTGCTTTCTGCACCAAACGTGAAAGCATCACGCTGGAAGAACAGCGTCTGAAAAGTACCTGGGTTCGTCCAGGCACCGAGCAGGGCGATGCGATTTCCGAGAAGTTCGGAACGCCGCTGACCCACGAATACAATCTGCTCAATCTGCTGAGTCGTCCGGAAATTGACTACGCTGGTCTGATCGCAGTGACAGGTGGCGGTGCGGAAGATCCACAAGTCGCAGAACAGGTCGAAATCAAGACCAAGTACGCCGGCTACATCGATCGTCAACAGGATGAAATCGCTCGCCTGCGTGCCAGTGAAGACACGAAATTGCCTGTGGATATCGATTACACGAACATTTCCGGCCTCTCGAAAGAGATCCAGAGCAAGCTCGGCGCTACGCGTCCGGAGACTCTCGGCCAGGCTTCGCGAATTCCGGGTGTTACTCCAGCAGCCATTTCGCTGTTGATGATTCATTTGAAAAAACGCGGCGCGGGCCGTCAGTTGGAGCAAAGCGCTTGAGTTCGTTGGTCACCTCGCAACACGCCGAAGAGTTATCCACAGGTGCTCGCCAGCTCGGTGTCACCCTGACAGAGGCCCAGCACGCCCAGTTGTTGGGCTATCTGGCCCTGTTGATTAAATGGAACAAGGCATACAACCTGACCGCAGTCCGGGATCCGGACGAAATGGTTTCCCGTCACTTGCTCGATAGTCTCAGCGTGATGTCGTTTGTCGAAAACGGTCGATGGCTGGACGTGGGTAGCGGCGGCGGCATGCCGGGTATTCCGTTGGCCATCCTGTTTCCGGAGTCGCAGGTGACCTGTCTGGACAGCAATGGCAAGAAAACCCGGTTCCTCACCCAGGTAAAACTCGAACTCAAACTGGATAATTTGCAAGTTATCCACAGTCGCGTGGAAGCTTTCCAGCCTGCACAGCCCTTCAACGGGATCATCTCCCGGGCATTCAGCAGCATGGAGAATTTCACCAACTGGACTCGCCACCTCGGCGATACCGATACGCGTTGGCTGGCAATGAAGGGCGTTCATCCAGCCGATGAGCTGGTAGCATTGCCGGCAGACTTCCACCTCGATAGCGAACACGCCCTGGCCGTACCTGGTTGCCAAGGCCAACGTCATCTGCTGATACTGCGCCGCACGGCATGATTGGGAACAAAAGCAAGAATGGCTAAGGTATTCGCGATTGCGAACCAAAAGGGTGGTGTGGGTAAAACCACCACCTGCATCAACCTCGCAGCATCCCTGGTTGCAACCAAGCGCCGGGTGCTGTTGATCGATCTCGATCCACAGGGCAACGCCACCATGGGTAGCGGTGTGGATAAACACGGCCTGGAAAACTCGGTCTACGACCTGTTGATCGGTGAATGCGATCTGGCTCAGGCCATGCATTACTCCGAGCACGGTGGTTACCAGCTGTTGCCGGCCAACCGCGACCTGACCGCGGCAGAAGTGGTTCTGCTGGAAATGCAGATGAAGGAAAGCCGTCTGCGCAGTGCGCTGGCGCCGATCCGTGAAAACTACGATTACATTCTGATCGATTGCCCACCGTCGCTTTCGATGCTGACACTCAACGCTCTTGTGGCTGCTGACGGGGTAATTATCCCCATGCAGTGCGAGTACTTTGCACTCGAAGGCTTGAGCGACCTTGTGGATAACATCAAGCGTATTGCTGAGCTGCTGAACCCGAATCTGAAAGTCGAAGGCCTCTTGCGGACTATGTATGATCCGCGACTGAGCCTGATGAACGATGTTTCTGCGCAGCTCAAGGAACACTTCGGCGATCAGCTTTACGACACCGTGATTCCGCGCAACATCCGCCTGGCCGAAGCGCCAAGCTACGGCATGCCTGCGCTGGCTTACGACAAGTCTTCGCGAGGCGCCATTGCCTATCTTGCATTGGCGGGCGAGATGGTTCGCCGCCAACGCAAAAACTCACGCACCGCCGCCGCTCAGGCAACTTAAGGAATCCCCATGGCCGTCAAGAAACGAGGTCTCGGACGTGGACTGGATGCACTGCTGAGTGGTCCTACTGTCAGTTCGCTGGAAGAGCAGGCGGTGCAAGCAGACCAACGTGAGCTGCAGCACCTGCCGCTGGACCTGATCCAGCGCGGGAAGTACCAGCCGCGTCGAGACATGGATCCTCAAGCGCTGGAAGAACTGGCGCAGTCGATCAAGGCCCAAGGCGTCATGCAGCCGATCGTGGTTCGCCCCATCGGCAGTGGGCGCTTCGAAATTATTGCCGGTGAACGCCGTTGGCGCGCAAGCCAGCAGGCTGGCCAGGAAACCATTCCGGCCATGGTCCGCGATGTACCGGATGAAACCGCGATCGCGATGGCGCTGATCGAGAACATCCAGCGTGAGGACCTCAATCCGATCGAGGAGGCGGTCGCCCTGCAGCGATTGCAGCACGAATTCCAGCTGACACAGCAACAGGTCGCGGAAGCGGTAGGCAAGTCCCGCGTAACCGTGGCCAACCTGCTACGCTTGATCGCGTTGCCTGAAGTTATAAAAACCATGCTGTCGCACGGTGACCTGGAAATGGGTCACGCACGTGCTTTGCTCGGTTTGCCTGAAAATCAACAGGTTGAAGGGGCGCGACATGTTGTCGCACGGGGGCTGACTGTGCGCCAGACTGAGGCACTGGTTCGCCAGTGGTTGAGTGGCAAACAAGAGCCTGCCGAACCGGTTAAACCGGACCCGGATATCGCCCGACTCGAGCAGCGCCTGGCCGAGCGCCTAGGCTCTGCGGTGCAGATTCGACACGGAAAGAAGGGGAAGGGGCAGTTGGTGATTGGTTACAACTCCCTCGATGAGCTTCAGGGTGTGCTCGCACACATTCGCTGAAACATTTCCTCATGTAGCGTGCAGTCGGAAATCACTACCTGACAGTTGAATAGGGGCAGAACCGCCCCTATACTCTGCGCGCATTTTGTCGGCACAAATTATGCCAAGTTATTGAATTCTGGCAGCCGACCATTGGAGAGCAATAGTGATGGAAAGACGCACGCCAAACCGCTTGCCGTTCCATCGCCTGGCAGTTTTTCCGGTCTTACTCGCTCAATTTGTCGTTTTGGTACTGGCCGCTTTGGCGCTTTGGTACTGGCATGGAGTCGTAGCCGGGTACTCGGGACTTTGCGGAGGCCTGATAGCCTTGCTGCCCAATGTTTATTTCGCTCACAGGGCATTTCGGTTTTCCGGCGCCCGAGCAGCCCAAGCCATCGTCCGGTCTTTTTATGCCGGTGAGGCGGGCAAACTGATTTTGACGGCAGTGCTCTTTGCATTGACGTTCGCAGGTGTGAAGCCATTGGCGCCGCTAGCTGTATTCGGCGTCTTCGTGTTGACCCAACTGGTCAGCTGGTTCGCGCCCCTGCTGATGAGAACAAGACTTTCGAGACCTTAGGGCGTTTGAGGCAACCATGGCAGAGACAACCGCTTCGGGCTATATCCAGCACCACTTGCAGAACCTGACCTTCGGTCAGCACCCAACAGGCGGGTGGGGTTTTGCCCACACCGCAGCAGAAGCCAAAGAAATGGGCTTCTGGGCTTTCCACGTCGATACACTCGGCTGGTCGGTCGCGTTGGGTCTGATTTTCGTTCTTCTTTTCCGCATGGCGGCAAAGAAAGCGACATCGGGTCAGCCTGGTGCTTTGCAAAACTTCGTTGAAGTATTGGTCGAATTCGTCGATGGCAGCGTGAAAGACAGCTTCCATGGCCGTAGCCCGGTGATTGCACCGCTGGCACTGACCATCTTCGTCTGGGTCTTCCTGATGAACGCCGTCGACCTGATCCCGGTTGACTGGATTCCTCAGCTGGCCATCCTCATCACTGGTGATGCGCACATTCCGTTCCGTGCCGTATCGACCACTGACCCGAACGCTACCCTGGGCATGGCCCTGTCGGTGTTCGCGTTGATCATTTTCTACAGCATCAAGGTCAAGGGCATCGGCGGCTTCATCGGCGAACTGACCCTGCACCCGTTCGGCAGCAAGAATATTTTCCTTCAAGCCCTGCTGATCCCGGTGAACTTCCTGCTGGAGTTCGTGACGCTGATCGCCAAGCCTATCTCCCTGGCACTGCGTCTGTTCGGCAACATGTACGCCGGCGAGCTGGTCTTCATTCTGATTGCTGTGATGTTCGGCAGCGGTCTGCTCTGGCTTAGCGGCCTGGGCGTAGTACTGCAGTGGGCGTGGGCTGTGTTCCACATCCTGATCATCACCCTGCAGGCGTTTATCTTCATGATGTTGACCATCGTCTACCTGTCGATGGCGCACGAAGAGAACCATTAAGACCAGTCTCGACTAGTCTGATGTCCCACCCGGTCAAACGGGTGGGTGCCCGAACAGGGCTATGAAACGATTTGTTTTACCGCTTTAAAATCTAAAAAACCTAAACCATACGACGTAAAAGTCGGGAGGAAAGATGGAAACTGTAGTTGGTCTAACCGCTATCGCTGTTGCACTGTTGATCGGCCTGGGCGCACTGGGTACCGCAATTGGTTTCGGCCTGTTGGGCGGCAAGTTCCTGGAAGGCGCAGCGCGTCAACCAGAAATGGTTCCAATGCTGCAAGTTAAAATGTTCATCGTCGCCGGTCTGCTCGACGCCGTGACCATGATCGGTGTTGGTATCGCTCTGTTCTTCACTTTCGCGAACCCATTCGTTGGTCAACTCGCTGGCTAATTACTCGAACCTTCGAGTAATTGGTGTGATGTGCAACGAACGAGCGAGGTGTTGGCGTGAACATTAATGCAACCCTGATTGGCCAGTCCGTTGCGTTCTTCATTTTTGTACTGTTTTGCATGAAGTTCGTGTGGCCTCCGGTCATCGCGGCTTTGCACGAACGTCAGAAGAAGATCGCGGATGGACTGGACGCTGCCGCCCGAGCAGCTCGCGACCTGGAGCTGGCCCAAGATAAAGCGGGTCAGCAACTGCGCGAAGCAAAAGCTCAGGCAGCCGAAATCATTGAGCAAGCCAAGAAACGCGGTAACCAGATTGTTGAAGAGGCTGTTGAAAAAGCCCGTATCGACGCTGACCGTGTGAAGGTTCAGGCTCAGGCCGAGATCGAGCAGGAACTGAACAGTGTCAAAGACGCGCTGCGTGCCCAATTGGGTGCACTGGCCGTTGGCGGCGCCGAGAAGATCCTGGGTGCCACAATCGATCAAAACGCGCACGCGGAGCTGGTAAACAAACTGGCTGCTGAAATTTAAGCGAGGGCGATCATGGCAGAATTGACCACGTTGGCCCGACCTTACGCTAAGGCAGCCTTCGAGCACGCCCAGGCCCACCAGCAACTGGCCTCTTGGTCAGCCATGCTCGGCCTGGCTGCAGCAGTGTCGCAAGACGGCACCATGCAGCGCGTGCTCAAGGCCCCGCGACTGACGAGCGCAGACAAGGCCGCCACGTTTATTGACGTGTGCGGCGACAAGTTTGATGCCAAGGCACAGAACTTCATTCACGTCGTTGCCGAAAACGACCGTCTCCCGCTTTTGCCGGAGATATCCGCTCTGTTCGACCTGTACAAGGCCGAACAAGAGAAATCGGTAGACGTTGAAGTGACCAGTGCTTTTGCATTGAACCAAGAACAGCAAGACAAACTCGCCAAGGTTCTCAGTGCACGACTCAACCGGGAAGTGCGCCTGCAAGTCGAGGAAGACAAATCCCTTATTGGGGGCATTGTCATCCGCGCCGGCGACCTGGTTATCGATGGCTCGGTTCGCGGCAAACTCGCGAGCCTTGCCGAAGCATTGAAATCTTGAGTTTGAAGGGGCAGCAGAGCAATGCAGCAACTCAATCCTTCCGAAATAAGTGAAATTATCAAGGGCCGCATCGACAAGCTCGATGTGACCTCCCAAGCCCGTAACGAAGGCACTGTCGTCAGCGTATCTGACGGTATCGTGCGGATTCACGGTCTGGCCGACGTTATGTACGGCGAGATGATCGAGTTTCCGGGCGGCGTCTTCGGTATGGCTCTCAACCTGGAGCAAGACTCCGTAGGTGCCGTAGTTTTGGGCTCCTACCAGTCTCTGGCTGAAGGCATGAGCGCCAAGTGCACCGGCCGCATCCTCGAAGTTCCGGTTGGTAAGGAACTGCTGGGTCGCGTAGTCGACGCACTGGGTAACCCAGTTGACGGCAAAGGTCCGCTGAACAACACCGAGACCGACGCGGTCGAGAAAGTTGCTCCAGGCGTGATCTGGCGTAAGTCGGTAGACCAGCCTGTACAGACTGGCTACAAGGCTGTCGATGCCATGATTCCTGTCGGCCGTGGCCAGCGTGAGCTGATCATCGGTGACCGTCAGATCGGTAAAACCGCTCTGGCGATCGACGCGATCATCAACCAGAAAAACAGCGGTATTTTCTGCGTCTACGTAGCCATCGGTCAGAAACAATCGACCATCGCTAACGTGGTTCGCAAGCTGGAAGAAAACGGCGCACTGGCTAACACCATCGTCGTTGCCGCGAGCGCTTCGGAATCTGCAGCACTGCAGTTCCTGGCTCCGTACTCCGGTTGCACCATGGGTGAATTCTTCCGCGACCGCGGTGAAGACGCGCTGATCGTTTATGACGATCTGTCCAAGCAAGCAGTGGCTTATCGCCAGATTTCCCTGCTGCTGCGCCGTCCACCAGGCCGTGAAGCTTACCCAGGCGACGTGTTCTATCTCCACTCCCGTCTGCTGGAGCGCGCATCCCGCGTTTCGGAAGAGTACGTAGAGAAGTTCACCAACGGCGCAGTGACCGGCAAAACCGGTTCCCTGACCGCACTGCCGATCATTGAAACCCAGGCTGGCGACGTTTCCGCGTTCGTTCCGACCAACGTGATTTCCATCACCGACGGTCAGATCTTCCTGGAATCGGCCATGTTCAACTCCGGGATCCGTCCTGCAGTGAACGCCGGTGTTTCGGTATCCCGTGTGGGTGGTGCCGCTCAGACCAAGATCATCAAGAAGCTCTCCGGTGGTATCCGTACCGCTCTGGCTCAGTACCGTGAACTGGCGGCATTCGCCCAGTTCGCTTCTGACCTGGACGAAGCGACCCGTAAGCAACTTGAGCATGGTCAGCGCGTTACCGAGCTGATGAAGCAGAAGCAATACGCACCAATGTCGATCGCTGACATGGCGCTGTCGCTGTATGCCGCTGAGCGTGGGTTCCTGACTGACGTTGAAATCGCCAAGATCGGCAGCTTCGAACAAGCGCTGATTGCTTTCTTCAACCGCGATCACGCCGATTTGATGGCGAAGATCAACGTGAAGGGTGACTTCAATGACGAAATCGACGCTGGCATGAAAGCCGGTATCGAGAAGTTCAAGGCCACCCAAACCTGGTAAGCCGCAGCGGGAGCCGCGAGGCTCCCGCTTGCTAACCTGATAGGTGTTACATGGCAGGCGCAAAAGAGATTCGCAGTAAGATTGCGAGCATCAAAAGCACGCAAAAGATTACCAGCGCCATGGAAAAAGTGGCGGTCAGTAAAATGCGCAAGGCACAAATGCGCATGGCTGCTAGCCGTCCTTACGCGGAGCGCATCCGCCAGGTTATTGGCCATCTGGCCAACGCCAACCCGGAATATCGCCACCCGTTCATGCTCGACCGTGAAGTAAAGCGCGTCGGTTATGTTGTGGTGAGCAGTGACCGTGGTCTGTGTGGTGGCTTGAACACCAACCTGTTCAAGGCTCTGGTCAAGGACATGGCGGTAAACCGCGAAAACGGCGTCGAGATCGATCTGTGTGTTGTTGGTAGCAAGGGTGCGGCTTTCTTCCGCAACTTCGGCGGTAACGTCGTAGCAGCTATCAGCCACCTGGGTGAAGAGCCGTCGATCAATGACCTGATCGGCAGCGTCAAGGTGATGCTGGATGCCTACCTGGACGGCCGTATTGACCGCCTGTCCGTGGTGTCCAACAAGTTCATCAACACCATGACGCAACAGCCTACCGTGGAGCAGTTGATTCCATTGGTGGCAACCCCGGAACAGGAACTCAAGCACCACTGGGATTATCTGTACGAACCGGACGCCAAAGAGCTGCTTGACGGCTTGATGGTCCGTTACGTGGAGTCGCAGGTCTACCAGGCGGTGGTCGAGAACAACGCGGCTGAACAAGCTGCGCGGATGATCGCGATGAAGAACGCTACCGACAACGCCGGTGATTTGATCAGCGATTTGCAGCTGGTCTACAACAAGGCGCGTCAGGCTGCGATCACCCAAGAGATCTCGGAAATCGTCGGCGGCGCTGCCGCGGTTTAACGGTTCAAATATTCAGAGGATCCAGCTATGAGTAGCGGACGTATCGTTCAAATCATCGGCGCCGTTATCGACGTGGAATTTCCACGCGACAGCGTACCGAGCATCTACAACGCTTTGAGTGTAAAAAGCGATGCAGGCACCACCCTGGAAGTTCAGCAGCAGCTGGGCGACGGCGTGGTACGTACCATTGCGATGGGTTCCACCGAGGGCTTGAAGCGCGGTCTGGAAGTCACCGACTCCGGCGCAGCCATCTCCGTACCAGTCGGTAAAGCGACTCTGGGCCGGATCATGGACGTTCTGGGCAACCCGATCGACGAAGCTGGCCCGATCGATACCGAAGAGCGCTGGGGCATTCACCGTCCTGCGCCAACCTTCGCTGAACAAGCAGGCGGCAACGACCTGCTGGAAACCGGCATCAAGGTTATCGACCTGGTATGCCCGTTCGCCAAGGGCGGTAAAGTAGGTCTGTTCGGTGGTGCCGGTGTAGGCAAAACCGTAAACATGATGGAACTGATCCGTAACATCGCCATCGAGCACAGCGGTTATTCCGTGTTCGCCGGTGTGGGTGAGCGTACTCGTGAGGGTAACGACTTCTACCACGAGATGAAGGATTCCAACGTTCTGGACAAAGTGGCACTGGTTTACGGTCAGATGAACGAGCCGCCGGGTAACCGTCTGCGCGTAGCACTGACCGGCCTGACCATGGCTGAGAAGTTCCGTGACGAAGGTAACGACGTTCTGCTGTTCGTCGACAACATCTATCGTTACACCCTGGCCGGTACTGAAGTATCCGCACTGCTGGGCCGTATGCCTTCCGCAGTAGGTTACCAGCCGACCCTGGCCGAAGAGATGGGTACTCTGCAAGAGCGTATCACTTCGACCAAAAACGGTTCGATCACCTCGATCCAAGCGGTATACGTACCTGCGGATGACTTGACTGACCCGTCGCCAGCGACCACTTTCGCCCACTTGGACGCCACCGTCGTTCTGTCCCGTGACATCGCTTCCCTGGGTATCTACCCAGCGGTCGATCCACTCGACTCGACTTCGCGCCAGCTGGATCCGAACGTAATCGGCCAGGACCACTACGACACCGCTCGCGGCGTACAGTATGTTCTGCAGCGTTACAAAGAACTGAAGGACATCATTGCGATCCTGGGTATGGACGAGCTGTCGGAAACCGACAAGCAGTTGGTAAACCGTGCTCGTAAGATCCAGCGTTTCTTGTCGCAGCCGTTCTTCGTGGCTGAAGTCTTCACCGGTGCTTCGGGTAAATACGTTTCCCTGAAAGACACCATTGCTGGCTTCAAAGGCATCCTCAACGGTGACTACGACCACCTGCCAGAACAAGCGTTCTACATGGTCGGCGGCATCGAAGAAGCGATCGAGAAAGCCAAGAAACTGTAATCCCGGCGCCCGGCAACGGGCGCTAATTTAGGTTGAGGCAATCAGATGGCTATGACAGTCCATTGCGATATCGTCAGCGCGGAAGGGGAAATCTTTTCCGGCCTGGTCGAGATGGTGATTGCGCACGGTGCACTGGGTGATCTTGGTATCGCCCTGGGTCACGCGCCGCTGATCACTAATCTCAAGCCGGGCCCGATCCGCCTGGTCAAGCAGGGCGGGGAAGAGGAGGTGTATTACATCTCCGGTGGTTTCCTCGAGGTTCAGCCGAACATGGTCAAGGTACTTGCCGATACTGTGCAACGTGCTGCCGACCTGGACGAAGCCTCCGCTCAGGAAGCCGTTAAGGCTGCCGAGAAGGCCTTGCATGAGCGGGGCGCGGAGTTCGATTACGGTTCCGCCGCCGCACGTCTGGCCGAGGCCGCAGCTCAGCTGCGCACCGTTCAGCAAATCCGCAAGAAGTTCGGCCACTAACAGGTCGATACTTTGTTGTGCGATTGATTAAAAAGGGTAGCCTCGGCTACCCTCTTTTCTTTTCCGATATTCATCACCTGGTCGCAGCCGCTGACCACCCAGGATTGGTAGCCAGTCATGTCTCTAGAAATCGTTATCCTCGCCGCAGGCCAAGGCACTCGCATGCGTTCGGCACTGCCGAAAGTACTGCACCCGATTGCCGGCAATTCCATGCTTGGCCATGTTATCCACACTGCGCGGCAGCTGGACCCACAGCGCATTCACGTGGTGATCGGTCATGGTGCCGACGCGGTACGTGAGCGTCTGGCGGCGGATGACCTGAATTTTGTCCTGCAGGACAAGCAACTGGGGACCGGTCACGCCGTTGCTCAAGCGGTGCCCTTCATCGAATCCGATACCGTGCTGATTCTGTACGGCGATGTTCCGTTGATCGAAGTTGAAACCCTGCAGCGTCTGCTGAAGAAAGTCGCGGCCAAACAGCTTGGCTTGCTCACTGTGGAACTGGACGACCCGACCGGATATGGCCGTATCGTTCGCGATGCCCAAGGTCAGGTGACAGCCATCGTTGAGCAAAAGGACGCCAACGAAACCCAGCGTGCAATCACTGAAGGCAACACCGGCATCCTGGCAATGCCTTTTGCGCAACTGAGTGGCTGGATGAGCCGGCTCTCCAATAACAACGCCCAAGGCGAGTATTACCTCACCGACGTGATTGCCATGGCGGTCAGCGATGGTTTGGTGGTAGCCACCGAACAAGCTCATGACGCCATGGAGGTGCAGGGCGCCAATGATCGCAAACAGCTGTCCGAGCTCGAGCGCCACTATCAACTTCGCGCCGGCCTTCGTTTGATGGCTCAGGGCGTAACGCTGCGCGACCCGGCACGTTTTGATGTCCGCGGTGAAGTCACCGTAGGCCGCGACGTGCTGATCGACATCAACGTGATCCTCGAAGGCAAAGTCGTCATTGAGGACGATGTGGTGATCGGCCCGAACTGCGTCATCAAGGACAGCACCCTGCGCAAAGGCGTGGTGATCAAGGCGAACAGCCACATCGATGGCGCAATCATGGGTGAAGGCAGCGATGCAGGCCCATTCGCTCGTTTGCGTCCGGGTAGCGTGCTCGAAGCTCGCGCGCATGTGGGTAACTTCGTTGAGCTCAAGAATGCTCATTTGGGCGAAGGCGCCAAAGCCGGTCACCTGTCCTATCTCGGTGATGCCGAGGTCGGGGCTCGTACCAACATCGGTGCCGGCACCATCACTTGCAACTACGATGGTGTGAATAAGTGGAAAACCGTATTGGGTGAAGACGTGTTCATCGGCTCCAACAATTCGTTGGTGGCGCCTGTGGATATCTCCGACGGCGCAACCACTGCAGCCGGCTCGACCATCACGCAGAATGTGGATAACGCACAATTGGCTGTGGGCAGAGCGCGCCAGAAAAATATCGACGGTTGGAAGCGTCCGGTAAAAATCCAGAAGAGCTGAGTTATCCACAGATCCTTTGGTGTCTGTCGATAACTATCGCGGGCAAGCTTTGCTCCTACAAATAGAAGTCGTTCATTAAAGTTATGAACAACCTGTTTCTGTAGAAGCAAGGCTGCCCGCGATGCGTTTATCCACAGATTTTTTATCGCTTCCCGCTTGACGAAGTTTCGCCGATAGGTTTTGATTGCTTCCGTTATCTTTCGAATCGAAACTTACCAGCTCATGTCGAAGCGCAATACACCACAACGCCGCCACAACATCCTCGCCTTGCTCAATGAGCAGGGCGAAGTCAGTGTGGATGAGTTGGCCAAGCGCTTCGAAACTTCGGAAGTTACGATCCGCAAGGACCTGGCAGCACTTGAAAGCAATGGTTTGCTGCTTCGCCGATACGGTGGTGCGATTACCATGCCTCAAGAACTGGTCGCCGACATCGGCCAACCGATCTCGAAATACAAACAGGCCATCGCCCGCGCTGCAGTCATGCGAATCCGCGAACATGCGCGGATCATCATCGATAGCGGCAGCACGACCGCAGCGATGATTCCAGAACTCGGGCAACAGCCCGGTCTAGTCGTGATGACCAACTCCCTGCATGTCGCCACCGCGTTAAGCGAACTGGAACATGAACCGGTGCTATTGATGACCGGTGGCACCTGGGACCCGCATTCCGAGTCCTTTCAAGGGCAGGTTGCCGAGCAGGTACTACGCTCTTACGACTTCGACCAGTTGTTCATCGGTGCCGATGGCATCGACCTGGTACGCGGTACAACCACCTTCAACGAATTGCTGGGACTCAGTCGAGTCATGGCTGATGTTGCTCGCGAAGTCGTGGTGATGGTTGAGGCCGACAAGATCGGCCGCAAGATTCCAAACCTGGAACTGCCATGGGGCAGTGTCCATACCCTTATTACCGATGATCGCCTGCCGCTAGAAGCACGCGATCAGATTCAGGCGCGCGGAATCACTTTGATCTGCGCTGCTGTCAGTCAGGAGAAATAGCATGTGTGGAATTGTCGGCGCAGTCGCAGAACGTAACATCACCGCCATCTTGCTCGAAGGCCTGAAACGCCTCGAATACCGTGGTTATGACAGCGCCGGTGTAGCGGTCTACACCAACGACGAAAAGCTGGAGCGTATGCGTCGTCCGGGCAAAGTCAGCGAGCTGGAACTGGCCTTGGAAGAAGAACCTCTGGTCGGTCGCCTTGGCATCGCCCACACCCGTTGGGCCACTCACGGCGCTCCGTGCGAACGCAATGCTCACCCGCATTTCTCTGGCGATCTGGCGGTGGTGCACAACGGCATCATTGAGAACCACGAAGCGCTGCGTGCACAACTCAAAGCGCTGGGCTATGTGTTCACGTCGGACACTGACACTGAAGTCATCGCGCACCTGCTGAACCACAAACTCAAAGACCTGCCTGACCTGACCGTTGCGCTCAAAGCCACTGTCAAAGAACTGCATGGCGCTTATGGTCTGGCCGTAATCAGCGCGAAGCAGCCGGACCGTCTGGTCGCCGCCCGCAGTGGTAGCCCATTGGTCATAGGTTTGGGCATGGGCGAGAACTTCCTCGCCTCCGACCAATTGGCCCTGCGTCAGGTCACCGACCGCTTCATGTACCTGGAAGAAGGCGATATCGCCGACATTCGCCGCGATAGCGTGCAGATCTGGGATGTAAACGGTCAGGTTGTCGAGCGTGAAAGCGTCCAGTACCGCGATGGCGCCGAAGCTGCTGACAAAGGCGAATTCCGCCACTTCATGCTCAAGGAAATCCACGAGCAACCGGCTGTGGTGCAACGTACTCTTGAAGGTCGCCTAAGCCCGAACGGTGTGCTGGTACAGGCATTCGGTCCACAGGCTGCCGAGCTGTTCGCCAAAGTTCGCAACGTGCAAATCGTCGCCTGTGGCACCAGTTACCACGCCGGCATGGTTGCCCGTTACTGGCTGGAAGAGCTGGCCGGTATCCCGTGCCAGGTCGAAGTCGCCAGCGAATTCCGTTACCGCAAAGTGGTTGTGCAGCCGGACACCCTGTTCGTGACCATCTCCCAATCCGGCGAAACCGCCGACACACTGGCAGCCCTGCGCAACGCCAAAGAACTGGGCTTCCTCGCCAGTCTGGCCATCTGCAACGTCGGCATCAGCTCGCTGGTGCGCGAGTCCGACCTGACCCTGTTGACCCAGGCCGGTCGCGAAATCGGCGTGGCCTCGACCAAAGCCTTTACCACCCAATTGGTCGGCCTGTTGTTGCTGACCCTGTCCTTGGGCCAGGTTCGCGGTACGTTGGGCGCAGGCGTCGAAGCCACCTTGGTCGAAGAGCTCCGTCGTCTGCCAACTCGCCTGGGTGAAGCCCTGGCCATGGACAGCACCGTGGAGAAAATCGCCGAATTGTTCGCCGAGAAGAACCACACACTGTTCCTGGGTCGTGGCGCGCAATTCCCGGTAGCAATGGAAGGGGCTCTCAAGCTCAAGGAAATTTCCTACATCCACGCAGAGGCCTACCCGGCCGGTGAGTTGAAACACGGCCCGTTGGCGCTTGTGGATAACGACATGCCAGTGGTGACCGTTGCACCGAACAACGAGCTGCTGGAAAAACTGAAGTCCAACCTTCAGGAAGTCCGCGCCCGTGGCGGCGAGCTGATCGTCTTCGCAGACGAGAAGGCCGGCATGACCAACGGAGAAGGCACCCACGTTGTGCACATGCCGCACATCCACGACATCCTGTCGCCAATCCTCTACACCATCCCTTTGCAGTTGCTGTCGTACTACGTCGCCGTGCTGAAAGGCACTGACGTTGACCAGCCACGTAACCTGGCGAAGTCGGTGACTGTGGAATAAGTTATCCACAATCTGGTTAACGCGCTTGGTTTCTGACAATAAAGACTGACACAAAACAATAAAGACTGACACTACACAACATAGATTGACACAAGGCCGAAACCCCCGTATTTACGGGGGTTTCCATTTCTGGGCTGAGCCATCGGTCTAGATTCTCCGCTTCGTTTCGCTCCGAGAGTAGGCTAAAGAGCGCTGTGCCATCGGCAGATGGTGGACGATTTTTTCCTATAACTATTTTCAGGGCGAGGAGAGGCGGTCCCGGCGGACGAAGGAGGTAGCATTGCGCGGTCGTAGGTTTTCGTCAGAGATAGACATTCAGCGGCACATTACGAATGGATTCGGTAGCGGAGCTGGTGCTAGTTATCTGCCGTGGCTGCGCGTCCAAGATGTGCCTTCCAGAGGACGCTCCCACAAGATCCAAGGTGTGAAGATCGATCGCCTCCATCACCTCTTTTCTGACCTAGAACGCGCCTATTTTTTGGTATGTGAATTTTCGGAAGATGTTGTGGATATACGCGAGCAGTATCCATTGCTGCCGCGAGAAAGTGCTCAAGCAATCGCTAGCTCTATCGGAGTGCGATACCCCAAGTATCCGAAGACAGTGCTTCCTTACGTTATGACCACGGATTTTTTATTAACAATAAAAAAGTCCGATGGCAGCTTTAAATCCGTAGCCCGAACAATCAAATACCGCAGCGACCTCGAAGGCAAACAAGCCAGGAGAACGTTGGAAAAACTTGAGATCGAAAAACGTTTCTGGGTTGGTCAACACGTCGATTGGGCCATTGTCACTGAAGAAAGGTTCAGTCCCGATTTGATTAAGAATTTAGGCTTGCTCAGGAAGTTTGCTCAGCTGCCGCGCGCCTTGGCTGAGCCCTCATTACATTCAGATTTTCTGGAGCACTTAACTAGCTGCCGTCCATACCCGTGGAGTACGGCTGAAAGTCTGAGAAAGATTGCCGCACGTTTATTTATCTCCTATCAAGATTCTCGTGCTTTATATCATCACCTGATATGGGCCAAGTCGATCAAGGTAGATTTGGTTGGGACTCCCATTCAAATGACTGCACCACTACCAACCTTTGAAATTATCGAAAGCCCAATAAAAATTTCACTGGCGGCGGAGGGCTTATCATGAAAGTCCAAGTCAATGATATTTTTGAACCGGTCACTGAGTTTTCCGTCGTGCCTGGCATCGTTAGAGTCTTGTATCTCAATGAGCAATACGATGCGGTAGTTTTGATCCAATTAACGGACCCGCCACGCCAACCGATTGGTTTGGGCTTGGAAGAGCTTCGCGGCTCCGTCATAGCAGGCGATACGAAGCCATCCAAGATTGTTACGCCTGAGTTTCTCTTAGTGCTAGAGGATGACCTAGATGAGAAAAAGAAGCGGGAAAGGGATGAAAAGTGGAACATCATCTCGCCCCTGATCGACTCAGATTACCCAGGTCAGATATTCGCTCCCGGTGAAATGGGGCGAATGGTGGGCGCTAGAGCTGTTGAGCTTGGCATGCAGCGCAAGAGTATCTATCGACTTCTGTACCGTTACTGGATCAATGGCCAGGTTCGAAATGCGCTCTTGAAAAACTACGCGGGCGTCGGAGTACCTGAGCGCAAGTATGATCCCGCAAAACCACCCGGCAGGAAACCACGATACCAAGGTATTGCCGTTTCGCCGACCAAGCTTATTGATGCCGTGGATAAGCGCTGTATCCGTGTCGGTTACTCGTTATTCGTGGGGGATAAGACTTCTACGATAACCAGCGCCTATGTCGAGATGCTTAGAAGGTTCTACACAGCGAAAGACCTTTCGAAAAATCCAGAATCGAGTGGTCGCCTCCTACCCGATTCGGAAATTCCTTCTTTCAGGCAGTTCGATTATTGGGGAAAGCAATATTTCGACGAAGTTGAAACTGAACGCGGGCGTAAGGGAATGCGGAAGTGGCTAAAAGATTGCCGCCCCCTTTCTGGAACCGTACGTGACTGGCTTCGCGGCCCCTGCCATCAGTTTGAGATCGATGCCACCATTGCTGACATTTATCTCGTGAACGGCTACTCCAGGCGGATGCTCATTGGACGGCCGGTGGTGTACGTCGTCATCGATAGCTTCTCCGGCATGATCGTCGGTCTCTACATCGGGTTGGAGGGGCCGAGCTGGAACGGAGCCAGGCAGGCGCTGTTCAACGCTTTCACTTCCAAGGTTCAGTTTTGCGCTACCAACGGGGTTACAATCGATCCCGAGGAATGGGCCTGTCACCACCTCCCACATCACATCTACGCTGATCGAGGCGAGATGTTGGGGAAAGCAGCTGAAGGTCTTGCCACTGGCCTGAATATCGAGCTGGGAATCGCTCCGCCTTACCGGCCGGACTGGAAGTCGATGGTGGAGAGTCGGTTCGGTATCCTGAACGATTTGACAGGCATCAGGTGGCTACCAGGTGGCGTAGCGGCTAGGGAGAAGGAGCGTGGCGAGCGAGATTACCGACTCGACGCGACGCTGAGCATGAAGGAGTTCACTAAGATCATCATCCAGTGCGTCCTTCACTATAACCGCTTTAACCGGCAGCCCGACAGGCTCACTCAAGAGATGATGAACGACGGTGTCGACCCGACGCCGGTAGGTATTTGGACTTGGGCGTTGGAAAATGGCCACGTCGAACCAAACAATCATCCCGATGAGCTGGTCTATCTCCATTTGCTTCCGCGCGAGCAAGCAACGGTGCAAAAGGGTGGTGTGCTATTCCGAGGGATGCACTATGTCTGTGATGTAGCGATCGAGAACAACTGGTTTGCGAAAGCCCGTAGCCGCGGGGTTTGGTCTATAGAGTGTTGGTATGACCCAAATTCCTCAGCACATATTTGGATCCGGGGAGACAACAAACAGTTCATCCGTTGCGATTTGCGGAAGTCTGACAGCAAGTATGCTGATTATCGATCAGATGAAATTTTCGACCTACTCGAAGCTTACCGCCAGGCTCCACCGACTCATAAACGCGCTGAGTTGGAGAGTCGGATTTCGCTTCTAGAGGAGGTTAATCAAATCGTCAGTGGTGCGATGGCTGAGCGAAAAGAAGAGCCAGCCCCTGCGACCAAGGCCGAGATGATTGGAAATATTCGTGAGAACCGCGCTGTTGAACGCCTCAAGGAGCGGGAGACCGCCCATGTGCCAGAGGGTGTGAGGATTGAGCCGCCTGGGCAGAAGGCAGAGACCGCCTCAGAACGCTCGGAGAACTTTGCCGGCCCTCGCAGCGCTCAGGTCATCGATATGCTCAAACGACTCCGCCCAGGACAAAACTAATGAAAGGCGCCCAAGTTTTCGCAAGCTACACCAAGCAGGCGATAGCGGACTACGCGGGAAATCCGCTCATCGAAGCGCTGCCACCTATCTTCTCAGAAGAGGTAGCAATGCAACTAATCTCGAACTTCCCCCGTCCTGTTGATCCAGAAGAGCTCACCCTCGACCGATCGACTCGGGTTCACTGCATCGACCGATTGAGAACGGTGGTCCAGCCTTTGTTGGTCCACATGGATCTGGAGTCCGTATTTTCATTGCTGGTCCGACGTGGGTACGTGGGACGCAACCCGACCTCTCCAGATACTGTCAGACATCTACACTCGCTTTCGGGCGCACAGCGCTACCACGATGGATTCAAGTCCACTGCCGAAACGTTCAGTCTGGTTGGCCTTAGTGGCATTGGGAAGTCCACCGCCCTTGAAGCCATTTTGAGCCTCTACCCTCAAACGATCCGACACGAGCGTTATGAAGGAAAGCAGTTCGTTCATACCCAGATCACCTGGCTCAAGCTTGACTGCCCCCGAGATGGGTCGCTGGCAGGCTTCTGTCAGCAGTTCTTCTATGCGGTTGGGCGAGCGTTAGGTGATGAGGATTACTACAAGCGGTATCGGGCTCGGAACATCAATGACTCGTTGCAACAAATGGAGCAGGTTGCGAGTACATTTTTCATCGGAGCTCTGCTTATCGACGAACTTCAGAACCTGCACCTGGCGAAAACTGGGGGTAAGGACAACATGCTGAATTTCTTCCTCCATCTAGTGAACAACATCGGCATTCCCGTGGTGTTCATCGGGACAAATTCGATGATCAGCCTATTTTCGGACGTCATGCGCAACGCAAGGCGTTGCTGCGGCGTCGGGGTACTCGAATTTAAACGCTTTGAGAAGGACGATGACGAGTGGCGAATGCTCGTTGAAAACCTCTGGAGCTATCAGTGGTACCAGCAGCCGGTGGAACTGACCGAAGAAGTGTTTGATGCGCTGTATGAGCATACACAAGGCGTCACCGACTTTTTGGTGAAGCTTTTGGTGCTCAGTCAGAGGTATGCGATCCAGAGTGGTTCAGAATGCGTTACCGCCGAGACAATCGCGTTGGTGAGCAACACCAAGATGCAGATATTGAAGCCTGCTTTGTCCGCCCTGCGAAGCCGAGATCCGAAACGGATGCGGCAGTTCGACGATTTGCTTCCGATTGAAGACCAACTTAGCGACATGATGGCGTTCGATGGTTTGGCTCGGCCGGAGCGATTGGCGTTGCTGCGCAGTGTCATCAGTCGCAGCGACAATAGTGCCCCAAAGCCTAATGCGGCGCCCGTTAACCCAGTCAAATCGCAGCCGCCTGCGGCGGTGGCGGTTGAGACGTCAGAGGCACAGGCGTTAAGTGAAAGTGAAGACTCCATTGAGGCGTTGAAGAGCGCCGGTTGGATAAACAGCGATCTATTTGAGTTCTCTCCGTTGTATCGGAAGGGGTGAATAAAAGGTGACGAAATGGGGCTTAAATTCCATTTCTTTCCGGCCGTTTTTCACGATGAGACGCTTCACAGCGTCCTTTCAAGATACGCCCGGCTCTGTGGCGTACGTAGCTGCAGAGCCGTTTTCGATGGAGCGCAGTCCGCAAACTTCTTCTCGCAGAACGTGGCATTTCCGTGTCGACTAGTTGAGCTTGCCGAGGCGCTGCCGATTGGCACAGGCCTATCGCTAGCGGAGGTGATAAAGCGCCACACGCTGCTGCCCTACTACGAACCTTTTTTGACCCAGCAACAGGTGGACGACGCCTATACCTTGATGGCGGGTAACGGCGAAGGGTTGATGCTAAGGTTGGGGTTAATTGCGAGTCGACTCGAGTTCGCTTCGAGAGTGCGATTTTGCTTCGACTGTATCGACCAGGACATGGCCTGTGTGGGAGCAGCGTACTGGCACCGTGTGCATCAGCTTCCAGGCGTTTTGATCTGTCCCCACCATGGGACCCTGCTGAGGTTCCTTGATTACCGCTGGTTGAGCCGAAATTCTCGACGAATGCACTTACCGGACGACGAAGACGTTCAGTCCCACTCCATTTCGTTAGACATCCCCCAATATCTACAACAAACACTGCACGAAATAGCGCAGCGTTCATTGCAGGTGCTTGAGAGAGATGTTGCTCCACTATGTCCACATGCGATTCGCTCAGTGCTTTTGGATAGTTCAATCGCCTTGGAACTGGCTTCCGGCTCTGGTCGGCTGCATTTGGGCAGATTGGCGCGGCACATGTCTGCGTTCTTTGAGGCTCTCCCCTCCTCAGGGGAGTACTCGATACTGAGCAAATCGTCAGCGGATATACCGGCGGCCTGGGTTGTGAAGCTTTTGCGTAAGCCGAGGGGCACCCATCATCCGCTGAAATTCATCCTGCTGGCCTGCGCGCTGAAGGTCGACATGGAAAGGATCCTGCGGCAGAGCGGGCCTGTTACTGAGGCGCTTAACCGAACAGGCAATACCGAAACTACTAGAGAGCGCGAGGCCGACGGACCTCAAATCCAGCGGACAAGCGCCAATGAGTATATGAGCGAGGCATCAGAAGCGATCTGGACGCGGGCACTCTCGGGGGCTGACGCGATGACCATAGCGTCAGAAACGGGGAACTCGGTTACGTGCGTTTACCGAATGATACGCGCGATTCCGGATGGACCAGGCCGATGGAAAGAGGCGAGGCTTTCGAAACAGCTGGGTGATAGGAGGAATCGATTTGAGGGTGATTACAGGGCTCGCCTAGCTCATGAGTGTCGAGATTATATGTGGCTTCATCGAAACGATCGGCAATGGCTGTCCGAGCGCACACAAGAGCCAGGTAAAGCCCACAAACCGTGCGGTCAGCAGATAGAGAGATTCAAAGATCTCGACCTTAACCTTGCCAACGAAGTTGTTCAATGCGCTGAAATGTTACGAACGCTTCCAGGTAAACCTGTCCGTATCTCACGGACAAAAATAGGCAGAGAGCTTCATGCGTTATCTAGGTTTGAAAAGCAGCTCAACAAGCTGCCGCACTGTGCGGCTGCACTGGCAGCCGAATGCGAAACCCTTGATGCATTCCATAGGAGGCGTTTGAGCTGGGCCGAGCGTAAGCTAAAACTGGACGGCAAACCAATTACTCAATCATCGATATATCGAACAGCATGTATCAGAAAACCGCGCACAGGGGGACTGCATTCTGATTCTAGTATGGATATTTGCTCTGTAACTCCGTCGCCAGAAGCCCCGTCAATGAGCAACGCGCGTAGATTTGCTGTGTGAGTTTTTGGCGAAGCAATACATGAAGGGTATTTATATGTGTTCGGTATTATATTGCGACACCGAATAAAAAACGGCGGATTTTTTAAAGTAGTAGATGGTGGCTGTTCGCTACTGTGTTGCGCTCATAAAAATCCTTGCCTGGGTACAGGGTGATATGTGATAAAAGTACTTCCTTCACAGGATTCGCGTCCTACCAGAACCCACGCTAAAAAGTCGGCTACTCATGTCCAGCATTCTTTTTTTTCCAATATCGATGTCAGACGAGACACTGTTATCTCGCATCACGAGGTATCATTTTTTGTCCGGGAACAAAACCGAGGCAGAAACTTTCCGTGATCTTTTTGGCGTTGCACCATTCCAACTATCGATTATACCTAAGCAATTAGAAAATCTCGCGTCTCGATTGCCGGGAATTAAAGAAAGCAACTTGGCTGAGCTGCTTGAAATTAACACTACGTTTCCAGCCTACAAACCTTTTATAGGATTATCAAAAGAACCATCTAAGGAGATGGATAGAGTTTTATCAGATGTTGCTCGAGTGCCTAGGAGAGAGGTTACTAGGAATAGCAGAGCCAAAATTTGCTTGGCCTGTGTGCAGGCCGACCTCATAGAGTCTGGTTACGCGTATTGGCACCGAGCTCATCATGTGCCGGGCGTTACAGCCTGCTGGCGGCACGGCGAGGTGCTTCTTCAATCTTGCCCGAATTGCTCTCACCCTTTCTATCGTAGAAACAAATTATTACCTAGTTTGACCGACGGTTGTGTTTGTGGGTGGAGCGCTATTAAACCTGCGAACCGCTTACTAGCCTCAAATGAAGAACGAGAATATGCAGTTTTTGTAAATGATATTCTACAACGCAATTTGCCATCCGTGGATTATAAGGTTTTGGCTGCCTGTTACCGGCGTCAGGCAAAGAAGCAAGGGTTTGTTCACGGCAATCTGATTGGCACTGCTAAATTATTCAGCAGTATTCGTGATAAGTTCGGCGATGAAATTATTTCGAAAATTGACATGGCGTACGCAGCTGGGAGACGACATCAATGGATTAGACTATCGACAACAAGAGGTCAAATCGACATGCCGTTGGCGCGGCATCTTCTAATATCTCTCCATCTTTTTGGTAGTGCAGAAAAATTTGAGAAATGCTTGGCAGAAGAGTCTCTACTTACTAGTTTGGTAAACCCGATGGTCCGTCTTAAAGAGAGAGCTTTGCCGGAAAGTAAAAAAAAGGGTTATCGAGAAAAAATCTCGATACTACTTGAAGTCAAGCCAGGTATTGGTATGGACTATCTTTGGGTCAATGCTTATCAAGTAACACGTTGGCTCAACGAAAACGATAAGGACTGGTTGTTGGGTAAAATTACAAGTGGTGTAAAGCAGAAGAATATTGTCGAGCCGGTGGTGAGCGATGAGGACGAAAGATACGCAAATATACTCAAAGAAGGCGTGGAAAACCTGTACCGCATCACCCAAAAACAGGTCCGAGTAAATATCAGTAATATGCTCGCACTTTTACCACGAAAAGTAAGTAGGGAGCGCGCGACTCGAAAGTCGTTTCCATTGGTGTCAGAACAACTTGAGCTTCATCTAGAATCTCTTTGGCACTTTAGATTACGGAGATTTATATGGACGATGTCGGAGATCGCGAGGCTTAAGTTACCCCCAAACAGCTCCAGCTTAAAATTATTGACTACGGTACCACATGTGGCTTGCCAGGCTCTTATAAATCACTTCGAGTGGGATTTAGACAACATGGTTAAGGAAGGTATTGATGGTGAAATGATGCTTAGAAATGCCGGCGTCTCGCGGCAATGGGAAGGGCCACCAGGTTACGATATGCCCATGGGCGGCAATGCATACATGGAGATGATTGCGTCCACTTCAAAGCTCTAGTAGATATTTTATGGAATGGCACAGCAATGCTCTGGATTCGGTGATCCCTGAGGCGTATTGCTGGGCGGGGGATGTCACTTTTTATACTGACCCTGCGGCACGGCGATGGGGCATTGGACGTGCACTCTATTAGAGGCTTCAGCAGAAACAAGGGCTACATGCCGCTCACGCCGGTATCGCCTCACTCAATGCCGCAGACATCGGTATTCATGAAGCCCCGAATTCACTGCCATTGGCACCTATCCCGAAGCGGGATTCAAGCATGGGCAATGGCATGACGTCGTTTACTGGCGCAAGCCACTCCAGACGGCGAGACCACCGACCGTAATTGTGGTGTTCAGTGAGGCGAGGGATACGTAGAGCTGTAGGTCTTGAAAGCGTGAGCCCGCGATCAGAGGTATCGCGGGGTGAATCAGACCGTAGCGACGGGACAAGCATCAGCTTGTGAGGATAGGAGTCAAATTTTGCGCACTGTTCATCGGCGTTGAGACCAGGCGCTTTACGGGCAGCTATGCTGACTGGAGTGATTGATTATTCGACTCGATTGTTGAAGTGGGTCGGAGGGACGAATGAATCTTGAGGGCCTAGCCGAACTGCTTTCCGGTGGCGAAAAACTACCTGGATGTGAGCTAGCTCATTCAGACGCCTTGGCACTGGTCGGATTTTACTTCCCTGGACGCGCCTATTGTCTAGTCGCTGACTGGACAGTGGTTGATATAGCGGTCTCTCCCCGTCAGTTAAAGGCCGTTGCTAGAAGAGGAGTCACTCCTACTTTGGTCAACGCTTTATGTGTTATCCACGATAGCAAAGGACGTTTCCCTCGCGGTCATTGGGTGAGAACCTCATTGGGTGTTTCCTTCACCCATGATTGTCTGTTCGAGACTAAAAACACCGTGTATGTGTTGATGGGACCCGGTCGAAGGGTACGAACAGATCTAGACGTTGCGCTGAGCCTGTACTGAAGATTCGCTGGTGCGCAATGTGGCAGCCGTCGACGTTCAGCGTTTTAGGTTTCGTTCTCCGCAGCCATCCCTATATTTTCCCGGTGCTTACCAAGACATGGCGTTGGCCACGTGTCAGCGATCGTCCCCTTAAAGGGGCAAAGGGAAAACTGGAATAAATTGTGGTCCCGCATGTTTCACTTTGATCAAAAAACGTACAATAAAACGCACTTAAGACCAATCTGGTATTAACTAATCATACCAATAATTAAGACTTAAATATCAATGACATAGCTATCTTATCGCTGGCGCCTATATCTAGATAGTAGGGCCGCTTGATATTAAAGTTTGTCCTGTAACCATTTTTCCAGAGGTTCTCAGGCATGAATCCTGTCTTGATTGTTATTGATAAAGCGCTCTCCGCTGATCCGCTGACACTGTCGTTGTGTTGTATCTTGCTGCTGAGTGCAGGCTTGCTGGCTATTGCTTTGAGGTCGAAATGAGTGAATCTGAGAAGCCGCGTTCTGTCCTGTCGGAATGGGCGAAGTTACCTGCTGACTGGATTCGCAAAGGAGGATTGGCGAAATTTGCAGACGAGTCTTATTCGGTGAATACCTTCTGGTTGAAGGAAGATAAATCAGCAAGAAACGAATGCATCTCCGCGCTTAGGCTGTACCTGGCGCTTTGCTGTCGAACAGATTTCGCGACTGGCAAAGCGACCGTTACATACGTGGAGCTAATTAGGATCACTGGCCTGTCTCGACCAACGATTGCCAAGTCGTTAACGCGACTTGAAACCGAGGGGTTGATTCAGCGGCAAGCGCAGGCCCTCAGGAAGGGGTCATCTATTTTGATCTGTGGATGGGTCGAAGCTAAAAGCTGGGCGAAGTTACCAAAACGCTGGCTTTATGACGGCTCGCTTGGTACCAAAATTTTGATGTTGGCTGAGTTCAATTTCAGTAGAGCATCGTTGTCGGCGTTGAAGGTGTACATCGCCTTGCTTGCGTATAGAGATTCGAATCGCGGCGGTATAGCTACGTTATCTTATGATCGGCTTTCACTGATCACAGGTGTCAAGAGGCACCACATCGCTGATGCAATCACTCGGCTGTACGATCTGAGAATGATCTCATTCAGACAGGGGGACTTTTCGGAGGCGTCTGATTTTTCCAGGACAAACCGTTATTTAGTCCGCGGACTGGGGATTCACTGGACGAATTTTGATGACGGCGAGATATTGCCAAATACGCGTCATAAAAAACGCCCAAATGAGGCTGATGTTGCAGCGGCAAACAGTTTTATAGCGACGCCAAAGTTAACCAGCTTATAGCGGTGTTCCGGGATCGACCTTGTATAAAATTGATTTTAGGGACGAAGGGCAAAGGGTGGAAGAGTCATCGCCTTTTTTGTTTGTACTAGGACCAGGCACTGTTTTTTTGCACGCGTGACCGCGTTGTAAAGCAGTCGTCTTTGCTGCTCGTCATCCCCACGGATTGCCGCTGGCCAAAGCACTATCACCAAGTCGAACTCTCTATTTTTTGCGCCATGAACCGTAAGTGCTCGAATGCCCGGTCCATCGCGTGAACTTAGGCGCCGCTGGTTAGAAAATAACTGCCTTATGGTGTCTTCCATCTCCTCGCGCAGAAATAAAGTCTTCCCCTTCGCCCTGCGCTGCTTTTCAAGCCATCGAATGAAGTCCTGAGCAATAGACGGAGGCTTTCCGATCATCAGGGCTGAGGCTTCGGTGTGCGTGGCTTGTTCCGGTAAAGCGAGTCCCTCAATAAAAGCGTTGGCAAGGCTGGTCTCGGACTCCTCCAGAGTTATGGTGTATGGACCGTTTCCTTTACCTGTCGTTTTAGTGGTGACCCAGGTGAGGACGTCACGGGCGAATTTCCCCATTGTTGGCGTGATGATCGCCACGCGATTGCCCCATTTATTCCAAGCAATGCCATTTGAAACGTAAGAAGCGGCGAGAGCTGGATTGGGGGTCAGGACAGTTTTGAAAAGCCCAATAGATTCTGGAGCCTGCGCAGACCGTATGGCACCGGCGGCGGCAAGAAGATTTCGATCTGACGTACGCCACGGCTGTTGTAGCAGTGCGTCGTTACCAACAGCCGTTAACCACTCGCACGCTTGGTTGGGACGTAGTTCTTCGATGAGACATTGAAACTCATCTGAGGCAATTAGTAGGTCCATGTGGGGCATCATGGATTG
The DNA here is from genome assembly GCF_058145095.1 of Pseudomonas sp. MDV22-iso1. Classification (NCBI taxonomy): domain Bacteria; kingdom Pseudomonadati; phylum Pseudomonadota; class Gammaproteobacteria; order Pseudomonadales; family Pseudomonadaceae; genus Pseudomonas; species Pseudomonas sp. MDV22-iso1. The sequence continues at coordinate 150,700 of NZ_JBYVMF010000015.1, forward strand.
CACGATTCTCAGCCGATTTGGCGTGAGATCCTGTGCCTCGTCCACTACTACTACTGGATACGTCGCGGCGACCCAGCGAACAACGACCTCGTGAGACAAAAGCTCCGCAGCGACGTGGCAGACCACTTCGTAATCACTAACTTGCGGGTGCGCCATGCCAGACTGCTGGATAAGCGACTGCCATCTGCTGACGATTCGCCAGGCAAATCCATCGATCGTTGTGCACTCATACTGACGGCGTAGTGCCGCGACTCCAGCCAATCGATCGTCCAGGCGCCTGCGCGATCCATGCATGAAGGTAAGGGCTAAAACCTTTTGAGCCGCTAGTAGCAGCTGGCCTTCCAACCTCGCTGCTAGTGTTGCCATCAGTTGAAAAGTCTTTCCACAGCCGGCCGCCCCAGAGAACGATTGGATGGTCATGGATGGAACACCCAGACGCCTTGTGGGTCAGCAACGAAGTGTGCGTTGGCGGTTCCCGCGCATGCAAGTGCCAAACAGCTAAATAACTCTGCTGCTCGGGCGCGACACAGGGGTGAGTTAACGATTGCGTCGGCAACGGATTCGTAACAGATCACGTCCACTTTTTTATTTTTTAAGTGATCGACGATATCCGATACGGTTGAAGGGGCAGCCTCTGTCAACTCAGCCAGTGTTTCGATGACATAGTCCCCATCTGCCGCGAGAATCCAGCCGATGGCGTCCTCAATCATTTCGTCGTTTGCCCAGCGGATTATGGATGAGGGAGCAGTAGGCCCCTCGAGAAGGCTGGTGATATAGCGCTTTCCGTCCCTATCACCATCCACCAGGCAACAAACTTTTTGATGGGTAGCCGATAGCAGCTGGAAGATCTCGACCACTTTGGCGTCCTCCGTGGGTACCACTCCGATTTCAAGACCGAACATAGCTTGCATGTTTGTAGACCAACCTTCGGTCAACATCAGAGGTCGCAGAACAGTTTTCAGCAGCAGAAAATCAGCACGGCCTTCGGGCACCAATACACACGGGTGCATAAGCGCAGAAAGTACGTCCACGCGACTTTGTTGGAAGAACTTCCGCTTCCAGTTTTGGGCATTCGGTAGCAATGGCTCGGCCAAAAAAGGTAGCGCCGAGAGGTAGCCATCTACGTTGCGGAGGATCAAGACGGAGGTCGGATCTGACACGGCGGCTATCAATGGGGAATGCGTGGTTATAAAGGTTTGGGTCGAGAGTGCCTGTACTCGTTGTACTAGCTGTTGTTGTCCCGCAGGTGGTAGGTGAAGCTCAGGCTCCTCAAGGGCCATCAAGAATCCTTCACCGGCTGCTGCACGTCCTCGACCCAGTTCCAGGAGTAGTAACAAGCCTTGCAGAGACACTAGACCGCTACCTTGCCTGGCCGCAGGTACTCCTAATCCCCCGACGACAGCAAAATGTGCCGCTACAGAATCGAGGAGCGATCGGCTATCGGTGCTCGTCACTCGCAGTTGAACAAGAGGGGCGTTCGGTATGCATCTCGCTAACTCTGCGTTTACGTTTTGAATCAGTGGTGAAATCCGGTCATCGTTCTCGATGGGAGCTTCCGGACTTCTGAGCCGATCGCGCTCGGCTAAGATTGCCTCAGATGGCTGGGCTGCTGCTGCTTGCAGCGTGCGTCGGAATAGCTCACTTCCCCATGAGAAAACTTTGTCCCAGGTTCGGCTCGCACGTACAAGATAAAACCCGATTTCTTTGATCAATCGCGGAGGGACGCCTACAGGGGAATCCTCAGCAAAGGGATCCATCGGATTATCATGGTCGTGGAAGTACCGCACCATCTCGACTGATAGAGAGTCGCGGTCAAAATAGGCTTGAGCAGCAATTTGGCAGCAGAGCTTCGAGGCCTGGTCGGTACGAACAGTGCTGATGGTGCCGCTGGTTTCGTCTAGCCATTTTGGGACACCTCTACCATCCCTAAACCAATCCGTATTTTGATAAGGATCTTCGGAAGGAAAATCTGTAATCGTTGCAACCAGCTTTATCCTATCGGCGGGCTGGGGGTTGGAACCAAAGAAGTCATGTTCGGTGAGCTCTCGGATCATGCGCTCCCGTCCAAGAAGAAGCGTCAAGGCTTCTATCACGGTGGTTTTGCCGGTGTTATTGGCGCCGATCAGCACCGGATGGTCTTTGAAATGAACGCTTCCTTCGCGGATACCCCGAAAATTACGGATATCCAAGATCGCTACTCTCATCGCATTTCCTTTGGATGCAACAGGCGGCTAGTGAGAACTACCTTTCCAGACGCCGCGCCTTTGCCGACCCCCGGGATAGTTAATATAGGAGAGTTTTTTGCACACCTTGGCCTTTCCACGCTTTGTGCGTGATGTAGGAGGTTGCATCTAGTTTGACCATCCGGTGGCATCACCATCCGTTTCTGCCTGGTATGTTGCCTTCAGTCGCCGTTACACCGGGTTTGGGGAGCGAGCGGGCAGCCGGCCTTGGATTGCTCAGAGTTTTCCCTATTCTCAATCAGAGCCGGCAATCAGGCTCTGTAGAGGGCTGTCTGTCTACTTCAGAGGAGCCGAGCGATGTGCTTACTATAATTCAGGTTCACACCCTCAGAGCCCTTAGCTATGGCGGTGGGTTTTCTAGGGTTCAGCGCAAAATCTGGCGGAGTGGCAACACATGACCATGCCCTGCGAACGTACTCGGAGCATCATCCAAACAGGCGAGTTTTTGCGTGAACTCTCCAGCGATCAGACCCTTCCGGAATCTGTTCGCCAAGAGGCAAAACGCCTCCTGCGGCATTACCCAGAACCATGGGTGATATTTGGGATCGGTTCCTTCGAGGAGTTGCTTCAAACGAAGGATCCGAGCGACCCAACGCGAGAATTCGCGATAGTGGTCCACACCCCCCAGTTGAGCTCCAGCATTGACCGATAGGACTGGCCATGCCTCAGCGCTCTGGACGCTGGACTAGCTATTGATGACTACCCTTTCGATCGTGTGTTCCGTTCCAACGTGAACCCAATATTTCTCAGCCCGTAATGGCGTTTTTTACGCATTCGCTTCCTCTCCTAGCTGCGCGCAAACGAGCTCATGGAGCGTGCCAAGCCGCTCTCCATGATATGGGGAATATGTATTTTTGAATGAGGGGCTCGTATATGGAACTCTAGCGAGTTCTGATGCTGGTATACAGCGTGCACCGCCAAAAAATTAAATTCCTAAGAGTTGCGCTCACGAGTACAGGGGACACCTTACAAATAAGTAATATTCGCGGCAGCTTTCTGAAAGGTACCATTGGTTATCCTCTAGTCAGAAGTAAGTGAGCTCTAGGAGAAAATCATGAAAGCATTAAAAGCACTTTTCGCCGTTTCTATTTTAACCTTGTCTTCATTAGCCATGGCTGAAGGCGGCGGTGACCGCGTTTACGGTCGGATGATGAAAGAAAACCAACAGGCGATGGAGCAATATGCCTTAAAAAATGGGAAGGCCATCCCTGAAGTTGTTCACTATGAATATGGTATGAACCTCGATATTCAGAAGGTGGTCAGTGTCACACAAGCCAACAAAACCTGTAGTGTTGCGCCTTCGCGCATGACCTATGAAGACTCGGCGGGTAAGCTTAATACCGTGGAGTACAAGATTATGGGTACCAACTGCCCACATGGAAGCTAGCCCATAATGGTCATATCTATGTCAGATCATTCAATTACGCTTTTTAAGCATGCTTACTGGTCGCTGATATATAAGTAATTTTCAGGTCACGCTGGAGTTATCTTTTGTATGAAATTATGTCTGCCGGTACGTAGAGGGAATCCCTACGCGCCGATGGCTTTTTATAATGATTACTACCGCGCGGTCGACGAGGGAAAAAAAACTCCTAGGCAGCTTTGATAACAACATCTGGAGTGGCAAAGCCGGGGTCAAATTCGGCGTCCAAACGGTGACCGTTGGCTATCAGCGCAGCAACGGCAATGACGACTTTGATTACCTGCGCCAATCGGACTCGATTTTTCTGGATAACTCCATCCAGTACAGCAACTTCAACTCACCGAAAGAGCAATCCTTGCAGCTACGCTATGACCTGGATTGCAAGCTTTCGGCATTCCGGGCCTAAGCTTCATGACTCGCTACGCGAAGGGGTGGGACGCTGATTATTCCAACGCGAACAGCGTGTATATGCGTCGCGGAGCAGATGGAGCGCCCTTGCAAGACCAAAATCGGTGGGAGCGAGACATTGAGGCTAGGTACATCATCCAGTCAGGCTCTCTGAAGGACATGTCTCTGCGTGTTCGCCAAGCAACCACGCGTGCTACCGATTTCGAATCTGATTTGGATGAGGTCCGACTGATTGTCGAGTACCACTGCAACTGTTTTAACTAGCGCTAACCTGCGGCACCAATTGTTCGATTACTAGATACACCCCGTCTCCTTGTTTCTCCTTTGGTTTGGGAGGCGGCTTAGGCGCCCTAGTGGCGCCTTTTTTTTATGTGGATTGACATAAGGGCGGGACATTCAGGATTTCCATGCGCCAACGAAACTCTTACCCAAAACACTTCAAGGCCCAGGTTGTTCAGGAATGTCTGCAACCGGGCGCAACCCTATCCGGCGTTGCCATCAGCCACGGCATCAATGCCAACGTTACCGACGCAGCGTGCTAGTGAGATTGATCAACTACTGCCGCATCGGTGGATGCCGGCCTGAGTCACGCAAGGTGAGTTGGGCAGATGCTTACCGCCCTTTACACATCAAGGCTTGAGCAACATCCAGCCCCCCATCCCCACCATCACTAGGTTTTCAGTCAGTGAAACGAAGCCCAGCGGCACGTTGCTATCGCCGCCCACGCAGGCGCATTTGAGTTCGCGTTTATCGATGTACACCGCCTTGAACACCGACACCGCGCCCACCGTGCCGAACACCGCCAACACCGGGCGGTATTGATTGGCCTTAGGGTCGGCGACCGGCTTGCCGAAAAAGCGCCGAACGTCGTCGTAGCCACCGATGCGCTGGCCGTCGATGTAGGCCTGCGGGGTGGTGTCCACGCCTTCCCGACGCTTGAAGTCATCGGTTTGTTCGCGCGTGCGCAGCCAGTGGTCGTCGACGCTATAACCCTCGCGCTTGAGCAGGTCACGGGACTTGAGCCCGAAGGGGCATAGGTGTTCTGGCATGACCATGCGGTAGAGCACGGCGCGTTTGTGGGGAGCGGTCATCTTTAGCTTCTCCTTCAGGCTTGTCTAAATGACTGCTCGCGCTTGGAGAAATTCAAAGACCGCGCCGGGCGGCCTGGTTTTGTACGGAAAGTGGCTGCGCTCGGCCACGCAGGGTTTAAAACCAAGCTCGGAATGCTCATTTACACCCAATAAACTCCGCTTCCTCGCTTGGTTATGCCTAGCCTGGCCTTCGCTCGCCGGCTTTTCAAAGAACCACTTCGACTGCGTGCGCATCGTTTAGTTGAGGGCGTTATAGAGTGGGGCTGAGGGGAGCAGCAGGAGAGGCGAACAGTAGCTCATTGTCTGGGCGTGTGGCTGAGCGCGGAATGGACGGTATGTGTCCCGCTGCATGGCTATGACGCTAACCATGCAGGGGCAGGATTGAGGGGCCAGATTAGTTTCCGGGGTATTCAGCAATGACCTGGTCTGCGCCTGCTTTGGGCAAGCCGATTACCTGATAAGCATCATGTTTTCCGTTGACTTCCATGCCTGGAGATCCAGCCGGCATGCCAGGAACGGCGATCCCGAGAAGGTCGTCACGTTTGCTCATCGCAATGATTTGCTCGGCGGGCACGTGACCTTCAACAAACTTTCCATTGATCATTGCTGTGTGGCAGGACGAGAGTCGTGGAGCAACACCGAGATTCTGCTTGACCGCGCTCATGTTGGTTTCTACATGATCAACGACGGTGAAGCCGTTAGCTTCAAGGTGCTGGATCCACTTCTTGCAGCACCCACAGTTAGCGTCACGATGGACGTCGATCGTCAGCGACTCTGCTGCATGACCAGCTGAACTGATAAACAGAGCCGCGAATGCAGCAAGGCGAAGTGCCCGACCGGGACGAAGAAAGTTATTTCGCATGGGTATGCTCCTTCCCATCAGCGTGGGTATGAGTTTTTGGCTGAACGGCCGGAGTTGCAGCAGCGTCATGTGACGCCTCCACAACCGGAGGATGGGCGTGTTCGGTACTTTCAACCTGAGAAGGCGCTGCGGCCGCCTCATGGGCATGGGCGCTGTTTCTCTCGCCATGATGGTCGCCTGCTTCGGCTATCTCTTCGACTGCACCCGCATCATGATGCGCAGCGGCAGCCCCTTTTTGGCCCTCATGCTGGCCTTCATGGTTATGCATTTTGCTCTCGCCGCCACCGTGTTGATGACCACCGCTGCTGGTTGCCAGAGCGTTGTATTGCTCTGCATCCAATGAAGGCAGCTGCTGGAGAAAAGCGACCATTCCCCATATGTAGGGATCGGCCATGCTTTTACCCCAAGCGGGCATGCCTGTGGATTTGATTCCATGCTTGATGATCCAGAAAGCTGCGGCAGGGTTTCCATCAACGCCCAGTTTTGAAAGATTTGGAGGTGCAGGGTAAAGGCTATTACTTAACTCGGTTCCTGCAATACCCGGAGCCAGATGGCAACCGATGCACATAGAGTTGTAGTTGCCAGCACCTGCGCGAATGAGAGCTTCTTCGCTCAGGTCGGGGACTTTAATGTCGCGTGAGCGCACTTCGATCGAGCGATCTCGAGCGGTGGAAAGTAGGGCTAAAACGGGATCGGAATGTGGATCATCCGCCCCAACATTGATCACACCAAAATACACCACGCCGGCACCTACTATTGCGGCGACCACACCAGCAGCAGTCAATGTTTTCAATGTTCTTTTCATGTCAGGCTCTTAAAACCACATCCGAATACCGGCGACAAATCGCGCCTCGTTCGCATCCTCTCCTTCATCGCTGGCCAGGTCTGCCGTATTGCCGTAGGAGCGGCTCCAGCTAACCCCAATGTAAGGGGCAAATTGGCGAACAATCTCATAACGCAATCGGAGCCCTACTTCGGTGTTTGCCAATCCAGACCCAATGCCGCGCTGAGGATCATTTTTTCCGTAAAAATTGGCTTCGGCCGTCGGCTGCAAGATCAGGCGATTGGTCAGCAGAATGTCATAGTCGCCTTCCAATCGAGCAGCGGTTTGACCGTTCTCACCGATGTAGGCAGTCGCTTCGGCTTCAAAGTTATAGAGGGCCATACCCTGAATACCGAGCGCTCCCCAAGTTTGTGGTGACCCGGGCTTGAAGTCTTGTCGTATGCCGGTGACGACATCCCACCATGGACCGATGGAATGCCCCCAAAGTGCTGAGAGTTCAGCGTTTTCCGTTACGCCATTGGTACGTTCGCCTTCCGAGCGCAACCACAGTCGGTCAACGTCACCGCCGATCCATCCTTTTGCATCCCAGGCCAATGCACTACCGTTGTCAGCATCCTGGTACTCAAACTTATCCAGCAGCATGAAGGAGTTGAGTTTTTTGTCGTGGACACCATGACCAGCAACATCTGGAAAGCCGGCTGCACGGTCAGCGTCGGTAAGTACGGGGACTGGGGTTCGACTGGTGGTAGTCGCCCCTCCATCCATACTTTCCATTCCGTCCATTTGCCCGTCATCCATACTCATCTTGCTGTGATCCATAGTCCCCATCTTGCTGTGATCCATAGTCCCCATCTTGCTATGGTCCATAGCTCCCATTGAGCCGTGGTCCATCTTGGAGTGATCCATCTCTTCAGCGGCGTGAGCCACGACAAAGAAAGCAGGACTGGTAGAGACTGCCAGTGCCATCAATGTTGGGCGTAAAAACTTACTGGTCATGATCTCAATCTGCCTTTTTGGTTTTTTGGTCATGATCCATCGACTCATGGCTCATCTTGCTGTGGTCCATTGACCCGTGATCGGGCTTTGACTCGTTTGTCGTAGTTGCAGGCTTGCTCGTTGCTTTTGCAGGAGTAGCAGGTGAATGATCACTACTATCTTCGACTGCCCGCGCCACGGACGAGAGTCCACCCATCAAGCCGATGGCAAAGAGGCAACCGACCAGCGATTTACGATTTAGGTATGTGCTCACAGATCGTCTCCTTTACTCATCAACCCGTACTTCACGGAACATGCCCATTTCCATATGGAAAAGCAGGTGGCAGTGATAAGCCCAGCGACCTAAGGCATCAGCGGTGACTCGATAGCTGCGCTTGGTACCTGGTGGCATGTCGATTGTGTGCTTGCGCACCATGAACTTGCCGTTCTCATCCTCAAGGTCGCTCCACATGCCGTGAAGGTGGATGGGATGGGTCATCATGGTGTCGTTCACCAGGGTGATTCGAAGACGCTCCCCATACTTCAGACGAAGTGGCTCGGCGTCAGAAAATTTGATTCCGTTGAAGGACCAAGAAAATTTCTCCATGTGACCGGTCAGATGAAGCTCAATGGTGCGATTGGGTTCGCGACCGTCAGGGTCTTGGAAAGTGCTTTTCAGATCTGAGTAGGTGAGTACTCGACGACCATTGTTCCGCAAACCGATGCCTGGATCGTTTAGCTTTGGCGTTGGGTTCATGGCTTGCATGTCAACCAAGGGGTTGTTGGTTTCGGACGCTGGGTGAGTCTGCATTTCGCCCCCCATACCGCCCATCCCTGCCATCTTGCTGTGATCCATGCCGGCCATGTTGGACATGTCGCCTTTGTCCATTCCAGCCATTTTGCTGTGGTCCATACCGGCCATGTTGGACATGTCGCCTTTGTCCATTCCAGCCATTTTGCTGTGGTCCA
>NZ_JBYVMF010000015.1:159554-170157 GCF_058145095.1 Pseudomonas sp. MDV22-iso1
TACCGGCCATGTTGGACATGTCGCCTTTGTCCATTCCCGCCATCTTGCTGTGGTCCATACCGGCCATGCTAGTCATGTCACCGCTGTCCATGCCGGTCATCCCGGTCATGTCACTTTGGTCCATTCCCGCCATCTTGCTGTGGTCCATGCCAGCCATGCCTGACATGTCACCTTGTTTCATATCGCCACCCATACCAGCCATGCTGCCATGGTCCATGCCCGCCATACCGCCCATACCCATGTCATCCATGGTCAAAAGCGGCCGAGGATCGATCGCAGGTACCTGCGCCTTTAATCCTTCGCGAACTGCCAAGGTTCCACGTGCATAACCAGTTCTATCCATGGACTGGGCGAAAATTGTGTAAGCCTCTTCGCTGGCAGGTTCTACGATCACGTCATACGTTTCTGCCACGGCGATGCGGAATTCATCGACGCTGACTGGTTTGACATGTTGGCCGTCAGCCGCCACAACGGTCATTTTCAAACCAGGGATGCGGACGTCGAAATAGCTCATAGCTGAGCCGTTGATAAAGCGCAGGCGCAGCTTCTCGCCCGGCTTGAAAATACCGGTCCAGTTACCGTTAGGCGCCTGGCCATTCATGAGATAGGTGTAAGTATCCCCACTGACGTCTGCGAGATCAGTGGGGTTCATTTTCATTTCAGCCCACATCTTCCGGTCGGCGACGGCAGCAGACCAACCTTGCTTGCTGACGTCGTCGATAAAGTCGCCCACGGTACGTTTGTGGTGGTTGTAATAGTCCGATTGCTTCTTGAGCTTGGCCATGACGCGACTAGGATCTTCATCGGTCCAGTCAGTCAACATCACTACATAGTCGCGGTTGTATTGAAAAGGTTCAGGCTCTTTCGAGTCGATGACGATTGGACCGTAAACGCCTGCCTGCTCCTGCAAACCAGAGTGGCTGTGGTACCAGTACGTACCGTTCTGATGCACCTTGAATTTGTACTCGTACATTCCATCGGGCGCGATGCCATGGAAACTCAAACCCGGTACACCGTCCATGTTGGCGGGCAGAATGATCCCGTGCCAATGAATGGAGGTGTCTTGGTCTAGGCGGTTTTTCACACGCAGTGTGACCGTCTCGCCTTCGCGCCAGTGCAGCAAAGGTCCGGGCAACGAACCATTGATGGTCATGGCTGTGCGCGGCGAGCCAGTTATGTTTACAGGGGTTTCACCAATAAACAGTTCAAATTCGTTACCGGTGAGAACGCTCGGCAGACCAGGACTGGTCACTGCCCATACAGGAGTGCGCCACAGACCAAGGCCGCCGAGAATGCCACCAGCGGCCAGGCCTTTAACGAATGTCCGCCTAGAGGTTTTGGAATGCATGCCGTTTATGTCCGATCAGTCAAAAGGGAAGCCGTGCGAAGCAACCAATGAGTTGCTCAAACAGGTTGAAGGCACTCTCTCAGGGTTTTGTGATGAGCCCGAATGAGCTCGCTCGCCGTCACTAAAAACGAGTTCTTACGGCAAGCGAGCTCAGAAATTGCCACATTTGAACCACCACAGTGATTACATTTCTGTCAGCTTGGGAGCGCAGCAAGCTATTCAGCAATTCTTGTGGTCCATCGCTTTGGCTTGGCTTTCTGCGATGGGAGGTTGGGTGCTTTGCTTTTGGGCTACTTGATACGATTCCATTGAGTTATTCCTAGCCGCTTCCATACGTGCGAACGCCCGGTCACCACCGCCTTCAGCCATTGCCAAAGAAGAGACGGTCAGGGCTGCGATGACGAACAAAGTTTTGATGGGGTTCATTTGAATTTCCTCGGATGAGTATTGGTAATCCCCCGAATCCACATCAAGTGATGATTCTTAGGGAAGAGCTTAAGGCTCAATAGGACTATAAGGCTCATCCCCTGTCAGGAACCTTAGGTGAATATTACAGTTGTGTCAGGTTGCGATATTTCTCTTGAGGAATACGCTATTTAATCCGTAAGGTCTCGATCTTCCAGCGTCACAGCGCTTTACTGAGTATCAGTTTGAGGTGCGTAACTTGTAAGTTTCCGTTAATTTTCAAGGTGAAGACGTTTTTTTAGTTTCTACACTAGAACTGCATATGTGAACCTGGATGCACCGCGTCAACACTTAAGTGTTCGATGTTCTTGGAAAATAGTAGCGCTGCTGAGGGTGATTGAGTGTGAGTATTAATTTTGAGAAAGCGCTTGGCTCCGCAGAAAGAGCGTTAATTTATCGTAGTCAAAGAGCTGAGATCCTGAGTAACAATATCGCAAACGCTGATACGCCGAACTTCAAGGCCCGAGATTTAGATTTTTCTACTGTGCTTGCAAGCCAGACAAAAGAAACACCTGCTACTCAGTTTTCTTTGGAAACAACAAATGTAAAACACATTGCCGGAAAAGAATCAGCAAGTGATATTTATGGAGGTGGCTTGCTTTACAGCACACCGGCTCAACCTGCCATCGATCAAAATACTGTCGATCAGCAGATCGAGGTCGCAAAGTACGCAGAAAATGGAATACGTTTCGACGCCGCTTTTACTCGGTTGAATGGAGCATTCAAAGGTTTGCTCAAAGCTCTGCGAGGTGATTAGTAGCGCAGGGGCTTGCGAGCGGTAATTATGGCCGACGCGGCTGCTTCGGTACTCCCTGAGGGTTCACCAAGGGGAGCCCTTTGCATATGGGGCTCTGACCAGGGGCAGGTGTCAGCATTCAAGCGCTGATCTGGGAAGGAAAACCTAACGCCTCGACAGCTTTACGAATCTGTTCTGGGCTTTCGCTGCTTTCAACACTCACCTTACCGGCTGACCGATCCACGGAAACCGTAGCTTCGGTGTCCAGTGACTGAATCGCTTTGGTGATTTTGCTGACGCAACTGCCGCATCCAATTCCTGATACATCTAAGACGAACATGGTTATTCCTCTCGTGCTGAGCGGTCTCTTTTCACCGCACCGACAGCATCAACGTTGACATGATGGCAAGGTCAACTGTTATCTGTTTCGGGTTGTGAGCATCATTGATGGGTAATTGCACAGACTTGACCACCCGTTTGCATTTGGCCCGAGGACCTTGCGGCTCGGTGGCCAGGTCAGCCAGTTGTTAACGAGGCTATTCTGCCTACGGAGCAATATCCATCACACCCAGCATGTGTATCGAAATTAGCGAGTTTATGCTTAGGACATAATTTCGCTAATTTCCATACACCTTGCGTCGCGACCGTAGAAAACTCCTCGTTTGGCTGACAACACGAGCCCCTAAGTAACCTGGTCAGGCTAGGGTCCGAGTACACCCGCCCAAAAGAAAAACCGAAAATCAGCACCTGCCCAATCATTTAGCTGACGCCGCGTAAGCGGGTATCGATGAACCTTTCGCTTTTTTTCTAAACTCTCGACTGGCCGCAGTTGGTCGCCTTCGGCCTTTGCTGACGGACAGCTACGGGTCGTCATGAGCCTCTCAGCTTTGATGCCTGGTTGGTCAAATCCTCTGCAATCGGTGGTCAGTCAAATGCAAATGCCTGGTCAGATCGTATGCAAACGCATGGTCAAGTGCGCTGCAATTTCGCAATTGAAGCTCAGTCAATTCGGGCATTCCTCAGTCTCAATGCATTGAAAACTACAGATGCAGAACTGACGCTCATGGCTATGGCAGCGATCATTGGCGACAGGAGGTGTCCCGTCAGTGGATAGAGCAAGCCTGCGGCAAGGGGAATACCCATCGAGTTGTAAACAAAGGCGAAACCCAAGTTTTGCCGCATGTTTTTTACTGTTGCGACCGAAAGAGCCCTTGCTCGTAAAATCCCCATCAGGTCGCCTTTTACCAGCGTGAGTTGCGCGCTATTCATCGCAACGTCAGTCCCTGTCCCCATGGCAATGCCCACATCTGCTCGCGCCAGGGCCGGTGCATCGTTGATACCGTCACCAGCCATGGCAACCTTCCGGCCGTATTGCTGGAGGTCTGCGACCAGACGTTCCTTGTCCTGAGGTTTCACTTCACCGTGTACCTCTTCAATCCCCATCTCCCTGGCGACAGCCCGAGCGGTGGTGAGCCCGTCGCCAGTAGCCATGATGATTTTGATGTCATCAGCCTTGAGCTTGGTGACTGCTTCTTTGGAGGTCGGCTTAATTGGATCTGATACTGCCAGTAACCCTGCCAATACCCCGTCGACTGCGAGGTAGATGATGCTGATGCCGTCAAGACGCAACAACTCTGCACGCACCTGTAGGGGCTTGGTGTTCACGCCTGCGGCTTCCATCAACGCGGTGTTCCCTAGCTGGATCTTCTTACCATCAACGATGCCACTGACCCCGATACCTGAACCAGACTCAAAGGATTCTGGCTTGGTGAGCTTAATGTTCTCGGTTCGGGCGTGATCGACGATTGCATGAGCCAAGGGATGTTCGCTGCCCTGATCAAGGCTGGCAGCCAGCTGAAGAACATCGTGGGGATTGAAACTGGGTGTGGCCTCCACACTGTGAAACACTGGCCGTCCCTCTGTCAGGGTGCCTGTCTTATCGACAATCAGCGTGTCGATCTTGCAAAGGTTTTCGATGGCACTGGCATCCCTGAACAGCACACCCATGCTGGCTGCTTTACCCGTCGAAACCATGATCGACATCGGCGTAGCAAGACCTAGCGCACAGGGACAAGCGATGATCAGTACGGCGACAGCGTTGATCAGACCAAACACCCAACTGGGCTCAGGGCCAAAAAGCCCCCAGCCGACAAATGTCAGTATCGCAATCGCGATAACACCCATCACAAAGTAGCCAGCAATAGAGTCGGCCATTCGTTGCATTGGTGCTTTGGAGCGCTGAGCCCGAGCGACCATCTGTACGATTTGTGACAGCATGGTCTCGGAGCCGACCTTCTGCGCCTCCATTACCAAGCTGCCATGTGTATTCAGCGTGGCGCCGATCAGGCTATCTCCAGCTCTCTTCATTACCGGCACTGGCTCACCAGTGAGCATGGACTCATCCACCGCACTTTCACCCTCCAGTACTGAGCCATCAACTGGCACCTTTTCACCAGGCCTGACCCGCAGATGGTCTCCAAGGTGGACATGGGTGAGAGGAATGTCTTCTTCCTGTCCATCGGCATTGATCCGGCGTGCGGTCTTGGGCGATAGACCGAGAAGAGACTTAATGGCGGCGGAGGTTTGCGATCGGGCTTTGAGCTCAAGAATCTGCCCAAGCAAGGTGAGCGAGATGATGACCGCGGCGGCTTCGAAGTAGACACCGATACGTCCATCTTGCATGAAGGTGACGGGAAAGCTTTGGGGTAAGAGCGTTGCCATTACGCTGTAAAGGTAGGCTGCGGCGGTACCTAAACCAATCAGAGTCCACATGTTTGGACTGCGATTTCTAATAGAGGCTATGCCCCTTACAAAAAAGGGCCAACCTGCCCATAAGGTCACCGGTGTCGCCAGAGCGAGCTCGATCCAGTTTTGGATCGAGCCATGGAGGAGTTGTAACGAGTGTCCCGCCATGGCGAGCACGGTCACTATCACGGTTAATGGCAGCGACCACCAAAAGCGGCGGGCGAAATCCCGGAGTTCAGGATTTTCTTCTTCGTGGAGCGCGGGCATGACCGGCTCTAATGTCATTCCACATTTAGGGCAGTTGCCGGGTCCGGGCTGGCGTATTTCCGGGTGCATCGGACAGGTAAACTCAGTGCCTGTTTGTACCGCAGGCTCTGGAGTGATGACGCGGGACTCGGCGCTCGAAACATTACCGCTGTAGCGTTCAGGATCTGCTCGAAACTTCTCCTGGCATTTCAGGCTACAAAATTGATACGTCTGTCCCTGATAAGACTCACCAAACTTACTTGGTGAAGTGACTGCCATTCCGCACACCGGGTCACGTAGATCATCGTCATTGAGCGGAGCAGCATGGGCGTGACTGTGGTCGTGGTGGCTCGATATGGTAGGCATGGCTATTTCCCTTTTTCGTCCTTGTGGGTTGCTGCCTGATCGCCATGGCTATGTCCGCCATGTCCATGTCCAAAAAAATGCATCAATGGACAGATCAACAGAATCAGATAAGGCCAAAATGGATAAACGTGGCTGAAATGCTCCCGCAACACGTAGAAGGCACCAATCGCGATGAGCATGATTAGTACAACGCCTGTTTTGCGCCTCCAAAATGGTGCGGTGGTATTTCCATCCGGATGCTGATGGTTATTCATGATCTAAACCCCACTGTGTGAGCGTTGCTGTGATCTCTGCGACAGAGCGTAGCCGACTCGTGCCTCGAAGCGGTGTTAGCAGCCAGCTCCGGCTTACTTCAGGTCAAACGGACCAACCATCCCTGACTGATAATGCCCCGGCACGTTGCAGGCAAACTGAAGGCCTGTGCTGTTGTTGAAGGTCCAGATCAGCTCTTGGGTTGCGCCAGGCTCAATCAGGATGCTGTTCGGGTCGTTGTGCTCCATTCCGACCATCTTCATTCCACCCATGCTGTGGCTCATACCGCTCATCGTTTTCCCGGTACCGGTGGGGTTAAGCGTCCCGTTCTGGAACATGCTTGCCATTTCTTTTTGGTGTGCTGCATGAGCAGCGGCTTTGCCGATATTGAACTCGTGCAGCAGCGAACCCTCATTGCGAAGGACAAATCGAATAGTTTCACCAGGCTTTACGTCGATGCTTTCAGGTTTGAAGAAAATATCGCCCATCTCGACCTCCACCGTACGGGTAACCTCAGAGGTGACTCCAGGCTGGCCGATGTCCTCTTTCCCATGCCCTGCGCTGGCCATAGCCGTAGCACCGAAGAGTAGAGTGATTGCTGCGATGACAGGGGTAACGAGCTTAGCTTTCATGGTGACCTCGAGAGTAAGAGTGGGAGCACTGGCTATGCTAAAGACACGGAGCTGCCAGTTAACTGACCTGAACACTACATTTCTGTCAGTTTTCGAAATAAATACGGCGTCCAGATGACGCCGCATTCAACAAGACTGTTCAAAAAGCTCTTTTCAGCGAGTTGCTCACTGGTGGTTCTCTGAAAGCATCAGCTTGTGCTCACGTTGCATTTGGCTCAAAACGTCGTCGACAATTTTGTCGTGCTTTTCCATCCAGGCTACGTGCTGCTGGGGTGACATTGAGGCGTCTGGATGATCTTTATGGAGTTGGCTCATGATGTCGCCGAGCATCTTCATATGCTCGGCCATGTGGGCATGACGCTGTCCTTCAGGGGCATTTTCAGCTTGAATCAGTACGGCTTCAGCCTTGTCGCGCAGGCCTTCCATACGCTCTATCACCCGGTCTCCGCCACTTTCAGCCCATACAGAAGCTGAGACGAGTATCGAGCTCACAAAAAACAGCATTTTCAGGCGATTCATGGGGCAACTCCTTATGGAATTGTTTTCCGGCTCCCAAACGTTTCATGCTGAAGAGTCGGTCGAGCACCAGGAAGTACTCATGTTTGAACCCTAGACAGCGCTTGCTGACATCTACCTGAAGCCAATATTACTTTTCTGTCAGTTGCTGGTTGGCTGCCGGTTTTCGTTGCAGACTCCGTTTCACCATTATCTGAGAACGACCCTCATGAGACTTCTTGTCGCTGAAGACGAACCAAAAATAGGTATCTATTTGCAGCAAGGACTCACCGAGGCGGGGTTCAATGTTGATCGCTTTACTAATGGCAAAGTGGCGCTTCAGCACGCTTTGAGCGAGGCCTATGACCTGCTGATTCTCGACGTCATGATGCCTGGGCTGGATGGTTGGGAAGTGCTTCAGAAGGTTCGTGCATCGGGGAAAGACGTTCCCGTGCTCTTTCTCACGGCGCGAGACCGTGTTGAGGATCGAGTAAAAGGACTTGAACTCGGAGCAGATGATTACCTGATTAAACCCTTCGCATTTTCTGAATTGCTGGCCCGTGTCAGAACGTTGCTGCGTCGGGGTAACGGCGCTCCCTCGCAAACCTACATGAAATTGGCTGATCTGGAGGTAGACCTGCTCAAGCGTCGGGCCATTCGTGGAGGCAAGCGCATAGACCTTACGGCCAAAGAGTTTGCGTTGCTTGAGCTGTTGCTACGACGTCGAGGAGAGGTGCTGCCAAAGTCACTTATCGCCTCCCAGGTTTGGGATATGAACTTCGACAGCGATACCAACGTTATCGAGGTTGCGGTGCGCAGGCTCAGGGCGAAGATTGATGACGACTTTGAGGTCAAGCTGATCCAGACCTGCCGTGGTATGGGCTACATGCTCGACGCACCTGATTCGGAGTCGGAATGAACCGAATGTCCCTGACGACCCGCATGAGTCTGATGTTCATGCTCGCGGTAACGGCCGTGCTCACGGTCGCCGGACTCAGTTTCAATAACCTCAGCCGGCATCATTTTAAGATGCTGGATCAGCAAGCATTGAACGAAAAGCTCCACTCGACCCAGAAAATTTTGTCCGGGTTGAACAGCATCGATCAATTCAGCGAGTTTAAGCCTGAGCTGGAGGCGCTGCTGGGGGCTCACCGTGATTTGACTGCCCTGATAATCGATGGTGACGGCAAGCTGCTGCTTGCTGATCCCGGTCCGGTAGATATTCCGAAGGAGTTCCGCACAACCACAAACAACAACGTCTGGGAGTGGCGGGAGCAAGAGCAGATGTTCCGTGGCGTGACAGCACAAGCCATAGTGAAGGGGCAAGACAAGCCGTTGACAGTCATTTTAATCTTTGACGTTACTCAGCATATGTCCTTTTTCGAGACGCTTGAGCGCTGGTTTTGGATAGGGTTGGTGATCAGCGCATTGGTCAGTGCTGCACTCGGCTGGATGGTAGCAAGCAGTGGCATGCGGCCTATTCGCCAGGTCACGCGGGTCGCTGCCTCAATGTCAGCAAAATCACTCAAAGAGCGCATCCCCTTAGCACCCGTTCCCAAAGAACTTCAGCAAATGGTGCTGTCGTTTAACGCAATGTTGTCCAGGCTCGACGACGCATTTGTCCGGTTATCAAACTTTTCCGCAGACATTGCCCACGAACTACGGACCCCCGTGAGCAACTTGATGACCCACACCGAAGTGGTGCTTTCAAGAAAAAGGAATATTGAGGACTACGAAGACAACCTGTACTCAAATCTTGATGACTTGAAGCGTATGAGTCGGATGATTGATGACATGCTATTTCTGGCGAAATCTGACAATGGTCTGATCACCCACGAGAACAAACCAATAGACCTGGTGGAAGTCGTGGAGAAATTGCTTGAGTACTACCGCCTTTTGGCTGATGAGCGAGGGATTGAACTCAAGGTTTCAGGAAGAGGCAGAGTCCGAGGCGATGTCCTTATGCTCCACAGAGCCATTTCTAACCTGCTCTCTAACGCGCTTCGCTACACCTCTGAAGGGAAGACGATCAGTGTCGAAATCCTCCAGAAGGAGATGTCGGTAATGGTCGTCGTGGAGAACCACGGAGAACCCATTGCCCCCGAACATCTTGAAAAGCTTTTCGATCGTTTTTATCGCGTGGACCCAGCGCGGCGAGAAGGGAGTCCAAGCAACGCAGGGCTAGGTCTGTCGATTACCCGATCAATTATTGAGGCGCATGATGGCAAAATCTGGTGTACGTCATGTGACGGGAAAACGGCCTTTCATCTAGAGTTTCCTAGTGTTGACTTGAAGGTCAGCTGAACAACGGCGCATTTGTGATGAACGGCGATCTCTCAGCCTGCGCCCAGCGTCTACTTTCGTTATTTTTGAATGAGTGAAAACCCTAGTATCTGGGGCACGCGGTCTCGTCTTTAAGTCTCGCTACGCCCGCCAATTCGAGGCCAAACACCGCGTCAAGCTGACTGAAATGTAATCGAACAGTTTGCGTTCGTGTGGCATCGTGTTCTTGCACTGTGACGTTGGGGCCTAGTGAGTTTCTCGTGTTCAACCTGACCTAGAACACGGAAGCTACTAGCTAATCATCAGTGGTTTTAACAAGAATCGAAAAGTAAAAATTAGATATTCCCAAACAACCCTCGAATCAACAGCTCTTGCTGTGAGGAGTCTTGCATGTCATTCCTTAAAACTACGACCGTAGCTGTTGCACTTACCGCTGGTTTGCTTCTGAGTGCAGTTGCTCAAGCACATCCAAAGCTCCTTTCTTCCACTCCGGCAGAAGGCTCGAATGCGGCGGCCCCTTCGAAAATTGAACTGCACTTTTCTGAGAATCTCACCACTCAGTTTTCCGGTGCAAAACTGATCATGACCGATATGCCTGGCATGCCGAACTCCCCAATGGGTGTTAAGGCTGCCGTCGCTGGTGGCGGTGATCCGAAAACGATGGTGATTACGCCGGCAGCACCTTTGACCACCGGTACCTACAAAGTCGAATGGCGTGCTGTCTCCTCGGACACTCACCCGATCACCGGCAACTTCTCATTTAAAGTGAAATGATTTATGAGCGACTCAATAAATATTGTGGTTCGCTTTGCTCTCTATTTCGACCTGATGTTGTTATTCGGATTGGCAATATTCGGCTTGTACAGCCTCAGGGGAAAGGAAAGAGTATCGGGCACGGTCTTGAATTTTGAGTCGCTTCTTTACGGTACTTCTGTTGCGGGTGTAGCTCTATCCCTTGCTGCTATGTTGTTGCTTGCGAAAGCAATGAGCGGTGTATCGGAGCTTATGGAGCTACATCACCATATTTTTGAAATG
>NZ_JBYVMF010000016.1:0-169059 GCF_058145095.1 Pseudomonas sp. MDV22-iso1
CTTGGAAAAGCGCCAAGTAACCAAACGCTCTTGCCCCTTTCGTCCGGTGCCTCGCTGGGGCTCGGCATACCCTCGCTCCGGTCCTGCTCCGTGGGCCCGCCGCGATCGGCCATCCATGGCCGTGCGCGGCTAACCCGGCATCCATGCCGGGTTGCCCACTGCGCAGAACCTGCGCTCGGCCTTACGAGGGGGCAAGAAGATCAAAAGCCAAAGCAAAGCAAAGCAAAGCAAAGCAAAGCAAAGCAACAACGCGTTTTTTCAATTCAACACCTCGCGCCATCGCAAACAGCGACCCTTCTTAGCGTCATCCAAGACGCTTCATACAGCTACCGGTATTGCACTTGTAGAATTTTTTACCTCCTATCTCCACTCCTCCAATAATGTCCGAAAGCTCTCCCTGTATTACCCGCTCTGTCCTACATCCAGTCATTATCGATTGGCATATCTTGAACAATTACTGATGGACGTCTTCGAGAAGGGAGCAGCAATGAACCGTGAGATTTTTTCCGAACTAATGGAAAGCTTTGACAAACGGGCTATCGAACGCCGAACCATCGCTTTAATTAATCAGAACCTGAGGTTTACCGAACCGGCGCCTGGGGCCTCTAAGAAGCCGGGTATTTTTGCCGCACGCAGATATTTTGGCTATATTTGTCCAGAATATGGAGGAGACATGATGATCGTCGTCCCTTTGGCCGAAGCAAAAAACAACCTGTCCAAGCTCGTCGATGATGCCGCAGCGGGGCAAATCATCACGATTGCCAAACACGGCCGCGCCCTTGCGCGGCTCGTTCCCGTAGGCAAAGCCTGCGGTAAACGTATTGGGGCAATGAAAGGCAAACTGGTTCTACCCGACGACTTCGACGCATCACTTCCAGACGAGATGCTCGATGCCTTCGAAGGCGCTAAAGAATGAGGCTTCTGCTCGATACACATATTTTGCTATGGACGCTCAGCGATGACCCAAAGCTGTCCGCAAAAGCCAGAAAGCAAATTGAGAGTGCTGCAGATGTTTACATCAGCGCAGCAACATTCTGGGAGATGGCCATAAAAGTGGGTCTTGGAAAGCTGGAGGTTGATCTGGAGGAGATCCGCCATTATTGCCTCGAAAGCGGTTTCATCGAACTGCCTGTGACATCAGAACACGCCATTGCAGTAAAGGATCTCGAACATCATCACCGGGACCCGTTCGACCGCCTCATTGTCGCTACCGCCATGACGGAGCCAATGAAACTTTTAACTGTTGATCCAATAGTTGCCAAATACACCGACCTGGCTATTTTGGTTTAGTCAGCACCCTCCTTCAGTCTCGTTTTTTCCATCGTTTTAGTGCCGCAAGTCACTAACGATCCACCTTTGCACGTCTTCTCCAGTTCGACTCGTCTTCCTATCGCAAACAAAGATCTGTCCTAACGTCATCCAAGACGCTTCCTACAGCCACGATTTGCCACGTTCGTTAACGTCGCGCAGCCCTTAACGGGGCCGTCGATGGACGTACTCACAAGGACAATCAGTGGCTGGCAAACCGGGCATTCCCCAGATTCAGAACCCGCCGTCCGGCGACGGGCATCACATCTCTTACCGCGACATGACGACTGCCGAATTGGCAGCGCGGGACGCCAGACAAAAAGCTTATGACGACATGCTCGCGAGGCAAAGGGCCTATGAGGACCGACTTCCCGTTCCCATGGAAAAGCAGGAAGTCATTCGCACTGGCTGCGTCTTCGCCAAGTCCTGCAATTTGCCGGACGCCATCATCAACTACTCGTATCCATCGGGCATGGTGCCGGTCGATAGCCTCAAGGACTACGGAGAGATCGCCTGGCTTGGGGGTCGCGAAGCGGGCGATGCCGGGCTGCTGGATCTGCAAACAATCAGCGGCAACGTCACAGCACTCGGCATCGGCCGGCTTGCACTTCGCGCGCCGACGCTCGCGGCTTCTACCCTAAGCGTCGGGGCGGTACTGGGCGCGGCCGGCGCGGCCGCGCTGGCCGGCGTAGTGGCCGTGTTTTGGACACCAAGCCTTGGTGACAGTGCGCTCTATTCCGAAGAACAGCTACGCGCCCTCAAACAAGCCCGTACGCGCGTTCGGCTGAACATCGAACAGCAGGCCGACGGCAGTCTCAAGGGTTACGGTTTTTACACGGGCAAGAACCGCGACTGGGAAATGGTCGATGTCGTGCAGTTCTCCTTGCGCGGCACCCAGCAAGTGGCGGACCTGGGGGATGGTGTAGAACTGATCTGGACTCCGGCTGAGGACGGGTCCGACATTCTTGGTATTCCGGCACTGCAAGCTGCGCCGCAAGCACCGCACATATGGGTTTATCCGCCGACGAAACTGGCCGACAGCATCATCGTCAACCCGATTCACCCGCCTGAGTACAAGGATTTCATTCTTGTGTTTCCGGTGGGGTCGGGTGTTAGGCCGGTTTATGTTGTGGTTAGCGTTCGACCAGGAGACTTCACTCATCACCCTGCGCCCAAGGGTCTAATAGCCTTTCCAGATGCCGTAAGGGTTAAATCAAAAACCTACGTCAAAGGAGGTGGTGCAGAGCGCAGACGATGGAAAGACCGAAAAGGTCGTATTTTCGAATGGGACTCTATGCATGGCACCGTCGAAATATACGATAAGCAAGGAAAACATCTAGGCGAATTCAATCCGGAAACGGGTGCTCGTCTTGAAGACGCGAAACCCGACAGAAGTACAAACAAATAAGGGATAGAAAATGCACTTATGCATTAGCGGTTTTTTATTAGATGCCAGTGAGGATGACTCAATGAAATTCGAGCTTGATGTTCCTGCACATCAGGAGAGGGAGGTTATGGCGGTGATGAAATGGAAAGGTTTCGCAGAAGGTGCCGAAGGCGAGTTTGCTCTTAGCTACATACAAATACAGCAGATCGAAAAGGTGCTCGGAACGCGATTACCCAGCAATTTGGCCTTATATATTGCCGTCGAAGCTTAGCTCGTCTGAGAATTATTTCATCACGGAGCATAGGTAATAACCCAAGGTAATTTCAGCATTTCGTTGTGAACCGCAACACGTACGGTAGTAAGCCGGATTGACATGAAAACAAAATTTTTAGTGGTGGGTGTTCCGGAAGGTGAAGATTTCCCTTCGTTTGAAAAACAGATCCCTATTGCGCTTAAGGAGCTATCGTTGATCATGGGTTGGACAAAAGACGAAGACCCATTACATGATTACCTGCTAACAGAGCAACACCTCACCGCGATAGAAAAAGCATGCTTGATCGATCTACCCAGAAATCTCAGTTTTTTCCTGACTTCATCCGGCTAACGAATATAGAAAACGGCGCTCCCAACCGTTGCCATTCAGAAGAAAAACGCCGCCGTCGCAACATGAGCGAACGCACCAGCAGTTCGAACATGGTTGTTTATCACCTGTAAATCGAAAGATCGCTGTCTTCGGCAGCTACTACAGGGGCGGAATTGACAGGTATTACCCATTATTTCATCACTGTTTAACAAGCGTGTTTAATCACCCACGAGATTACTTCTTGAAAGCTACAACACCTTGCACCCTTACCTACGAGTGATACAAAATCCGCCGGCTTGTGCGTCATATGCTTGGGTTCTATCGTTTGCCGGTCATTGAAAATCAGTGATCGGGCTTGGTAGGCCTGAAGCATCGGCGCACAGCGTCACCTCTTACTGTCCGGTATTTGGGCAGTATTTTATGGTGACCATGCGCAGGGCTCCTTCGGGAGCGCCGGTTTCGATGCCCGGTCTACCAACCTTCGTATGGTCGTCACCCTTCGTTTGGTAGCGGGGCGGTGATGACTCCTTTTAAATAGCATCGGAGTTTCATCTATGTGCAAGTTCTCACCAAATCCGCCAGACAATTATCCGGCATCCCTCCGCGAAAGCCGCGATTCAAAAACAATGAAAGGGCCAAGGCGCAATTCACTGCTCGGCATTGCACAAGTGATCATGCTAGGGGAGCTTGCGGTGAATCGCGCGCTGGACCAATTAGACCCACCTGAGTAATTGCCGTTAATCACCACATACATCGGTGCTTGTAAGCAAAGTTTGGTCGGCCGATGAAGTTTGTCGACTGAACTGGCCTCATCGCGAGCAGGCTCGCTCCTACAGTGGATCTGCAGTGCACACACACTCTGTGCATGACCCAGCCCCCGTGTGGGAGCTGGCTTGCCAGCGATTGCGGTGGAACAGACACCAACAAAAAACGGCACCTCACGGTGCCGTTCGCCTTTCAACAAACAATCAACCTACTTACGTGCATCCGCCCAGGATTTCAGCAGTTCGGTATAGCTCACGGTTTCGCCTTTAGGCTTTTCGTTCGCCAGTTTCGGTTTCGGTGCGCCCGGCTGATCGAACCAGTATTGCGCATCCCGTTCCGGGTTCATTTTCGGCCCGCACACTGTTTGCACCTTGGAGCGTTCAAGCCGCGTCATGATGGCGTCCTGGTCCTTGGCCAGGCCATCGAGCGCCTGTTGCGGGGTTTTCTCGCCGCTGGCCGCTTCGGCGATGTGGCTCCACCACAGTTGGGCCAAGCGCGGATAGTCCGGCACGTTGGTCCCGGTCGGGGTCCATTGCACGCGGGCGGGGCTGCGGTAGAACTCCACCAGGCCACCGAGTTTCGGCGCCAGGTCGGTCATGGCTTGGGAGTTGATGTCGGACTCACGAATCGGCGTCAGGCCGACGATGGTTTTCTTCAGCGAGACGGTTTTCGAGGTCACGAACTGCGCGTACAGCCACGCGGCGAGTTTCTGTTTCTCCGGTGTGGATTTGAGGAAGGTCCAGGAGCCTACGTCCTGATACCCCAGCTTCATCCCCTCTTCCCAGTACGGACCGCGTGGCGAAGGGGCCATCCGCCATTTCGGTGTGCCGTCGGCGTTCATCACCGGCAGCCCTGGCTTGGTCATGTCGGCAGTAAAGGCGGTGTACCAGAAGATCTGCTGGGCGATGTTGCCTTGGGACGGTACCGGGCCGGATTCGGAGAAAGTCATGCCCGCCGCTTCCGGTGGCGCGTAGGCCTTGAGCCAGTCGACGTATTTCTGCGTCGCGAAGACCGCAGCCGGGCCGTTGGTGTCGCCGCCTCGGGTCACGCTGGAGCCGACCGGATGGCAGTCCTCGACGCGGATGCCCCACTCGTCCACCGGTAAACCGTTGGGAATGCCTTTGTCGCCGCCACCGGCCATGGAGAACCAGGCATCGGTGAAACGCCAGCCCAGGGACGGGTCTTTCTTGCCGTAGTCCATGTGCCCGTAGATACGCTTACCGTCGATTTCCTTGACGTCTTCGCTAAAGAATTTGGCGATGTCTTCATAGGCTGACCAGTTAACCGGCACACCCAGTTCGTACCCGTACTTTTCCTTGAATTTGGCTTTCAGGTCAGGCCGCTCGAACCAGTCGGCGCGAAACCAGTAAAGGTTGGCGAATTGCTGGTCGGGCAGTTGATAGATTTTGCCGTCCGGCGCGGTGGTGAAGGAAATGCCGATGAAGTCTTTGATGTCCAGGGTTGGCGAGGTGAAATCCTTGCCTTCGTTGGCCATCAGGTCGGTGATCGATTCGGTCTTGCCGTAGCGGAAGTGTGTACCGATCAGGTCGGAGTCGTTGACCCAACCGTCATAGATGCTCTTGTCCGACTGCATCACGGTCTGCAGCTTTTCCACCACGTCGCCTTCTTGCAGCAGGTCGTGGGTCAGCTTGATCCCGGTGATCTCGGTAAAGGCCTTGGCCAGCACCTTGGACTCATATTCGTGAGTGGTCAGGGTCTCAGAAACAACCTTGATGTTCATCCCGCGGAACGGCTCGGCCGCCTTGATGAACCACTTCAGTTCCTCGAGCTGCTGCTCTGGCGTGAGGGTGGACGGTTTGAATTCGCTGCCTATCCATTTCTTCGCGGCATCTTCATAAGCATCGGCCCAAGCCGCAGCGCTCAACCCGCTGAGTGCCAGCATGGCTGCCAATGAAACGCTATGTCGCAGCTTATTGTTTTTGTCGAACATAGAGACCTCCTGTTTGATTTTCGGAGCAACATTGCCGATCGATTCGACTAGCCCCAGCGCATCACAGCCAACAGCCACACCAGGGACAACGCGGACGCCACCCAGATGCTCCAGTCGGTGACGCCGATTACCAGCAGATGCAGGTAGGCGCTGCCGAGAAGACCGATAAACAGCCGATCGCCACGGGTGGTGGCAATCGGTAGAAAACCTCGCCGCAGAACGCTCGGCGAACGCAATTCCCAGGTCGTCATGCCTACCAGAATCAGGCCAATGACGATGAAGAACGCCGCGGTGGGGACCGTCCAACTCATCCATTCCATCATCAGTTCCTCATACCCGGCCCAAGGCAAAGCCCTTGGCCACGTGGTTGCGAACAAACCAGATCACCAGCATGCCGGGCAGAATGGTCAACACCCCCGCCGCTGCCAGCACGCCCCAGTCAATGCCGGACGCCGAGACCGTTCGGGTCATCACCGCCGCAATCGGTTTGGCATTCACCGACGTCAGCGTGCGCGCCAGCAGCAGTTCGACCCAGGAAAACATGAAGCAGAAAAACGCCGTCACCCCGATGCCGGAACCAATCAGCGGAATGAAAATCTTCACGAAGAACTTGGGAAAACTGTAGCCGTCGATGTAGGCCGTTTCGTCGATCTCTTTCGGAACACCGGACATGAACCCTTCAAGAATCCACACTGCCAATGGCACGTTAAACAGGCAGTGAGCCAAGGCCACTGCGATGTGGGTGTCAAACAGGCCGATCGACGAATACAGCTGGAAAAACGGCAGCAGGAACACCGCAGGCGGCGCCATGCGATTGGTCAGCAGCCAGAAAAACAGGTGCTTGTCGCCGAGAAAACGATAGCGCGAGAACGCATAAGCTGCCGGCAACGCGACGCTCAGGGAGATCACCGTGTTGAGGCTGACGTAATACAGCGAATTGAGGTAACCGGTGTACCAGGCCGGATCAGTAAAGATCACCTTGTAATTGGCAAGGGTGAAATCCTGCGGAAACAGCGTCAGGCCGCCGAGGATTTCGGTATTGCTCTTGAACGACATGTTCAGCAGCCAGTAGATCGGTACCAGCAGGAACAGGATGTAGATGAGCAGCGGGATCAGCTTTCTTTTGCTCATGGCAGACCTCAGCGGTTGGCGTCAGAGTGAGTCATGGCGGTGTAGAACAGCCAGGACACCAACAGGATGATCAGGAAATACACCAGCGAGAAAGCCGCGGCCGGACCCAAGTCGAACTGCCCGATGGCCATTTGGGTCAGGGTCTGGCTGAGGAAGGTCGTGGCATTCCCCGGGCCGCCACCGGTTAGCACGAACGGCTCGGTGTAGATCATGAAACTGTCCATGAACCGCAGCATCACCGCAATCAACAGCACGCTCTTGAGCTTGGGCAACTGGATGTGCCGGAAGACCGCCCACGCCGACGCCCGATCAATCCGCGCCGCCTGGTAATACACATCCGGAATGGCGCGCAGGCCGGAGAAGCACAACAGCGCTACCAGGGACGTCCAGTGCCAGACGTCCATCACCAGCACCGTGACCCAGGCGTCCATGGTGTTCGCCGCGTAGTTGTAGTTGATGCCCATGGCGTTAAGGCTGGAGCCCAGCAAGCCAATGTCGGCGCGGCCGAAGATCTGCCAGATGGTGCCGACCACGTTCCACGGAATCAGCAGCGGAATCGCCAGGATGATCAGCACCAACGAGGACCAGCGGCCCTTGGTCGGCATGGTCAGGGCAATAGCAATGCCCAGCGGGATTTCGATCAGCAGCACGCAACCGGAATAGATGAACTGGCGCAGCAGCGAGTCATGCAGACGCGGATCGAGCAGTACCTGCTTGTACCAATCGGCGCCAACGAAGTAGCGGCTGGACTGGTCAAATATGTCCTGCACCGAATAGTTGACCACGGTCATCATCGGGATCACCGCGCTAAAGGCCACCAGCAAAAACACCGGCAAGACCAGCCACCACGCCTTGTTGTTCTGCACCTTGTTCATGGCTGCTCCCTGTTGTTGGCTTGCGCTGGCAACAAATAATCATCGGCATAAACCATCAACCATTGCGCCGGAAAACTGATATACGCCGTGCCTTCCGGCACCGGTTTGTCTTCGGCGAGGCGTACTTTCAACGGGGCACCGTCGAGGTTGAGCGTCATGATCTTGTAGGTGCCGAGGTCTTCGACGTGTACGACGTCGGCCCGCATGGCGTCATCAAAGGGCTCCTCCCACACATGGATAAACTCCGGGCGGATGCCGACTTTCAAAGTGTGCCATTCGGACTCGGCGATGCGCTGCAGTTGAGCGTCGGACAACGGTAGATGGGTCGACGCGAAACCCACGCCCCCCGGCTGCGGCTGCACTTCGATCAGGTTCATCCCGGGGCTGCCAATGAAGTAACCGACAAAGGTGTGGCTCGGCCGCTCGAACAATTCCCGTGGCGTACCGAACTGCACGATCTGCCCGCCATACATCACCGCGATCTTGTCGGCGAAGGTCGAGGCCTCCAGTTGATCGTGGGTGACGTAGACCATGGTGATGTTGAACTGCTCGTGGATCTGCTTGAGCTTGCGCCGCAGCTTCCATTTAAGGTGGGGGTCGATCACCGTCAGCGGCTCATCGAAGAGGATCGCGGAAACGTCATCGCGCACCAGTCCGCGCCCCATGGAGACTTTCTGTTTTTCGTCAGCGGTGAGGTTGCGCGCCTTCTTGTTCAGCAGCGCCTGCAGGTCGAGAACCTCGGCGATTTCCTGAACCTTGCTGTGGACTTTCGCCTCGCCCATGCCCTGATTACGCAGCGGGAAGGCGAGATTGTCGAACACGGTCATGGTGTCGTAGACCACAGGAAACTGGAAAACCTGGGCGATGTTGCGCTTCTCAGGCGTCAGGTCGTTGACCACTTTGTTGTCGAACAGCACCTGGCCCTGGGAAGGACTCAGCAGACCGGAAATGATGTTGAGCAAGGTCGATTTGCCGCAGCCCGAAGGTCCAAGCAGCGCGTAGGCGCCACCCTGTTCCCAGATGTGGTCCATTTCGCGAATCGCGTAATCCTCGGGACCGGTCGGCGTGCGGGTGTAGCTGTGGGCGAGGTTCTGCAATCGGATTTCGGCCATCAGGCAACCCTCGCGATACGTCGACCGGGCGCCTGGACCAGCCGCCCCTGCGCATCGAACACAAACAATTTATGGGTCGGGATATAGATGCGAATCGGCGCATCCACGTCGTATTCATGAACGCCGGGCAGGTGCAGCACCAACAGGAAATGTTCGTTGCGCACGTGCAGGAAGGTTTCCGAACCACTGATCTCGGCCACCTCGACGGTCACCGCCAGTTCCAGGTCATCGTCGTTGCTCGGCACCAGCGAGATATGGCTGGGCCGCACGCCAAAGCGGAACTCGCCCTCGCCCACCGGGCGCAGGTCGACGTTCAGCGGAAAGTGCACAAAGTTGGCGAAGCTGACTTCGTTGCCAGCGATGCGCCCCGGCATCAGGTTGATCGGCGGCTCGGAGAACAGCTCCGCCGCCAACACGGTTTGTGGCTGGTGATAGACCTCGGAAGACTTGCCGCTCTGGATCACCCGCCCCTCGTGAAGAATGGTCGTGGTGCCGCCCAGGGCCAGGGCTTCGTTAGGTTCGGTGGTGGCGTAGATGGCAATGGTGTGCCGCGCCTTGAACAGCTCGCGCATTTCCTGGCGCAGCTCTTCGCGAAGCTTGTAGTCGAGGTTGACCAGCGGCTCGTCGAACAGGATCAGCTCCGCATCCTTCACCAGTGCGCGTGCCATGGCGGTGCGCTGTTGCTGGCCGCCGGAAAGTTCGAGGGGATGGCGCTGGAGGAATTTCTCGATGCGCAGCATCTTCGCGGTTTCGAGCACTTTGCTCTGGATCATTTCGTTGGAAACACCGCCCTGGCGCAACGGCGAGGCGATGTTCTCGAACACGGTCATGGTTGGGTAGTTGATGAACTGCTGATAGACCATCGACACGTTGCGCAGGCGCACCGGGCGCTGGGTGACGTCGACACCATTCATCAGGATGCGGCCACTGTCGGGCTTGTCCAGACCGGCCATCAGGCGCATGAGGCTGGTTTTGCCGGAAAGGGTGCGACCGAGCAAAACGTTGAAGGAACCAGGTTCGAAACTCAAGCTGGCGTCGTCGATCCAGAGTTGGCCCTCGACGGTGCGGCTGACGTGTTCCAGGGTTAATGACATGGCTCGGCCTTTTTATTATTGGAGTCAAGCGACCGGAGCTACAGAGCGACATTCGTGCCAGAAATTGCAAGTGATTGATCCGCTTCAGAATCCTCTGAGACGGTGTTGATATTGCTTTCGATGCTGAACAGAAATGAACAATCGCACCTGAACAATTGAACACTTCGACCGTTGACAATGAACAATAGTGAACAACACTCTACACACCGTTTTACTGCGAAGAATGTCGAGATACACACCCTGTGCAGCAGCTGCCGAAGGCTGCGTCCGGCGGCGAAGCCGTCGTGAAATCAGGCGGCGCGGAGTGTCAGGGAAATCGCATAAACCGTTTTACGGCGACTGCGTCGCCGGAGCAGCCTTCGGCAGCTGCTACATGAATCGCGTTACTTACAACAAAAATAATAATGCTCAGAGATCGACTGCCATGGCCGCACCTGTCCAGCCGCTGTCCCACGACGCCATCATTCAGGATTCATGGTCCCGATGCCGCGCGTTTGGTCTCAATCATCAAAGCGCCCCGAAATTCGACCAACTGCCCGCCGAGGGCATTGCGCAGTTGCTCGAGAGCCAGCACTCGCTGGTGCAGACCACTCACCAGGAAGTGCTGCCGTATTACGAGAACATCCTCAGCAATTCCAACTGCCTGATCATGCTCGCCGACAATCAGGGCCAGGTGCTCACGTCCTGGGGAACTCAGCGGTTTATCGAACCGAAACTGACCCATGGCTTCAGTGCCGGCGCGAGCTGGATGGAGCGTAGCAGCGGCACCAATGCCATCGGCACCGCACTGGCGTGTGAGCAGGCCGTGCACATCGAGCACGATGAACATTTCCTCAAGGCCAACCGCTTCATGACCGGTTCCGCCGCGCCTATTTTCGATGCCGAGCGCAAAGTCATCGCGGTACTGGACGTGTCCAGCGACAGCTATTTGCCGCCCTCCCACACCCTGGGCATGGTCAAGATGATGAGCCAGACCGTGGAGAACCGGTTGATCCTTAACCTGTTCCATGGCCAGCATTTTCAACTGACCTTCAACACCGGGTTGAACAATCTGGACAGCCAATGGGCCGGGCTGTTGATTTTCGATGAGACCGGTCAGGTGCTGTCAGCCAATCGGCGGGCCGATAACTTGCTGGGCATCAGCCTATCGCGGGTCAACGTTGAAAGCCTGTTCAAGGTCTCGCTGCTGGAGCTGCTGAATCAGCCGGAAGGTCTGCCGTTCGCCCTGCAGACGTCGGGGCGCAACCGCTTTCAGTGCCTGTTGAAACGACCTAAACAAGTACCGATCCAGGCACGGCTTTTTTCCGAAGCGAAAAGCGCTGAACCCGCCGTGGCCGCACCGGCAGCGATCAGCCTGAACACCCTGCACTTCGGTGACAGCCGCGTGGAAAAGGCCGTGCGGCAGGCCGAGCGTTTGCTGGAAAAAGACATTCCACTGCTCATCCACGGTGAAACCGGGGTCGGCAAGGAAGTGTTCGTCAAAGCCCTGCACCAGGCCAGCTCTCGCAGCAAACAGGCGTTTATTGCCGTGAACTGTGCAGCGATCCCCGCCGAACTGGTGGAATCGGAGTTGTTTGGCTACGAGAAGGGAGCGTTTACGGGTGCTAACCAGAAAGGCAGCATCGGGCTGATCCGCAAGGCCGACAAGGGCACCCTCTTCCTTGATGAAATCGGCGACATGCCGTTGCCGACACAGGCTCGTTTGTTAAGGGTTTTGCAGGAACGTTGCGTGCAACCGGTGGGCAGCAGCGAGCTGTTCCCGGTGGATATACGGATTATTTCGGCGACCAACCGTTCGTTGCGCGAGCAGGTGCAATTAGGGCGGTTTCGTGAAGACCTCTATTACCGAATTGGTGGTTTGACTCTGGAATTACCGCCACTGCGCGAACGCAGCGACAAGCAGGCGCTGTTCACGCGGCTGTGGGAACAGCATCGCGAGACGTCGCAATGGGCAGGATTGAGTCGTGAGGTGATGGAGTTGTTCAGTCGTCATCCGTGGCCTGGGAATTTGCGCCAAGTCAGCAGCGTGATGCAGGTGGCGCTGGCCATGGCCGAGGAACAACCGGTGCGGCCGGAGCATTTGCCGGATGATTTTTTTGTGGACCTGGAGATGGAGCCGGTGGATTCGCCGGAGTCGCTGACGGTGGATTTGAATGATGCCGAGGATTTGAATCGGCAGTTGGCGGCGGCTGGGGGGAATATTTCGTACCTGGCGCGAAGACTTGGGGTTAGTCGTAATACCCTTTACAAGCGGTTGCGCCAGTCGGAATGACAATTTAGCCGCACTGGCAGTGGCAGCCTTGAGACCATCGCGAGCAGGCTCGCCACACAAGAGATCTGCGTCAAACCCAAGATTCAAACATGACGAAAATTAAATGTGGGAGCTAGCCTGCTGGCGATGGCATCAGGCCTGCCAACCAAGAATCCCTGGATAACCCAAAAAACAAAAACCCGCACAAAGCGGGTTTTGTTTTGCAGCGGATGACGCTATCAGTCAGCCAGACGCCAGGTCGTGCCGCCCTTGCCGTCTTCCAGCACTACGCCCATGGCGGTGAGCTGGTCGCGGATTCGGTCGGATTCGGCCCAGTCTTTGCCGGCACGCGCCGCCAGACGCGCGGCGATCAGTGCATCGACCTCAGCCGCATCAACCCGCCCTTCAGCACCTGCCTGAAGGAAGTCGTCCGCTTCAAGCTGCAACACACCCAGCACGCTGGCCAGCTCTTTCAAGCGAGCCGCCAGACCTGCCGCTGCATCGATATCGCTCTCGCGCAGACGGTTGATCTCGCGCACCATCTCGAACAGCACCGCGCAGGCTTCCGGCGTACCGAAGTCGTCGTTCATCACCTGGGTGAATCGCTCCACGAAGGCCTCACCGCCAGCCGGCACCACGCTCGGCAGGCCTTTCAGCGCGTGGTAGAAACGCTCGAGTGCGCCCTTGGCGTCCTTGAGGTTGTCTTCCGAATAGTTGATCGCGCTGCGGTAATGGCTCGACACCAACAGGTAACGCACGACTTCCGGGTGGTACTTTTCCAGCACATCGCGAATGGTGAAGAAGTTGTTCAAGGACTTGGACATCTTCTCGCCATTGATGCGAATCATGCCGCAATGCATCCACGCGTTGGCGTAGGTCTTGCCAGTGGCCGCTTCGCTCTGGGCGATTTCGTTTTCGTGGTGCGGAAATTCCAGGTCGCTACCGCCGCCATGAATGTCGAAGGTCTCGCCCAGGCAGCACGTTGACATCACCGAGCACTCGATGTGCCAGCCCGGACGGCCGTCGCCCCACGGCGAAGGCCAGCTTGGCTCGCCCGGTTTCGTGGCTTTCCACAGCACGAAGTCCAGTGGGTCCTGCTTGGACTCGTCGACTTCGATACGCGCGCCGATGCGCAGGTCTTCGATCTTCTTGCGCGACAGCTTGCCGTAGCCCATGAACTTGGCGACACGGTAATACACGTCGCCATTGCCCGGTGCGTAGGCATAACCCTTGTCGATCAGGGTCTGGATCATGCTCAGCATGCCCGGAATATGATCCGTGGCGCGCGGCTCCATGTCCGGCTTGAGGATGTTCAGGCGCGCTTCATCCTCATGCATCGCAGTGATCATGCGCTCGGTCAACGCGTCGAATGGCTCGCCATTCTCCTTCGCCCGATTGATGATCTTGTCTTCGATGTCGGTGATGTTGCGCACGTAGGTCAGGTTGTAACCGCTGAACCGCAACCAGCGGGTCACCAGGTCGAACGCGACCATGCTGCGGCCATGGCCAATGTGGCAGTAGTCGTACACGGTCATCCCGCAGACGTACATGCGCACATTGTTGCCATCCAGCGGCTTGAAGACTTCTTTGCTCTTGGTGAGCGTGTTGTAGATCGATAGCACTTTAGTCGTTTCCTAGAATCACTGGCCCCACGAATCACGCAAGGTCACGGTACGGTTGAATACCGGATGACCTGGTTTCGAGTCCTTGATATCCGCGCAGAAGTAACCTTCGCGCTCGAACTGGAAACGGTCTTCCGGCTGTGCATTGCCCAGCGAGGGTTCAGCACGACAACCGGTGAGCACTTGCAGCGATTCAGGGTTGATGTTGTCCAGGAAACTGGCGCTGTCTTCGGCCTTTTCAGGGTTCGGCGAGCGGAACAGGCGATCGTACAGACGCACTTCGCACTCGACGCTGGCAGCGGCCGGCACCCAGTGCACCACGCCTTTGACCTTGCGGCCTTCAGGGTTCTTGCCCAGTGTTTGCGGATCGTAGGAGCAACGCAGTTCGACGATGTTGCCATCGGCATCCTTGATCGCTTCGTCGGCGCGAATTACGTAGCTGCCGCGCAGGCGCACTTCGCCGTTCGGTTCCAGGCGCTTGTAGCCTTTTGGCGGCTCTTCCATGAAATCTTCACGGTCGATGTAGATTTCACGGGCGAATGGCAGCTTGCGCACGCCCAGTTCTTCTTTCTGCGGATGACGCGGCAGTTCGAGGTTCTCGACCTGGTCTTCCGGGTAGTTGGTGATCACGACCTTCAACGGATGCAGCACGCACATGGCGCGCGGCGCGTTCTGGTCGAGGTCCTGACGGATGCTGAATTCCAGCATGCCGAAATCGACCACGCCGTCGGAACGGTTGGTGCCGACCATGTCGCAGAAATTGCGGATCGACGCCGGCGTGTAGCCGCGGCGGCGGAAGCCCGACAGCGTGGACATGCGCGGATCGTCCCAACCATGAACGTGCTTCTCATCGACCAGCTGCTTGAGCTTGCGCTTGCTGGTAATGGTGTAGTTCAGGTTCAGGCGGCTGAATTCGTACTGACGCGGGTGCGCCGGTACTGGCAGAGCATCGAGGAACCAGTCGTACAGCGGACGATGACTTTCGAACTCCAGGGTGCAGATCGAGTGGGTGATGCCTTCGATGGCGTCCGACTGACCGTGGGTGAAGTCGTAGTTCGGGTAAATGCACCACTTGTCACCCGTCTGGTGGTGGTGCGCATGGCGGATGCGATACATGATCGGGTCGCGCAGGTTCATGTTCGGCGAGGCCATGTCGATCTTCGCCCGCAGCACGCGTGCGCCGTCCTGGAATTCGCCGGCATTCATGCGGGCGAACCAGTCGAGGTTTTCTTCGACGCTGCGATCACGGAACGGGCTGTTCTTGCCCGGCTCGGTCAGGGTGCCACGGTATTCCTTGGCCTGTTCCGGGCTCAGGTCATCGACGTAGGCCTTGCCGGCTTTGATCAGCTCGACGGCCCAGTCGTGCAACTGGTCGAAATACTGCGACGCGTAGCGCACTTCACCGGACCATTCGAAGCCCAGCCATTTGATGTCGCTTTCGATCGCGTCGATGTATTCCTGGTCTTCCTTGGCCGGGTTGGTGTCGTCGAAACGCAGGTGCGTGACGCCGCCAAACTCCTGGGCCAATCCGAAGTTCACGCAAATCGACTTGGCGTGGCCGATGTGCAGGTAACCGTTGGGCTCAGGCGGGAAACGAGTAACGATCTGCGTGTGCTTACCCGAGTCCAGGTCCGCCTGGATAATCGGGCGCAGGAAATTGACCGGCACGGCAGGGCCAGTCTTGGAATTCGAAACAGGTTCGACAGTGGGCTTGCTCATAGGATCCTTGAACGTACAAGTGCGCGGCCGCAGACGGGGCCTGACAAAACAAAGCCGCTATCATAGCCGAAGCTGTCAAGTGGCTGACAGAGCAGGCCCGAAAACGGCTGCATTTAATCGGATGCAAATGAAAAACAGCCTCGAAATTCACGCCTGTCGCGCTAAACTGCGCTACTTGGCCATTGCTGGCCAAACCGGTTGGGGGCTTCAAAGCCCCAAAAACCACGAATTCCCAGAAAACGCATTCTCAAAAAGAGTCTCCGATCATGACCCAAGTCAAACTGACCACCAACCATGGCGACATCGTCCTGGAACTGAACGCTGAAAAGGCACCGCTGACCGTTGCCAACTTCATCGAATACGTCAAGGCCGGCCACTACGAGAACACCGTGTTCCACCGCGTCATCGGTAACTTCATGATCCAGGGCGGCGGTTTCGAGCCAGGCATGAAAGAAAAGAAAGACAAGCGCCCAAGCATCCAGAACGAAGCCGACAACGGTCTGCCAAACGTGAAGTACAGCGTTGCCATGGCCCGCACCATGGAGCCGCATTCGGCTTCCGCCCAGTTCTTCATCAACGTGGCTGACAACAGCTTCCTGAACCACAGCGCCAAGACCACTCAGGGCTGGGGCTACGCCGTATTCGCCAAAGTGGTTGCCGGCGAAGAAGTGGTCGACAAGATCAAAGGTGTGTCCACCACCATGAAATCCGGCCACCAGGATGTACCGGCAGACGACGTGATCATCGAGAAAGCCGAGATCATTGAGTGATACTGCTGATTTCAGACTTACATCTGGAAGAGGAGCGCCCGGACATCACCCGGGCGTTTCTGGATTTGCTCGCCGGACGCGCCCGCTCGGCGAGTGCGTTGTACATTCTGGGCGACTTTTTCGAAGCGTGGATTGGCGACGATGCCATGACCCCGTTCCAGCGCTCCATCTGCCAGGCCCTGCGCGATCTCAGCGACAGCGGCACGGCCATTTTTCTGATGCACGGTAATCGCGACTTCATGCTGGGCCAGGCTTTTTGCAAACAGGCCGGCTGCACGTTGTTGAAAGACCCGAGCGTCGTGCAGTTTTACGGCGAGCCGGTGCTGTTGATGCACGGCGACAGCCTCTGCACCCGCGACGTCGGCTATATGAAGCTGCGTCGTTACCTGCGCAACCCCATCACCCTGTTTATCCTGCGGCACTTGCCCCTGAGCACCCGCCATAAGCTCGCGCGCAAGCTGCGCAGTGAAAGCACGGCCCAGGTGCGGATGAAGGCCAATGACATCGTTGATGTCACGCCTGAAGAAGTACCGCGGGTGATGCAGGCGTTTGGAGTGAAGACCTTGATTCACGGGCATACCCATCGCCCCGCCCTTCACAAGTTGCAGATTGGCGAGCAGGCGGCCAGGCGCATTGTGCTGGGAGATTGGGACCGTCAGGGCTGGGCGTTGCAGGTGGATGAGAACGGAATGGCGCTGGCGCCGTTCGACTTCGCCCCTCCACCGCAGTTGGCAGCGCCTTCTGCCTGATCGTTGCCTGATCGTTCCCACGCTCTGCGTGGGAATGCAGCCCGGGGCGCTTCGCGTCCCTTTCAAAGCCGAACGCGGAGCGTCCGTTGAGGCATTCCCACGCAGAGCGTGGGAACGATCCAAAAATCGCAGCCTTTGGCAGCTCCTACAGGAAGTACGGTGATTCTCTGTAGGAGCTGCCGAAGGCTGCGATCTTTTAAACAGGCGCCGCTAAATCAGTGGCCGGAGGCTGCAGGCCCGGCCTTCGCCGCGAACGGTGGTTTTGCCAGCCACACGAGCAGGATCAGCCCCATGAAACCCCATCCTAAAAGCGTGAAGTAATCCACGGTCGAGAGCATGTACGCCTGGCTGGTCAGCACATGATCGAGCTGCGCATACGCTGGATTACCCGCTCCGCCCAGTGAGTTCAACGCATCCCGGGTCGCCGGCTCATAGGTGGAAATGCTTTCGCTCAGGTATGCATGATGCTGGTCCGCCCGGCGAATCCAGATCCAGGTGGTCAGCGACGCCGCAAAACTACCGCCCAGGGTCCGCAGGAATGTCGCCAGACCGGCGCCATCGGCGATTTGGCTCGGTGGCAGGTCCGACATCAGAATGCTCAAGGTCGGCATGAAGAACAGCGCCACCCCGATCCCCATGAACAATTGCACCAGCGCGATGTGCTGGAAGTCCACTTCGTTGGTGAATCCGGCACGCATGAAGCAACTCAGGCCAATCGCCAGGAAGGCCAGTCCCGCCAACAGCCGCAGGTCGAATTTGTGCGCATATTTGCCGACAAACGGCGACATCAGCACCGGCAGAATGCCGATTGGCGCTACCGCCAGACCGGCCCAGGTGGCGGTGTAGCCCATCTGGGTCTGCAACCATTGCGGCAGGATCAGGTTGATCCCGAAGAACCCGGCGTACCCCAGCACCAGCACAATGGTGCCGATACGGAAATTGCGATGGGCGAACAGCCGCAGGTTGACCACCGGGTGCTGGTCAGTCATTTCCCAGATGATGAACACCGCCAGCGCAATCACCGAGATCGCGGCGCCGATGATGATGAAGTTCGATTCGAACCAATCCAGGTCATTGCCCTTGTCGAGGATCACCTGCAACGCGCCCACGCCAATGATCAGCGTGATCAGACCGACGTAGTCCATCGGTTGGCGACTGGTTTCCACCGGGCGCGCCTTGAGTTGCTGGCGCACGACCATCACCGCAAAGATCCCGATCGGCACGTTGATAAAGAAGATCCACGGCCAGCTATAGCTGTCGGTAATCCAGCCGCCGAGGATCGGGCCGGCAATCGGCGCCACTACCGTGACCATCGCCAGCAACGCCAGGGCCATGCCTCGCCTCGCGGGGGGATAGACCGCAATCAATAGCGTCTGCGTCATGGGATACAGCGGTCCGGCGACCAGGCCCTGAACGACCCGGAACAGA
Organism: Pseudomonas sp. MDV22-iso1; assembly: GCF_058145095.1. Lineage (NCBI taxonomy): Bacteria > Pseudomonadati > Pseudomonadota > Gammaproteobacteria > Pseudomonadales > Pseudomonadaceae > Pseudomonas > Pseudomonas sp. MDV22-iso1. Next base: position 18,746 of record NZ_JBYVMF010000016.1, read on the forward strand.
ATCAGTTCCGGCATCGAGGTGGAGATGCCGCACAGGAACGAGGCGATGACGAAGAGAATGGTCGCCCAGAGAAACAGCTTCACTTCGCCGAAACGCCGACTGAGCCAGCCGGTCAACGGCAGCGCGATGGCGTTGCTCACCGCGAAGGAGGTGATAACCCAGGTGCCCTGCTCCGAACTCACGCCCAGGTTGCCGGAAATCGTCGGCAACGCCACGTTGGCGATGGTCGTATCGAGCACCTGCATGAAGGTCGCCAGCGACAGGCCGATGGTGCTGAGCAGCAGGCTGGGTGGCGTGAAAGACGCTTTATTGCTCATCGCAGATCCTTTGAAACATGGCGGGCGCTGCGCCCTTGTCGGAGCGAGCTTTTGTGGCGAGGGAGCTTGTCGAATCGTCGCGCCGTCCCGCTGGGTCGCGAAGCGGCCCCAAAAGCTTTACGACTGCTTCGCAGCCGAGCGGGAGCAAGCTCCCTCGCCACAAAAGCTCGTTCCCGCACGTCGGTATCAGCGCTGCGCGGTTTTGCTGACCGCAGCGCTGTTGTCGTGGATCAGTTGAGCGATCATCGCGTCGGCTTCGGCCAATTGACGGTCGTAGACATTGGTGCTGAACGAGGCCTTCTGCGGCGGCTGTTGCGCCAGCACCGGACCGCTCTGGTCACGCAGGTTCACATCGACCTGGGTCGACAGACCGACACGCAACGGATGCTTGGCCAGTTCTTCGGCATTGATGTGAATACGCACCGGCACGCGCTGGACAATCTTGATCCAGTTACCGGTGGCGTTCTGTGCCGGCAACAGGGCAAACGCGCTGCCGGTACCGGCGCCGAGGCTGTCGATGGTGCCGCTGTATTTCACGTCGCTGCCGTACAGGTCGGCTTCGATGTCCACCGGCTGGCCGATGCGCATGTCACGCAACTGGGTCTCCTTGAAGTTGGCGTCGATCCACAGTTGGTCCAGTGGAATGACCGCCATCAGCGCTGTGCCCGGCTGCACCCGTTGACCCAACTGCACGGTGCGTTTGGCCACGTACCCGGTGACCGGCGCGATCAAGGTGCTGCGTGCATTGGTCAGGTAGGCCTGACGCAGTTGGGCGGCGGCGGACATCACGTCCGGGTGCGACGACACCACGGTGTCATCCACCAGCGCGCTGGTGGTCTTGAGTTGTTGCCGGGCGTTGGCCAAGGCGTTTTGCGCCGAGGTCAGGTCGTCGCGAGCATGGGACAGTTCCTCTTGGGAAATCGCCCCGCCAGCCGCCAGATTCTTCCGGCGATTGAAATTGTCCTGCGCTTTTTGCACTTCGGCCTGTTGTGCATTGACCTGGGCTTTCATGCCGTCGACGTTGCTGTACAGACCGCGCACCTGGCGCACGGTACGCGCCAGATTGGCCTGGGCGCTTTGCAGGCCGACTTCGGCGTCGTTCGGGTCGAAGTTGATGAGCACCTGGCCTTCATGCACCAGGTCACCATCGTCCGCGCCGATGCTGACCACGGTGCCTGTGACCAGTGGGGTGATTTCCACCACGTTGCCGTTCACATAGGCATCGTCGGTGCTTTCGTTCCAGCGTCCGTAGAATTCGTGATAGCCCCACACGCCGAGTCCGACGAGGATGACCACAATCGCCAGCACCACCAGCATGATTTTGCGTTTGCGTGGATTACTGGTGTCCTGAGCGTTGTCGGGTGCTTTATCAGTGGGAGTCGCGGTGTTTTCGGCAGTGGCCATGACAAATACCTTGAATTAGTTATTCTGCGTGGCGGGGGCCGGATTGGCTGCGGTCAGGGTTTCACCCTGGAAGCCGCCGCCCAGCGCCTGCATCAGTTGGATCGACAGGTCGATTTGCTCGGCATTCAGGTTGGCCAGCTGACGCTGGGCCTGGAGCAGTTGCTGCTCGATGCTGAGCACGTCCAGGTAGTTGCCGATGCCGGAACCGTACCGCTGGACCACGGTGTTGTAAGAATCCTGGGCAATGTCGGTGGCGTGTTGCTGCGCCCCGATCTGCCGCCCGATGTCGTGCAGCTGGTTGATGGTGTCGCTGACATCACCGAGTGCTTTCACCAGGCTTTTGTTGTACTGCGCCACGGCGAGGTCGTAGTCGGCATCGCGTGAATCGAGGTCGGCACGCAGGCGCCCGCCGTCGAAAATCGGCACCGAAATCGTTGGCCCGACATTGAAGAAACGACTGGCCGAACCGAACATCGCATCGCCCAGCAACGACTCGACACCCGCCGCAGCACTCAGGTTGAGGTTGGGGTAGAACCGGGTCTTGCCGGCGTCGATGTTCTTGCTTGCCGCTTCGACGCGCCAGCGCGCCGCGACCAGGTCCGGACGGCGGCCGAGCAATTCAGCGGGCAGAACGGACGGCAAGGCCACGGCGCTGGCCTGGAGGATTTTCGGTCGGGCGATTTCATTGCCGCGATCCGGCCCTTTGCCGAGCAAGACCGCCAAGGCGATTTTGGCGCTTTTCAGGCGTTTCTCGGCGTCGATCAGGCTGGCCTGAGAACTGGCTTCCAGGCTTTCGGTTTGCTGGAACTGGTATTGGCTGTCGATGCCCGAGCTCAGACGCCGCTGACTCAGGTCGAGCATTTGCCGGGTGCGTTTGAGGTCTTCGCTGGCCAGGTCATAAACGATGTGCGCCTGACCCAGGTCGCTGTAGGCGCGGGCGATGTCGGCGGACAAGGTCAACTGCGCGGCTTGTTGATCGACCTCGGCGGCGCGGGCTTCGCCAAGCGCGGCTTCCCAGGCGTCACGCTGACCGCCCCAGAGGTCGAAGTTGTAATTGAAGGTGGCGCCGAGATTGCGCAGGGTCGAGTACGTGCCGCCCTGCCCGCTCGGGTCCTGATCCCGGGCCAGACGTGAACGGCTGACGCCGGCACTGGCATCCAGGGTCGGCATGCGCTCGGCATCGGCAGCATAAGCGGCGGCGCTGGCCTGGTGGGCGCGGGCGTCGGCGATCTGCATGTCAGGGCTGTCTTGCAGCGCTTCACGGATCAGGCCGTCCAGCTGCGGATCACCCAGGCTTTTCCACCAGTCGCTTTTCGGCCAGGCCGCCGGTGTCAGGGTAACGCCACTCAGGGATTGGCCAGCCTTGAGGGTTTTCGCATCGAGGCTTTTGCCCTCGGTGGTCAGGCCGCTGTAGTTGGCGCAACCGGCCAGAGTCATGGCGGCGAACACTAAACTCAGATGCAGGCCCAGACCGGTACGCAAGGTTTTGCTGCTCATTTGTCACCAACCCGCAGCAAGGTGATCGAGTCACCGGCTGCCACCAGGATTTTCTTCAGGATCTGCTCCAGGGTGGCCAGCTCGTCCGGCGTAATAGCGCCGGCCAGCTCGTTCATGGCTTCAGCGCCGATATGTGGCAGGCGGTCGGCAAGGTGCTGACCTTCTTCGGTCAACACCAATTGCACCTGGCGGCGATCCGCTTCTGAACGTTGGCGAGCGAGGAAACCTTTCTGTTCCAGACGATCGAGCATGCGCGTCATCGAACCGCTGTCCAGGGACAGGTGGCGGCACAGCTCGGCCGGGGTATCGACGCCGAACTGGGCCATGATGATCAGCACCTTGAACTGCGCGGCAGTGATGCCGTGAGGTTCCATGTGGGTGTCGATAATCCGGTCCTTGAGCAGCGCGGCGCGCCCGAGCAGGAGCCCGAGGTGGCAATTCTTGAAGTCGTCCGGGGTGAAATGTTTCATCTGTCCACCAATTAGCTGCCTAGGCAGAGAATGTATGTCGAGATGTTACTGCCTAGGCAGCGAATGTCAACGTAATAGTTAGGATGCTTGGTATTGGCTGGATGAGTGGCGTGCCCGTAAAAGCAAAAAGATCGCAGCCTGCGGCAGCTCCTACGGTGTTTTGCGTGCACCTGTAGGAGCTGGCGAAGCCTGCGATCTTTTGATCTTTAGCGCTTAAAAATCCCGCTTATAGAAGATATCCAGCGAACTGGCGACGCCGCCCGCGGCTTCCAGGTAGACCTTCTTGCTCAGCTTGTAGCGCAGCGCAATGGTGTTGGCCGGCTCGAACACCCCCACCCCATAACGCAAGCTGAGTTTTTCCGAGATGTTGCCGCTGGCCACCACGGAGGTGTCATTGCCGCTGCCCTCGGTGTCGAGCTGGAAATCCTGGATGCCCAGATTCTTCGCCAACCCGCTGGTCACACCCGAACTACCCATCAACCCCAAACCGAGGGCGGCCTGGGCGAGCATGTTGTTGTCTTCGCCGTTGGTGCTCAACGGACGGCCCAGCACCAGATAGGACAACGCCTGTTCCTGGCTCATGGCCGGTTCGGAGAAGATTTGCGTGGTCGGCTGCTCGGCGCTGCCGCTCAGGCGAATCCCGGCGATGATGTCATCGGTCTGGCGAATCGCTTCGATGTCCAGGTACGGTTGATCGATAGGACCGGCAAACAGCAAGCGCGCCCGGCGCACCGTCAAACGCTGACCGTAGGCACGGTAACGGCCGTCGTTGAGCCAGAGTTCGCCACGGGTGTCCATGTTGTCGCCGATGTGCACATGGCCTTGCAGGTTGGCGGTCAGTCCAAATCCGGCAAAACTCAGTTTGTCTTCACCCACGACCACGTCGATGTCCATTTTCATGGCAATCGGCGGTTTCCCTTCTTCGGTTTGCTGCCCGACGATGACCGTGTCGCTGGAGACCTTGACCGTCGATGGCGGCAGTTCGCGCACGGTGATGTCGCCTTTGGGCACCAGTACCTTGCCGGCAATCGCCAGTTCATCGTCCTTCATCGAGATCTTCAGGTCCGGCGCCACTTCCAGCTTGGCGTAGGGTTCGACGGTCACCGGCAGTTGAGAGCCTTTGAGTGCCAGGTCGACCACCAGCGCCTGGCCCCACGCTATGTTGCCGTTCAGGCTGCCCTGCCCGGCCTTGCCGCTTTTCCAGCCACCGTTCACCTGCACGTTTTCGCCAGCAATGACGGCTTGCAGCTGCAACGCCTGAATCTCCATCGGCAGTTCCGGCCCGGACACTTCGCCATTGCTCAGCAGCAGATTGCCGTTGACCAGTGGCGCCATCAGCGTGCCTGCGATGGTCCCGCTACCATTCAGACGCCCCGTGAGTTTCTCGACCATGGGCAAAAACGGTCGAGCCACGGACAAATCCAGACCATTCAGGCGGAAGTTGCCACTGAGCGGTTTGTTCGCCGGAATTGGATTGATCTGCGCCTGTACCCGCAATTCACCCAGCTTCTGACCGACGAAGTTGAGGTCGGTGTCGATGCGTTTTGGCGTGAGTTTGCTGGTGAGCAGCAAGGTCTGGTACGGGAAGTCCAGCCACTGGTCCTTCTCGCGCACACGCAGCGTGCCGCCGCTGGCATCAAGGGTGATCTGACCGTTCGGGCCGCTGGCAGGCAGGTCCAGTTGCAGGTCGGCGTTGAGCCGGCCTTTCCACGCAAAATCTTTCGGCAACCATTGAGCCAGGCTGTCGATCGGGAATTGCTTGAGGTGGTATCGCAGCTTCGGTTCCGGCATCAAGCGCTGGTCTTCACCGCACAAGCTGGCTTGGCCTGACATCCAGCAATGGGCGCCGAAATTGATTTTGCCATCGGCCAATCGCTCAAGCTTTGCCGGACCTTGCAGCTTCCAGTCCTGTCCGCCGGCCTGAATGTCCCCTCTGGCCAGGCGCCCACGCCAATTGCCTTTGTCCAGTGCCCCGTCGAGGCCGAGCGCGAGTTTGAGCTGCGGCCCTTGCAAATCGAGGCTGAGCTTCTGGTTTTTGATATCGCCCTGGCCGCTGGCAGTCAACGTGCCCAACGAGGTATCGCCGGCTTGTATGCCACTGCCCTTCAGGTCGATTTTTGCCCGCTGTGCGCTGTCCAGCGTTGCGTCCAGATTGAGGCTTTGCAGGCGATTGTCCTGGAATGCCAGTTGGGTGCCTTGCAATCCGAGCTTGCCCTGAGGCGCCTTGAGCGTGCCGGCAACGTCGACCCGGCCATTGAGCTGGCCACGCAGTTGCGGCCACAGCTGGGCAAGACGCGGCATCTTGATATCGATCTGGCCGGCGAGTTTCTGATGCAGGCTGCCCTTGCCGTTGATGCTGTTGTCACCCAGGCGCACTTGCAGCGCGTTGAGGTTCCATTGCTCACCGCCGCCATCGGCCTTGGCCTGGATCACCGCCGGTTGCCCACGCAGTTTGCCCTTGAGGTCGAGATCCGCGTTCAGGCTGAGCTTTTCATTTTTCATTTCACCGGTGCTGCGCAACGGGCCGGCCAGGGTGCCTGGCAACTCCGCGACCCAATACGCCGGGTTGATCGCCGACAGGTCCAGCGCCGTGTCCCAGGCGATGCCATCGGCGAATTGCAGGTTCAGGTGACCTTCGGCCTTGCCCTGCCCGGCTTCGAGTTGAATCTGCTGCAGGTAGATTTTCGTCAGGTCGCCTGCGAACGGACTGCTCAGGCTGAATGCGCCTGCCGGACCATCCAGTGCGGCCTTGAAGTGGCCCAGGTATTTACCGTCGGTATAGGACACTTCGCCAGTGAAGCTGCGCAATGCGACTTCCGGCTCATCGATCAGCGGATAGAGACGATGCCAGGGGAAATCCACCCAGTCGACGGTCGCTTCGGCGCTCAGGCCTTTGCTCCAGTCGAGGTTGCCGGTGAGCTTGAGGCTTTGCTTGTCATTGGCGGTCAGATCCAGGCCAGCGATCTGCGCGCCATTCGCGTCGACCTTGCCCTGGAGCAACAACGCGACCGGGCCTTTCTCGGCCGGCAGGCTGGCTTTACCGAGCAACTGGTAACCGTTTTTCAAGTCGCCGGTGCCCGTGAGCTCCAATTGATTGAGTTGCAGGGTATCCGGCAGATCGGCACTGGGTTTGAAGCCGTCCGCGGTGATCCGAACCTTCGCGGGCAGGTTTTCCACCAACGGCTGCAACTCGCCGGTCAACTGCCCGTTGAGGTAACCGCTGCTGTCGGCCTTGAGGTTCAGGGTCTTCAGCAAATCGCCGTCGACGTTCAGGGCCAGCGCCCAAGGCCCGGTGCCGGGTGCCGGCAGTGTCAGCGTGCCTTCGGCCTTGAGCGGCCAGTTGCCCGTCGGTTGCAGCAGGCCGGACAGGTTCAGGCTGAGCTCGTCGCGCTGCAACTTCACCGAATCGATCTGCAGCCCTTGCGCGGTCCAGTGCGCCGCCAGTTGCAAGCCCTTGAGCTCTTCGCTGCCATTGAACAGCAGGCTGCCGACCTTTACGTCACCCAGTTCGATGGCCAACGGCAGGCTCAAATCCGGAAGACTGATCGGCCCGTTGCTGGCTTCATCGGTGCCGGGTGGAAATTGCAGGCTGACCTGATCGGCTTGCAACTGGTCAATGCACAAGGTTCGGCGCAACAGGCATGAGGGCGACCAGGCGAAAATCGCTTTGCTCAACTCGACCCGGCTGGTGTCCTGCTGCCAAACGAGATGGTCGGCGCTCCACTGCCCGCCCAGGCGACCCTGGAAATTGTCCACGGTCAGGCCCGGTACGAAACCCAGCGCCCAACGACTGCCCGCCGCCGTACCGAGCACCGTGGCCAGCGCCAGAACGACCAGCATCAGCAGGGTCAGAATGGCGAGCAGCGTTATTTTCAAACCACGATTCAAAGCTCAGGCCCCATGGAAAAGTGCAGTCGGATGCCGCCGGGGTCGTCCAGCGCGTGGGCCAGGTCGAGACGGATCGGCCCTACCGGCGAGACCCAGCGCACGCCAATACCGACGCCGGTCTTGAGGCTCGGCAGTTCAAGGTTATTGAAGGAATTGCCCTGGTCGACGAAGGTTGCGACCCGCCATTTTTCGGCGACGGAATATTGGTATTCGGCGCTGGCACTGACCATGTAACGGCCACCGATGCGATCGCCTTCGGAGTTTTCCGGGGACAGACTCTGATAGTCGTAACCGCGCACGCTCTGATCGCCACCGGCGAAAAAGCGCAGTGACGGCGGAATCGATTTATAGCCATTGGTGGCGCTGCCGCCGACTTGCACCCGGCCGAGGAACCGGTGTTTGTCGAATACGGTGGTCAGGCCTTTGACCAGCGCGGTGCCATACAGCAGGTTGTTGTCGGACCCCAAGCCTTCCTTGGCCACTTTGCTCTCGAACTGCAGGCGATAACCATTGTGCGGATCGATGCGGTTGTCGCTTTTCAGGTACGAGTAACTGATGCCGGGCATGAGCAAGGTGCTGAGTCCCGAGTCATCGCCCAGACGGTATTCCTCTCGTTGCCACTTGAGCGACACCACCCGCTGCCAACCGCTGGGCAACTTGCTGTGCCACTCAGGACCAATTGTCAGGAGTTTGCTCAGGGAGTCCTTGTCGGCAATTTCTTCGCTCTGGTAGCCACCGGCGAAGCGCAGTTTGTCGGTGAGCGGAGGGTCCAGGGGAATGTCGTAGAAGATCCCGACGTTCTGCCGGGGCGCCGAGATTTCGGTCTCCCAGCCATAGCTATGCCCTTGGGGATTGACCCAGTGACGGGTCCAGTTGGCCTTGACCCGTGGACCGACGTCAGTGGAGTAGCCGAGGCCCAGGCCCATGGTCCGCGGCTTGCGAGTGTCGAGTTTGACGTCCACCGGGATCACATTGTTCTTGGATGCGGTGGGTGCCGCATCGACCCGGACGCTTTCGAAATAGCCGCTCGACTGCATGGCCTGGTTGAGTTCAGCGATCAGTTCGGAGTCGTAAGGCGCGCCTTCCTTGAACGGCACCATGCGCTTGAGCAAGTCTTCATCGAACGGCGTGTCGCCCTCGAAACTGACCTTGCCCAGCGAATAACGCGGGCCGCTTTCGTAGACCAGATCGATGTCTGCCACCCCGGCTCGCGGGTCGACCGATAACGTCTGGTGCGAGAAGTGACCACTGAAAAAACCGTAGCGCGAAGCCTGGTTCTGAATCAGCCGTTTGGCGTCTTCGTAGTGCCCATGATTGAGCACTGCGCCGGTTTTCAGCGCAGCACTCTTGGGCACCCGAAAGGATTTGAGCGAAGCGGCAGGCCCCTCGACACGCACCGTGACGTTGCGCAGATGGATCGGCTCGCCGGGGTCGATCGTGAGAATCAGGCGCGGCGACTTGCCGCCCTGCACGTCCGATTCGATCTGGGGCTGGTAATAACCCAAGGCCTGGGCAGCCTTGCGCGCCTGTTCCTCGGCACCGCGACTGAAGCGCAGCAAGGCTTCCTCGTCGCGATCGCCGAGGCTGCCGATATAGCCCTCTATATTGGCCTTCAGTTCATCGTTGGACGGTTTGATCCGCACATCCAATTCACTTTGCGCCAGCGCCGCGCAGCTGGATAACAGCATCAGCACGCCACTGGTAATTCTTCCTGGAAACTTCATAGGCGCGGATGCTATCACGAGCTTGGGAGCGTGATAGAGCCTTGGGTGCGCGGAAAGTTCGACCTTTATGCGGTGGCGGTTTGCAGCACCTGCGGATTGGCGTGAAAAAACACGTGTTCGCGTACCGGCCCTACGGCCACTTCGCCGATTTCTTCATAACCCTGGCGCTTGTAGAACTCAAGGTAACGAGGATTGCCGGTGTCGAGGACCACACCCTGGGAATGCTCATCGACCGCGCACCAGTTGTGCACCGCTTGCAACAGCTGTTCGCCGAAGTGCTTGCCTTGAAACTGCGGATGAATCCCCAGCAACGGCAGCAAGTGAACCGAGTCGGACGGCACGCAGGCCATGACCGCATCGTGGTATTCCAGATAACGACGGGTGCAGCGGAAACCGGTGCTGAGCACCATGCGCAGACGCCAGGCCCAGCTCTCCGTGATGCCCAGCCGACGTTGCGGCGGCGCGATCAGGGCAATGCCGATCAACCGGTCATTGACCAACAGGCCGATGGCCGGCAGGTCCTGAAGGAAATGCTGCTTGACCAGCTCACGCACCGTGGCGCGCACGCGCTGCTCATAGCCGGGACGTTCCGCTTCGAACAGATAGCTGAACGTTGGCTCATGTCGATAGGCCTGGTACAGCAACGAACGGGCTTCACGGGAATAGCCACTGTCGAGCATGTGGATATCGGCAATGGCGGTCGAGGTTTCGGGCATAACGGTCAATCTCCCCAGGGCGCCGCTCAAAATGGTGGCGCTCTTGTTATTACGAGCCTACATGGGTTGGCACAGTTCCTTGCTGACTGAAATCAGTGTCGACACGGGGCTGACATCGCTAGTAGTTATAGTCCAGGTTCTGGCGCGGTACTCAGAACCTGTAGACCTCTGTAGGAGCAAAGCTTGTTTCGGTCAGCGTTCCGACGATAGCGCTGGGTCAGCGGCATCAACGGGATCTGACACACCGCGATCGTCGGAACGCTGCCCGGAACAAGCTTTGCTCCTACGGGCGGAAGTCGGCTAGCATCGCCCTTTTTGCCAGGACTGCCGACCATGAAGATCGTCTCCTTCAACATCAACGGGCTGCGTGCTCGCCCGCATCAGCTGGCGGCGCTGATAGAAAAGCATCAGCCCGATGTGATCGGACTGCAGGAAACCAAGGTGCACGACGACCAGTTCCCGCTGGCCGAGGTTCAAGCGCTGGGCTACCACGTGTATTTCCACGGTCAAAAAGGTCATTACGGCGTCGCCCTGCTCTCGCGCAAGGAACCCCTGGAACTGCACAAAGGTTTCACGACCGATGACGAAGACGCACAGCGTCGCTTCATCTGGGGCAAGTTCGCCGACGAAAATGGCGTACCGGTGACCATCATGAACGGTTACTTCCCACAGGGCGAAAGCCGCGATCACCCGACCAAATTCCCGGCCAAGGAACGCTTCTACAACGACTTGCAGCAATTGCTGGAAAGCCAGTTCAGCAACGACCAGCCAGTCGTGGTGATGGGCGACGTCAATATTTCTCCGGAAGATTGCGACATCGGCATCGGCCCGGACAACATGAAGCGCTGGCTGAAAACCGGCAAATGCAGCTTCCTGCCCGAAGAGCGCGAGTGGATGGCGCGCTTGAAGAACTGGGGTCTGGTGGACAGCTTCCGGCACCTGAACCCGGACGTGGCTGACCGTTTCAGCTGGTTCGACTACCGCAGTCGCGGGTTTGAAGACGAGCCCAAGCGCGGGCTGCGTATCGACTTGATCATGGCGTCCCATGGTTTGCTGCCACGGGTCAAGGATGCGGGCGTGGATTACGAACTGCGCGGGATGGAGAAACCTTCGGACCATGCGCCGATCTGGCTTGAATTGAGCTGATTGCTGTTTGAAGTCGACGAAAGAAATCAAGTGCGGCAGTCTGTGTTGGGGGATTCTGTGGCGAGGGGATTTATCCCCGTTGGGGCGCGAAGCGGACCCTCTTTTGATTCAGAAAAGACAGGTCTGCTGCGCAGCCCAACGGGGATAAATCCCCTCGCCACAAAGGGTCGCTCCCTCAAGGGGTTGTTGTCATCTTTGTGAAACCCTACTGACTTAATCTCCCGGCACCTCCTTTGGCTTATTAGGGTGCCGGCATGATGCTGCGCGTTTTGTACCTGTGGATACTGGGCGCCCTGGCGCCTGCGTCGGTGTTCGCCGCAGCGTTGCCGACACCTGAACACGGCCCGGCTTTGCGCATTCAGGGTTCCAACACCATTGGCGCAGCGCTGGGCCCGGCGCTGGTCGAAGGGCTCATGCGCGAACAGGGCCTGATCAAGGTTCATCGCGAAATACCTGGCACCACCAATGAACTGCGCATCGCGGGCGAGACGGCCCAGGGACGCCGGGTCGTGGTGGACATCGCCGCCCACGGTTCCAGCACCGGCTTCACCGCCTTGCAAGCCGGGACTGCCGACCTCGCCGCGTCCTCCCGTCCGATCAAGGACGGCGAGGTGTCCAACCTCCGCTCCCTGGGCGATTTGAAAAGCCCCGTCGCCGAGCAGGTCATTGCCATCGACGGCCTGGCGATCATCCTTCATCCGCACAACCCCCTGACCCAACTCAATACCGATCAACTGGCGCGGATCTTCAGCGGTGAAGCGAAAAGCTGGGAAGACGTCGGCGGTGTCGGCGGTACCATTCATCTTTATGCGCGGGATGATCAGTCGGGCACTTACGACACGTTCAAGGAGCTGGTCCTCAGTGGCCGTGGGAAAGCCCTGAGCGCCACCGCGAAACGCTTCGAATCCAGCGAACAGTTGTCCGACGCCGTCAGTCAGGACCCGCAAGCCATCGGTTTCATCGGCCTGCCCTATGTCCGAGAAGCGAAAGCCGTGGCCATTGCCGACGGCCCCTCCCAGGCCATGTTGCCGCTCAACAGCCTGGTCGCCACCGAAGACTATCCGCTGTCTCGTCGATTGTTCTTTTACCTGCCACCCAACGGTAAAAATCCCTGGGCCGATGCACTGGTGGCCTACACCCAAAGCAGCCAGGGTCAGGCTATTGTCGCTGCCAACGGTTTTATCGCCCAGACCGTCCAGGCGATGGCCGTCACGCCCAACGCGCTGATGCCCGAGGGTTACCAGGCGCTGAGCCGGCATGCCCAGCGCCTGACGGTGAATTTTCGTTTTGAAGAAGGCAGCGCAACGCTGGACAACAAGGCTCGGCAGGACCTGTCACGGGTGCTCGACTATATAAAGCAACGGGACAAAACCAATCGGCAGGTCACGCTGGTGGGGTTTGGCGATGCCAAGACTGATCCGGCACGTGCCGATCTGTTGTCGAAACTGCGGGCCATGGCGGTACGGCGGGAGTTGGTGAAGCGTGGCGTGGTGTTTCGCGAGATTCGCGGTTTTGGCGCCGAAATGCCGGTGGCGGCGAACAGCGCGGATGAGGGACGGATCAAAAATCGGCGGGTTGAGGTCTGGGTGTATTAACCACCAATAGCCGCTGCCGAACGTGCTTGGCAACTGCTACTGCTGGGCAATCACAGATATCGCGACGGCTTCACCGCCGAACGCAGCCTCGCAGGCTCGGCAGCTGCTACATACAGCGGGGCATATGCAGCTGCTACAGGCCTGCGGGTCAGCCCAACAACTTCTCAAGCTGTGCAATGGTGTCGACTGCGCCCATGGTCCTGGCAGCGTCCAGCGCGCAAACGCCATTGGCATCCTTGGCTTTCGGATCGGCACCTTTGCTGATCAGGTAGTCGACGATTTCCACTCGGTTGAACATCGCAGCCATCATCAGTGCCGTACGACCGTCGAAGGACGACCCTTCGACCTGTGCACCGCTTTCGACCAACGCCTTGACCACCGGCAGGTCGCCCTTGAACGCAGCACCGGCGATCGGGCTCTGGCCGTTGTCGTTGCGGATTTCCGGGTCAGCCTTGTGCTCGAGCAACACTTTTACCGTCTCCAGATGACCGTGGTACGCCGCCAGCATCAGCAAGGTATCGCCCTTGTGATTGCGCAGGTTCGGTGGCAGGCCTTTGGACAGCAGCGCAGCCATCATGGCCGCATCACCCTCACGTGCCTTGTTGAATACCTGTTCGGCAAATTCAGCGGCTTCTTCCGGGGTCATCTGACGGCTTTGGTCTGTCATGGGAAACTCCACTTCTGTGTCATCGCAAAAGGGCGACAGTTTCCGGAGCAACCTGAAAACTGTCACTTCTTTTTTCTCATCAAGGGTCATAGCCACATTCAATAACGGTATTTACCGTCATGAATCTCGGCCAGCACCTCTTCAGTCACTTGCACGTAGGTGTGAGTTCCCGGCAACCAGGCATAAATGGGATCGTCGCCGGTTTTTCCAGGATCAAATCCTTCGTCCTTGAGTCGCGTCTTCTGGTACTTGAAGGTGCCGGTGGTCTCCATCTTCACTTTCACTCGCAGAAACAACGGCACCGCGTAAGCCGGCATTTGCTCGCGGGCAAAGGTCAGCAGTTCGCTGAAATCCAGGGTGGCCAACGACTCGGCCGGGGTAATCGCCGCCATACCGGCGCGACCGTTGGTGTTGCGCACTTCCACTCCGTAGGCCACGGCCTCAGAAATATTCGGGTGCTGCAGCAGGATGTTTTCGACTTCAGTGGTCGAGACGTTTTCGCCCTTCCAGCGGTACGTGTCGCCCAACCGATCGACAAACTGCGCGTGGCCGAAGCCGATGTTGCGCAGCAGGTCACCGGTATTGAAGTAACGGTCACCCTTCTCGAACACGTCGTGCAACACGACCTTCTCGGTTTTCTGCGGATCGGTGTAGCCGTCCAGTGGCGCTTTTTCATCAATCTTCGCCAACAGCAACCCCTGCTCACCTTTGCCAACTTTACGCATGAACCCCTTGGCCTCGCGAATCGGTTGTCCGCTGTCATGGTCGTACGCCGCCAACTCCCACGACATCAGGGAAAAACCGACGGTGTTGTCGAAGTTGAGAATATTGGTGAAGCCGATGTTGCCGTCGCTGGCGGCATACAGCTCGCAGATGTGATCCACCGCAAAGCGGGTTTTGAAGGCGGCCCACGCGCCAGGTCGCAGGCCGTTGCCGATCATTTTCGTGACCCGGTGCTGGTTGTCCTCGGCACTCGGTGGCTGGTCCACAAGGTAGCGGCACAGCTCGCCGACATATCCGAGCGTGGTTGCGCGGTACTTGCGCACATCGTTCCAGAACTGACTGGCGCTGAACTTGCGGCGGATGGCGAACCCCGAGGCGCCGCTGATGGCCGAGCCCCAGCACACGCACAGCCCCGTGGCGTGATACAGCGGCAGGGTGCAATAGACGACATCCTCCGGCCCCATGTTCAGGGCGATCATGCCGAAGCTGGCCGAACTGCGCATCCAGCGCCCGTGCTTGAACACCCCGGCCTTGGGCAATCCCGTGGTGCCTGAGGTGTAGATGTAGAAACAAGGGTCGTCGAAAAATATCTGCTGACTGCTGGCGGGATTGCCATCCGGGCTGTCGGCTGTGGCGGTCATCAAGTTGATGAAACCCTCGGGGGCATCGCCGGGATGGCCGATGGCGGCTCGTTCGGCAACGAACCAGGTGCGGCTCGCCTCTATCGCCACACGCTCGCGAACAGCGGAGAACGCCGGCACCAACTCTTGACCGACAATGATTGCCGCCGGCGAAACCAGGTTCAGGCTGTGGGCCAGGGTGTCGCGGGTTTGCGAGGTGTTGAGCAATGCACTGATGGCACCGGTCTTGGCCACCGCCAGGATGGTGACCAGCAGTTCCGGGCGGTTCTCGATGAACACCGCCACCACGTCGCCCTTGCGGATGCCTTGTGCCGTCAGGTGATGGGCGATTCGATTGGCCCACTGGTTGACCTGCGCGTAGCTCAACACCACATCGTCCTGCAGCAATGCCGGGCCGTCGGGGTTACGCAGGGTTGCCTGTTCAAAACTCCAGCCCAGACCGCACGATTGGGTCGGGTCCGTGACGTTGGCAGCTTTCATGCCCTTGACCACGCGAGGAATGGCTCTGGCGATGGAGGGCAGCTTGCGGAGCATCATGCTCCAGGTAATCGTGTCGTTCTGCGTGCGGCTCATAGTTGCTCCCGTTCGATCTTTTTATTGTCGGGTGGCGATGTCTGAGGCCGAAAGTACGTCAGCCGTTCCTGAGCTGTACACGCGGTTTTTGAAATGTTTTGTATCCGCGAAAACCAGGGGTGGAAACGAGAGCACGGGTTTAGCGAATGGTTCCGTAGAAACCTCCCCAACCACGCAAAATGCAGGATGCACGATGGCCATTCATGCACATTGCACGAAAGCAAAAAACGCTTAAAAATGCAAGCTATTGATTTATATGTGTTTTTTATTTTTCAAATGCTGGCACAAAGGCTGCAACTACCTCTCCATGCTTGCCAACCAAGTGCTAACGGAGCTGATAGACATGAGCCTGATCCAAGAAAAATTTACCTCCCTGTTCTCCAACTTCGAAGTCAACACCCAGCCTCGTCCTGACGGTGGCATCCTGCTGACGCTGCGCAGTCAGGAAGGCAAAGTCTTCAAGCGTTCGATTTCGTACCAGCAGTTGCACGCTGGCGATCAGTTGTCGTGGGTAATCAGTGCCATTCGCCGCGACCTGGCTGAACAAGCCAGCGAGCTGCCACAGATTTCCATGCTGCAAAGCCAACAACGGTTCGCTCTGCCGACTTATCACTCGGCGTAAATCGCTGCAGGGCTACAAACAAACAGGCCGTGAGAGCTATCGCTTCACGGCCTGAATTGTTTCTGGGGTGGGTCCTCGATCGCCCGATCCCCTGCCTATCTTGTGTGGGGCCTAGCTTGCTCGCGATAGCGGTCTGTCAGTCAATACTGATTTGTCTGCCAGGCCGCATCGGCTCAGTCATCAAGACCCGGGAATCGGCTGGCGATGTCTTCGCCAGTAAACTTCGCGGGCGAGCCGTCAGAACGACTGATCATTCGGATCGTTATGAAATGCGGATGCTCGCCCATGTCGAACCAGTGCCGGGTGCCGGCGGGCACTGTGATCAGATCGTTCTTTTCGCAGAGCACTGCATAGACGTAATCGTCGATATGCAGGTTGAACAAGCCGCGTCCCGCCACGAATAACCGGACTTGCTCCTCGCCGTTACAGCGCTCGTCGAGCAGTTCTGCGCGCAGCTCGGCTTTTTGCGGGTGGTCGCTGTTCAAGCTGATGACATCGACGGTGACGTACCCGCGTTCGGTCATTAACTGGTCGATCTGTTCCTGGTAGGCGCCGATCAGATCTTCCTGACTGGCACCGGGCTGGATTGTTGCCGCTGCGTGCCAGCGGTCAAATCGCACGCCCTGTTCGGCCAGGGTCGAGGCAATGTCTTCTAAATGGGTCAGCACCTTGTTGGGAATGTCAGGGCTTGAGACGTGGTAGACGGACAGGCTGCTCATCAGGCAACTCCTTAACGGTTCATTCTTTACAGGTTCGAGCGCGAGCGCGGCGTCATCTCGCATTCGAACAAAAATTCAGCGGCGTCGGACTGCGCTCATGGCCGGTCCTCTTGCATGCGAACGGCAATGATAACGGCAGCCGCGAGGGCCGCGATGCTTGCAATACTAAAGGTCAACTGTGATCCAAGGGCGTTCCAGCTGTAGCCAGAATACAGGGCGCCCAATGCGCCACCCGTGCCGGCCAGCGCGGCGTACAACGCCTGGCCCTGCCCTTGCTGGCGTGCACCGAAGCTACGTTGTACGAACTGGATGGCCGCCGCGTGAAAGCTGCCGAAAGTGGCCGCGTGCAGTACCTGGGCAAACAGCAGCACCCAGAGGTATTCGGCAAAGGTGCCGAGCAACAACCAGCGCAGCGCGGCCAGGAGGAAACTCGCCATCAGTACCCGGCGCACCGAGAACCGCGCAAGAATCCTGCTCATGGCCAGGAACATCAAAACTTCGGCGACGACGCCCACGGCCCAGAGCATACCGATCAGGCCACGGGTGTAGCCGAGGCGTTCCAGGTGCAGTGTCAGAAAGGTGTAATACGGGCCGTGGCTCATCTGCATCAGCGCCACGCAACCGTAGAAAGCCAGCACGCCTGGACTGCGAAGTTGCCTCAGAAAGCCGTCTCCGGCGATCCGCTCAGTCTGCACCGGCTGGGCGTTTGGCACCCACAGGCTGCTGACGACGATGCCGGCCATGATCAGAACCAGCGCCGCCGGGTAGATGTCCAGGCTCAGCCATTCAAACAGCCGGCCCAGCGCGACGACTGTAATGATGAAACCGATGGAGCCCCACAAGCGGATCTGACTGTAGCGCGACGTCTGCCCTTTCAAATGCGCCAGGGTAATGACTTCGAACTGCGGCAACACGGCGTGCCAGAAGAACGCATGCAAGGCCATGACCATCGCCAGCCAGGCGTAGGTCTTGCTGACGAAAATCAGCGAAAAGGTCAGCAGCGTGCAGACCGCGCCGAAACGCACGATGGCCAGCCGGCGGCCGGTGTAATCACCGAGCCAGCCCCAGATATTCGGCGCCACGCAGCGCATCAGCATTGGTATCGCGACCAGTTCACCGATGCGCGCGCTGGAAAAACCCAGGTGATCGAAGTACAGCGCCAGAAACGGCGCCGTCGAACCGAGCAAGGCGAAATAGAACAGATAGAAACTGGAGAGCCGCCAGTACGGGAGCGTCGCCACGGTCGTCAGACCGCAGCGACCAAGAGGTCAGCCATTAAAGCTGACCCAGCACCGGCGTGCTCACGCGCACATCGGCATTCTGCCCACGATGACGCAGCAGGTGATCCATCAGCACGATGGCCATCATCGCTTCGGCGATTGGCGTGGCGCGGATGCCGACACACGGGTCGTGGCGGCCCTTGGTGATGACGTCAACCGGATTGCCATGCACGTCGATCGAACGGCCCGGCGTGGTGATACTGGATGTAGGTTTGAGCGCCAGGTGCGCAATGATTGGCTGACCGGACGAGATGCCGCCCAGAATGCCGCCCGCGTTGTTGCTGAGGAAACCTTGCGGGGTCATCTCATCGCGGTGTTCGGTGCCGCGTTGAGCGACGCTGGCGAAACCGGCGCCGATTTCCACGCCTTTGACGGCGTTGATGCTCATCAGCGCATGGGCTAGCTCGGCGTCGAGACGGTCGAAGATCGGCTCGCCAAGACCCGGCATGACGCCTTCAGCAACCACGGTGATCTTCGCACCGACCGAATCCTGATCCCGGCGCAACTGGTCCATGTACGCCTCGAGCTCCGGGACCTTGTCCGGATCGGGGCTGAAGAACGCGTTCTCTTCCACGCAATCCCAGGTCTTGAACGGGATTTCAATCGGGCCGAGCTGGCTCATGTAGCCACGAATGACAATGCCCTGGGTGGCCAGGTACTTCTTGGCAATCGCGCCGGCCGCAACACGCATGGCGGTTTCCCGCGCCGAACTGCGACCGCCACCGCGGTAATCGCGCTCGCCGTATTTGTGGTGGTAGGTGTAATCAGCGTGAGCCGGGCGGAACAGGTCCTTGATCGCCGAGTAGTCCTTGGACTTCTGGTCGGTGTTACGGATCAACAGGCCAATGGCGCACCCGGTGGTGCGACCCTCGAACACGCCGGAGAGGATTTCGACTTCGTCGGCTTCCTGGCGCTGGGTGGTGTGGCGGCTGGTGCCGGGCTTGCGGCGATCGAGGTCGCGCTGCAAATCCTCGAGGGAAATTTCCAGACCCGGCGGGCAGCCGTCGACAATGGCGACCAACGCCGGACCATGGCTTTCGCCAGCGGTGGTGACAGTGAACAGCTTGCCGTAGGTATTGCCGGACATGCAGGACGCTCCGTGAAATGAACCTGAATACGTAATGCGCGCCAGTATACGCAGGCTACCCAAGTAGTTCATCCTCGAACCTTATGGGTGCCCGCGAGTCCAACCGGCATCTTCGTGAATGATGGCGTGATGATGCTGCGAGTTCTAGCCTTGAGTCTTACCTTGTTTACCGGCTTTGCCCAGGCCACTGTCCTGCAACGCCCGATCACTCTCGACACCGGCCACGGCGAGCTTTTCGGCTCGCTGCTGCTGCCCAAATCCGACACGCCCGTGCCCGTCGTCCTGATTATTTCCGGCTCCGGCCCGACGGATCGCGACGGCAATAATCCCGACGGTGGGCGCAACGACAGCCTCAAACGCCTGGCCTGGGTGCTTGCCAAGCACAACATTGCCAGCGTGCGTTACGACAAGCGCGGCGTGGCAGCGAGCCTGGCCGCTGCCCCGGACGAGCGTAATCTGTCGGTGGAAGGCTATGTGTCCGACGCGCAAGCGTGGGGCCAGAAACTTAAAGCCGATCCTCGATTCGGCCAGTTGATCCTGCTGGGGCACAGCGAAGGTGCGTTGATCGCCACCCTCGCCGCGCCGAGCGTTGATGCGGCAGCGGTAATTTCCATGTCCGGCAGCGCTCGCCCGATTGACCAGGTATTGCGCCAGCAACTGAGCAATCGCCTGCCGCCACCGTTGATGCTGCGCGCCAATGAATTGCTCGACAGCCTCAAGGCCGGCCAGACCGACGACAACGTGCCGCCGCAACTGCAGGTGATTTTCCGCCCGAGCGTCCAGCCGTATCTGATTTCGCTGTTCCGCCAGGACCCGGCGGCGGCTTTCGCCAAACTCAAAATGCCGGCGTTGATCATTCAGGGCAGCAACGACATTCAAGTGGGTGTCGGCGACGCCAGGCTGCTCAAGGCGGCCAAACCGGACGCTGAACTGGCGTTGATTGAAGGCATGAACCACGTGATGCGCATCGTGCCCAGCGATGTAAAACGGCAGTTGGCCTCTTACAAAGACCCGCAGTTGCCGTTGGCCGCCGAACTGGGCGCACGAATCCTCGGGTTTATTGACGGACTTCGCACCAGTTAAGCTCTTTTTGTCCTCCAGTCCTGACAAAAACGGCCGATAAGCCTTTGTCGCCAGCGCCAAGACTGGCGACAAGCAGAGCTTGGACAGGATCTCGCCGTTATGACCGACAACCCGACTTCACCCGACACCCCTGCTGAACAAGAGGCACCGCCGGCGGTTGAGCTGCCGTGGGCGGATGTGCACGTCGAGCACCAGAAAATGCTCCGCCTGGCGCCGTTGCAGACCGATCGCAACACCGGTGGACGCCCGCTGCGCTTTGTCGAATTCGGTTACGCCGAACGCCACGACAAGGAGCGCAGCCTGATGCGCATGACCATCACCCTGCCCGGTCAGCGCGTGCGCAAGGAACAGAATCATCTGGATGTGTGGGTCGATCACGTCGACAAGACCGTGGGTTTCGGGCCGGACAGCGGCTTGCAGATTGAACCGATGAACCGTGGCATCGGCCGTTTCATGGCCGCCCACGCAATTAACTGGGCCAAAAAACGCTGGTCTGGCTACACCGTCGAAGGCACGGACCTGAACAACAAGGACGCGCTGAACGAAGACACTCGCTTGCGTCGCGACCACTTTCTGAAGAGCCACGGTTTTGAAGTGGTGTACGCCGATGCCCAGCATCTAAAGGGCAGCGTCAAAGACGCGCGGGTCGGTGACCTGAAAGCAGACTGGAACCGCGAAAAGCTTCAGGTGGTGGAAATTATCGAAGCGGCGCACATGCTTCAGCAAGCCGAGCACAACCTGGCCGAGCAGGAAGTGAAACTCAAGAAACACGAAGAAAAAGTCAGCAAGTACATGCGTGAAGACGCGGCGCTGCGGTTCACCATTACGTGTTTGGTGGCATTTGCGATGTTTCAGGCAGGGTTGTTGATCTGGATTGCTACGCAGCGCTGATGGCTCGAGACCGAGGCGCGGCCATCGCTGGCAAGCCTTGCTCCCACAGGTTTTGCTTCGTTCAGCCGTTATCTGAACGACGCAGAACCTGTGGGAGCCTGGCTTGCCAGCGATGGCGGCCTCAAGTCAGACGCGGGAGGCGAACACTGCCTGATGATTGCGGCACTGCTCTGCCGTCAGCATGAACACCCCATGCCCACCGCGCTCGAAATCAAGCCAGGCAAAATCGACTTCCGGGTACAACGCCTCGACGTGAACCTGGCTGTTACCCACCTCGACAATCAGCAAACCCTTCTCGGTCAGATGATCCGCGGCTTCGGCGAGCATGCGGCGTACCAGGTTCAAACCATCATCACCGCAGGCCAGGCCCAGTTCCGGTTCGTGCTGGTACTCGTCCGGCATGTCGGCAAAATCTTCCGCATCGACGTAAGGCGGGTTTGACACGATCAGGTCGAAACGCTGACCCGGCAACCCGTCAAAGCCATCGCCCTGCACGGTGTACACACGTTCATCGACGCCATGGCGCTCGATGTTCTGGTTGGCGACTTCAAGCGCTTCGAAAGACAGATCGGCCAACACCACTTCGGCGTTCTGGAATTCATACGCACAGGCGATGCCAATGCAGCCAGAACCGGTGCACAGGTCCAGAATGCGCGCGGGCTCGGCGGCCAGCCAGGGTTCGAAACGTTTTTCGATCAGCTCGCCAATCGGCGAACGGGGGATCAACACGCGTTCGTCGACGATGAACGACATGCCGCAGAACCAGGCCTCGCCCAGCAGGTAGGCGGTCGGTATGCGCTCTTCGATACGACGCTTGAGTAAACGCTGCAGGTTGACCAACTCATCGTCTTCCAGCGCGCAATCAAGGTAGCTGTCAGCCATTTCCCACGGCAAGTGCAAGGCACCCAACACCAGTTGACGGGCTTCGTCCCAGGCGTTGTCGGTCCCATGGCCGAAAAAAAGATCCTCCCCATGGAAGCGGCTGACGGCCCAACGAATATGGTCTCGCAGGGTACGAAGTCGGGAAGTGATCACGGGGGCAAACTCCAGAAAAAACGACTGGCGATTCTACCAGCCAAAACGCATCACGACGACGCCGTAAAAATACAGGGGCAGTTGTAGGATATTTCTGTTTTTCTGGTCTGCTATTGAACAATACGAGCCACTTGACAAGGCTGCGAGCCAATAACGACGGCCTCTACGATGGTAGCGATTCACAGAAGCGCTCAGCCAGAGGACAATGTCGCAAAAGCCCCACCCGAAGGAGCCCCAGAATGTCCGTTCCAAAAACGATGTTTCAACTCAGCGGCCGCGGTTATGCAGCAGCCAATCTGAGTCATGCGACGCTTGTGATCATCGATGCCCAGAAAGAATACCTCAGCGGCCCGTTGGCCCTGGTCGGCATGGATGCTGCCGTCGCGAACATCAAGCAACTGGTCGCCGCTGCCCGTGCAGCCGGTCGGCCGATCGTGCATGTCCGCCATCTCGGCACTGTCGGTGGGTTGTTCGACCCGCAGGGCGAGCGCGGCGAGTTCATCCCCGGGCTGGAGCCACAGGCCGACGAAACGATCATCGGCAAATTGCTGCCAAGTGCCTTCCACGGTACGGAACTGCTGGATCGCCTGCAGAACCTGGGGTCGCTGGACCTGATCGTCTGCGGCTTCATGAGCCACTCGAGTGTGAGCACTACCGTACGTGCGGCGAAAAACCTGGGCTTTCGTTGTACCCTCGTTGAAGACGCCTGCGCCACCCGTGATCTACCCTACAAGGGAGGAGTGCTCAGCGCCGAACATGTGCAACAGACCGAGATGGCGATCATGGCGGACAACTTCGCCACCCTCGCGCTGACGCACGAACTGATTTGATCCACGCTCGATGAGCGGCCAACATCGCCGCTCATCCGCAAAAGCCTCTCATTACCTGTAATTGTCTTAGCCTCAGGAACATCCCGGACAACTCCCGGTCGAAGGGCCGATACCCATTGAGGAAGGTCGGAATGAAGTTATCCGATGGTTTTGACGCTCGCCGCTTGCGGCCCAAAGGCCAAAGCAACTGGCGTTTTCGATTCGGCGCAGCGTTTGCGGCGTTGCTTGCCATGTGCGGCGTGCTACTCGCCATGGCCGGTGCAGCGAGCCTGCTCGGCCGTCCGCCGGCACTCGGCGAACTGAATGCAAGTCCGCTGGGGTCGGCAATCATCCTGGCGGTTGGCCTGTTCGTGCTGTACATCGGTGTCTGGCTGTGGCGCCGATGCCGGCGTCGTTCTCGGCAATCCCGTGAACTCAACATGTCTCCGCACTTGATGAAAAAACACGATTGAATTGAAGGCCCGACCTGCCGGCGGGCCTTCATTTGTATGGCTGAAGCCTGGACTTGGGTAAACTGGCCGCCCTTCGCGGAGGCTGACATGCAAGACGACGATTTTTCCCTGTTCAAAAGTGCGATCCAAGGCGTCAAGCCGATCAAGCACGATCGCGCCGAAACCGGCAAACCCAAAGCCGACCGCGCGCAAATTGCCAAACTGCGTCAGGCCGCCACCGTGCGCACCGATGCCACCACCGTTGACGGGCTCTCTGATCAGTTCGTGATCGACGTCGGACCTGAAGACGAGTTGATGTGGGCACGCGACGGCGTGCAGGAAAGCCAGATGCGCAAGCTCAAGGTCGGACAGATTCCGTTCGAAGGCAGCCTCGACCTGCACGGCATGAACGTGGAAAAAGCCCGGGAAACGCTCTGGGTCTTTCTGGCAGAAGCCACCAAATTCGAAATCCGCTGCGTGCGCGTCACCCATGGCAAAGCCGTGCGTCTGGACGGCAAGCGCCCGATGATCAAAAGTCACGTCAACACTTGGCTGCGCCAGCATTCACAGGTCCTTGGCTTCACCTCGTGCCAGGCCAGACATGGCGGCGCCGGGGCGGTTTACGTGATGCTCAAACGAACCATGATGGAAGGTCGCGACGAGTAGCCTGTCGCTTCACGCGCGTTTCTGGCTGTTGTTGTCTTTCGTCAATGTGATGAGTAGGCTTTGAAACCTCAATATTGCTTGAGCTCAACAGCCATGAAGGAAAAAGTCACCGACCATCAAAATCTAAGCGTGGGCCAAGTCGCAAAACGCAGTGGCTTGTCTGTTTCCACGCTGCATTTTTATGAGTCCAAAGGCTTGTTAGGGTCTAAGCGCACAGCCGGCAATCATCGGGTCTACGCTCGCGGCACGCTTCGTCGGATCGCGATTATTCGAATAGCGCAAGCCAGCGGGATTTCACTGGCGGAGATCAAGACAGCGCTTGAACCCATTCCCCATGATCGCAAAGCTTCAGCCAAGGAATGGGAAACGGTATCGAAAGCGTGGGCTTCCTCTCTGAAACGACGGATCGAGCAACTGACCAGGCTGTCCACCAGCCTTGAAGGTTGCATCGGTTGCGGCTGCCTGACCATGGGCGCATGCCCGTTGCTCAATCCACAGGATTTGCTGGGCGAAACCGACTCGGGCCCGGTGATTTTTGACCAGGCACTAGAGAAAACACTGGAAACATGATCAGCGCCCCTCCCCGTCATGAGGCCAGCACACCTGCAAACCCTTCATGACGGCAGTGCTCGCTCTGAACATCAGAGCCAGACGGCAATACAACTGCCGGCACACTTACGCTACCATGTGCCCAATGACAGGCATGAACCTCGGGTTCATTGCGAATCAGCTCGGCCACAGCGTGCAAATGCTGCTGACGACTTATAACCGGCGGTCGACTCCAGACAAGACTGAAGCGGAGCCGGGAAGCTGGAGCAACGCCTGATTGGTACAAAATTGGTACAGACAGAAACCGTACCCCTCTAGAACCTATACGGAATAAAGCTCTGTGACATTGGAACAGAATTACACCGCGATTCTCGGCCAATTGGGCGAGGACGTCTCCCGCGAGGGCCTGCTCGACACGCCAAAGCGTGCCGCCAAAGCCATGCAGTACCTCTGCCGCGGCTATGAACAAACGCTGGAAGAAGTCACCAACGGTGCCTTGTTCAGCTCCGATAACAGCGAAATGGTGCTGGTGAAGGACATCGAGCTCTACTCGTTGTGCGAACACCACCTGCTGCCGTTTATCGGCAAGGCCCACGTCGCCTACATCCCGAGCGGCAAAGTACTGGGGCTCTCGAAAGTCGCGCGGATTGTTGATATGTACGCCCGTCGCCTGCAGATCCAGGAAAACCTCAGCCGTCAGATCGCTGATGCCGTGCAGGAAGTCACCGGCGCCCTGGGCGTTGCCGTGGTGATCGAAGCCAAGCACATGTGCATGATGATGCGCGGTGTGGAGAAACAGAATTCGTCGATGATCACTTCGGTGATGTTGGGTGAGTTCCGCGAAAACGCGGCGACCCGCAGCGAGTTTCTCAGCCTGATCAAGTAATTCGCGGCACGAAAAAAACCGGCATTTATCGCCGGTTTTTTTTCGCCTGTGAAAAATCAGGTAAGCTGCGCGCCTTCCGCTTGCCCCTGTGAGGCTTATACCGTGTTCGTAAAAGCGCTTCGTGTCGGCCTAGGCCAACTGATCATCTTCATCGACTTCATCACTCGCCCCGGCAAAAAACAGCGCCCGGCCGAAGTTCAGGCTCAGGTCAACACCGCAGCCAAGGGCCTGACCCTGTATCAATTCCACGCGTGCCCGTTCTGCGTAAAAACCCGCCGCACCTTGCGCCGCCTGAATGTTCCGGTCGCATTGCGCGACGCAAAGAACAACGAACAGGATCGCCAGACGCTGCTGGAACAGGGCGGCAAGGTCAAAGTGCCGTGCCTGCGCATTGAAGAGAATGGCCAGACCACCTGGATGTATGAGTCCAAAGTGATCATTGATTATCTGGATAAGCGGTTTGCGGCGGCTTGATGTATATGCGGTGCGCTGACTGACGCCATCGCCAGCAGGCTGGCTCCCACAGGTTTTGTGAGCGCCGCTAATCCACTGTGGGAGCCAGCCTGCTGGCGATGAGGACAGCCCAGTCACCGCTGATTAAAAAACCGGCCCCTGAGCCGGTTTATTTGTATTTCAGGCAACTTTTTCTATCAGCGCCTGACGCACTACCCCCGCCAAACGCTTGAGCCCTTCATCGAGCCGTGCTGGATCGATATGGCTGAAGTTCAGCCGCAAATGCCCCGGATGATTGTCCGGCTCAGGGAAAAACGGCTCCCCCGGCATGAACGCCACATCAGCCGCCAGCGCGTTCTTGAGCAACGTGCGGGTGTCCAGCGGTTGCTTAAGCGTCAGCCAGAAAAACAACCCGCCCTGCGGCACATTCCAGTCTGCCAGATCGGAAAAATGGGTTTCCAGAGCCAACTGGAAAGCATCCCTTCGAACCCGATAGAAGTCCCTCAGCTCGCTCAAATGGTGCTGGAATTTCTCGGTGCCGATCCACTGCAATGCCTGCCACTGCCCTACCCGATTGGTGTGCAGGTCAGCCGATTGCTTGAGTTTCAACAAATGCGGAAACAGATCCGGGCTGGCAATCAGGTAACCGACACGCAACCCCGGCAGAAGGGTTTTCGACACGGTGCCGGTATAGATCCAGCTGCTTTTCTTCAAACGACTGACAATCGGTGTGGCGCTACCACCATCGAAAGTCAGCTCACGGTACGGCTCGTCTTCAATTAGCGTGACGGCGAATTCATCGAGCAACGCCGCCACGGCATCACGCTTGGCTTCGCTGTAGCGAACCGCTGAAGGATTCTGGAACGTCGGGATCAGGTAGATGAAAGCCGGACGGTGTTTTTCCAGACGGCTGCGCAATGTCGCCAGGTTGGGACCATCGGCTTCCAGCGGAACCGTGATGCAGTCTGCCCCGAACAGCTGAAAGATCTGCAGTGCGGCCAGGTAGGTCGGCGCTTCTAGCAGGATTTCAGTGCCTTGGTCGATGTACAGCTTGGCTGCGAGGTCCAGGGTCTGTTGCGAACCGCTGACCACCAATACCTGACTCGCTTCACACGGTACGCCCAAGGCGCGTGCTTGCGCAGCCAATACTTCACGCAGTGCTGGCTCACCCTCGCTCATGCCGTACTGCCCCATGGTCACCGGCATGTCGGCCCAGTCGACTTTCGGCAGCATCGCCTCGGCCGGCAAGCCGCCCGCGAACGACATCACTTCGGGGCGCTGGGCAGCAGCAAGGATTTCACGGATCAAAGAACTTTTAAGGCGCGAGACACGTTCGGAAAAAGCCATGGGGATCACCGGTAGCGAGGCCTGAGGAAAATAAGTCAAACTGGTTGACCGAAATTACGACACCCCGAACGGATACGTCAATATGCTTGACCTTAAAAATCCATCGACTCAGCAACAGGCCATGGAAGCGTTTTTCTTCGGCTATCAGGCGTTCACCGCCAAGGCTGACGAAATGCTTGAGCGGCGCGGCTTGAGTCGAGTCCATCAACGCATCGTATTTTTCATCGCCCGTTATCCGAACCTGAGCGTCAAGGAACTGCTGGAACTGTTGGGTGTAACCAAACAAGCGTTGAACATGCCGCTGCGTCAATTGGTGGAAATGCACCTGGTCGACAGCGTCGCGTCCGAGACAGACAAACGTAAGCGGTTGCTGGAATTGACCGAGGATGGCGCGCGTTTCGAGCAGTCACTGCGGCGTGAGCAAGTGAAGTTGCTGGAACGGGTGTTTGCCGAGGCTGGAGAGGCGGCGGTGGATGGGTGGCTGGCGGTGAATCTGGCGCTTGGGAAAAGTCAGACTGTTGATTGACTGTTCTGGCCCCATCGCCAGCAGGCTGGCTCCCACATGACCTGTGGTGGACATAATCCTGTGGGAGCCAACCGGATGGGGGCACAGTGATCCGTGGTGAACACAAATCCTGTGGGAGCCAGCCTGCTGGCGATGGGCCCTCGAAGGCCATATATCCCTATCACCAAACTTTTCGTCTACAAAATCAAAAACAATATTTGCTTTATTTGTACACAAAAGCATAATCCACTTCGTGCGAGTTCCTGACCAAGCGGTCAACAAATTCGCAAGTGCCTCAAAGGACCGCTGCCGCCCTCATGGGTCCGGTCCTGGAAATAACAATAAAACTCTTGAGGAGTACTCGCTGTGGAAAGCCGCAAATCCGAAGCATCGACGCTGGATCTCTCGCCGCCTGTACCTAACGGCTGGCTGGAGCGCATCTTTAAACTCACCTTGCATGGCACCACGGTGAAGACCGAACTGATTGCCGGTCTGACAACCTTCATCACCATGGCTTACATCATCTTCGTCAACCCCAACATCATGGCCGATGCGGGGATTGATCACGGCGCCGCGTTCGTGGCCACCTGCATCGCTGCTGCGCTGGGCTGCCTGCTGATGGGCCTTTACGCCAACTGGCCAGTGGGCCTGGCACCGGGCATGGGCCTGAACGCTTTCTTCACCTACACCGTGGTCGGCGCCATGGGCTACAACTGGGAAACCGCACTGGGCGCGGTGTTCGTGTCCGGTGTGCTGTTCATGATCCTGACCTTTTCCCGAATCCGCGAATGGCTGCTCAACAGCATCCCCGTGAGTTTGCGCTACGCCATGGGCGCTGGCGTGGGCTTGTTTCTTGGGTTGATCGGTCTGAAAACCGCCGGCATCGTCGTCGATAGCCCGGCCACACTGATCAAACTCGGCTCCCTGCGCGAGCCTGGTCCACTGCTCGCCGCCATCTGCTTCCTGATGATCGCCGTGCTCAGCTATCACAAAGTGTTCGGCGCGATCCTCATCAGCATCATTACCGTGACCCTGGCCGGTTGGGGCCTGGGCCTGGTGCACTACGAGGGCATCATGTCGGCCCCGCCGAGCCTGGCACCGACCTGGATGGCGATGAACGTCGCCGGCGTCTTCAACATCAGCATGATCAGCGTGGTACTGGCTTTCCTCTTCGTGCACATGTTCGACACCGCCGGCACCCTGATGGGCGTTGCCCAGCGCGCCAATCTGGTGAACGCGGACGGGCGGATTGAAAACCTCTCGCGCGCCATGAAAGCCGACAGTGCTTCCAGCGTGTTCGGCGCGGTAGTCGGTGTGCCCCCGGTCACCAGTTATGTGGAAAGCGCCGCGGGGGTTGCCGCAGGTGGTCGGACTGGTCTTACCGCGGTGACGGTAGGTGTGCTATTTATTGCCGCGATGTTCTTCGCACCGCTGGCCGGCATGATCCCCGCCTACGCCACTGCGGGCGCGCTGATTTATGTCGCGATGCTGATGATGGGCGGCATGAAGCACATCGAATGGGACGAAGCCACTGACAGCATCCCGGCAATCGTCACCGCGATCATGATGCCCCTGACCTTCTCGGTCGCTGATGGCATCGCGCTCGGCTTTATCACTTACGTGGTACTGAAGGCTTTCACTGGCAAGCACAAGGAAATCTCCGTCAGCCTGTGGGTGCTCTGCGCGATCTTCATCGCCAAGTTTGTTTTCTTGTAAACGTTACGCATAACGCGTTTCGAATCAGCCTCACCCCGTCGGGTGGGGCTTTTGCACAAATGGAGGAAAGTGATGAGTCTGGAAACCTGGCTGCTGTTCAGCGGCGCTGCGCTGGTAGTGATCCTGATCCCGGGGCCACTGTCTTTGCTGATGATCAGCAACAGTCTGAATTACGGTTTGCGTCGCTCGTACCCGGCGTTTCTGGGCGGCGTGATTGCGTCGATCTGCCTGCTGAGTGCTTCGGCTTTGGGGTTGGGTGCGTTATTGCTGGCCTCGGAACAGCTGTTCAGCGCGCTGAAGATTGTCGGCGCACTGTACCTGTTCTACCTCGCCTGGCAGAGCTGGCAGCAATCGCGTCAGCCTTCGGTGGGCGCTGAAGTGCCCCAGGCGGCGGCTGTTCCGCGCTTTCGCGCATTGTTCGGGCGCGCGTTTGTGTTGGGAGCCAGCAACCCGAAAGATATTCTGTTCTTCGCCGCGTTCCTGCCGCAGTTTCTGAGTGCCGAGCAACCGTTCCTGCCGCAGTTGCTGGTGATGATCGCGACGTGGACGGTGCTGGATCTGCTGTGCAAGCTGGCTTATGGGCTGGGTGCCCACGGTGCCGCGCGGTATCTGCGCAGCGGCAAGGGGCAGAGTTGGTTTAACCGGGTGAGTGCCGGCCTGTTCAGTGGGGCGGGGGCGGCGTCGCTGTTGAGCCGTTAAGCCGTTAAGCCGTTAAGCCGTTAAGCCGTTAAGCAAAGCCAGATCAAAAGATCGCAGCCTCGTTTCACTCGGCAGCTCCTACAGTTGGAATGCAATCCCCTGTAGGAGCTGCGGAGTGCAACGAGGCTGCGATCTTTTGACTTTCCCAGAGGCAAAAAAAAGCCCGCAGTGTGAGCGGGCGAAAGACCAAAGAAGCTATATGCGCAGTCGCTTCCAGGTTGAGGCAGCTGCTTGGGGGATCAGCTGCCGCGGTACGTGGAATAGCTGTACGGCGAAATCAGCAGCGGTACGTGGTAGTGATCCTGCTCTGCAGAGATGCCAAACCGCAGCACCACCACATCCAGAAAGGCCGGCTCCGGCAACTGAACACCACGGGCGCGATAGTAATCGCCCGCATGGAACTGAACCTGATAAACCCCGGTACGGTAATCATCACCTTGCAGCAGCGGTGCATCGACACGGCCATCGCTGTTGGTTATCGCGCTGGCGACCAATTCCAGCTGCGAGCCTTCAACGCGGTACAACTCGACTTTGATCGAGCTGCCCGGGCAACCGTGTGCAGCGTCCAAAACGTGTGTAGTCAAACGTCCCATTGATTCTGCGCGCCTGCCTGCCAAGAGCAGTCAGGCCTCGCGCCTCCCGAAGTCAGTTGTAAAGGAGACCGCACCGATTCGGAGCACGAAACGCTGCGGCGAGCGATTGATTAAGACACTTTTCAAAAAAATTGTACACAATAAAAACGACATTTTTCCATCCGACAACGCCATTGCGGATTTCGTAGCGTATAGACAGCTAAACCTCAGGATCAGCGGACCTCCCATCCATTAGCTGACCAGTCAGGCAGGTTTCTTGCAGTACCATCCTTTCATGACAGTCAATGAAAAATGCGAAAATTCAGGCTTACAAAGTGGATATAAAGTTGTATACAATCAGCCCATCGCTGTGACGCCAGCCTGTAATCCGTTATCAGGCACGCCACACTTACCTGACATTGATATGCCACGAACAAGAAGGAAGACTGCAGTGAGCGCTGACTACCCACGCGACCTGGTCGGTTACGGCAGTAACCCTCCGCACCCACACTGGCCGGGCAATGCCCGCATCGCCTTGTCCTTCGTACTCAATTACGAAGAAGGTGGCGAGCGCAACATTCTGCACGGCGATAAAGAATCTGAAGCCTTCCTGTCGGAAATGGTCTCGGCGCAGCCTTTGCAGGGCGAGCGCAACATGAGCATGGAATCGCTCTACGAGTATGGCAGCCGTGTCGGCGTCTGGCGGATCCTGAAACTGTTCAAGGAATTCGACATCCCGCTGACCGTTTTTGCCGTGGCCATGGCCGCACAACGCCACCCGGACGTGATCCGCGCAATGGTCGACGCCGGCCACGAGATCTGCAGCCACGGCTATCGCTGGATCGACTACCAGTACATGGACGAAGCCCAGGAACGCGAGCACATGCTCGAAGCGATCCGCATCCTCACCGAAATCACCGGCGAACGCCCGCTGGGCTGGTACACCGGCCGCACCGGCCCGAACACCCGTCGCCTGGTGATGGAAGAAGGTGGTTTCCTCTACGACTGCGACACCTATGACGACGACCTGCCCTACTGGGAACCCAACAACCCGACTGGCAAGCCGCACCTGGTGATCCCGTACACGCTGGACACCAACGACATGCGCTTCACCCAGGTCCAGGGTTTCAACAAGGGCGACGATTTCTTCGAATACCTCAAGGACGCGTTCGACGTGCTGTACGCCGAAGGCGCAGAAGCCCCAAAGATGCTGTCGATCGGTCTGCACTGCCGCCTGATCGGCCGTCCGGCGCGCCTGGCCTCGCTCAAGCGCTTTATCGAATACGCTAAAAGTCATGAACAGGTGTGGTTCAGCCGCCGCGTCGACATTGCGCGCCACTGGCAAGAAACCCACCCGTACCAAGGGGCTGCCAAATGAGCACCTTCAAAACCCTGAAGCCATCGACCCTGAGCCGCGACGCGTTCGTCGCTGCCTTCGCCGACATCTACGAACATTCGCCATGGGTGGCCGAAAAGGCTTTCGACCTGGGCCAGGACCCTTCGATCGACGAGATCGAAACCCTGCACCAGCGCATGAGCGACATCCTGTTGAGTGCTGATCACGAAAGCCAGCTGGCCCTGATCAACGCTCACCCGGACCTGGCCGGCAAAGCTGCCGTCCAGGGCCATCTGACCGAAGCCAGCACCAATGAACAAGCTGGCGCCGGTATTCACCAATGCACGGCCGAAGAGTTTCAGCGCTTCACCGAGCTGAACGACGCCTACAAAGCGAAGTTCAAGTTTCCCTTCATCATGGCGGTAAAAGGCAGCAACCGGCATCAGATCCTCGCGGCGTTCGAAACGCGCATTCACAACTCGGCAGACACCGAATTCAAATGCGCGCTGGCGGAGATCAACAAGATCGCCCTGTTCCGATTACTGACCCTATAAGCAAGCCTGGCCCGAGTGCTGTTAAACGCGAAAAGCACCCAGGGCCCTGCAAGCATCCCAAGCCAACTTATTAAAGGCAGACAAGAAGAATGAAAGCTTACGCCGTACCTTTCGAGAAGTTCGTCAACCTGGCCGACGCCCGCCTGGGCACCAAGATCATCTCGGTCACCGATGACTGGTTTGCAGACGCCAACCGTCTGTTTCAGCCGACCCCGGCCGTATGGAAGGAGGGCGTGTTCGATGACAACGGCAAGTGGATGGACGGCTGGGAGTCGCGCCGCAAGCGCTTTGAAGGCTACGACAGCGCGGTGATCCGCCTGGGCGTTCCGGGCTCGATCAAAGGCGTGGACATCGACACTTCATTCTTCACCGGCAACTTCCCGCCGTCGGCCTCCCTGGAAGCCTGCTTCCTGGCCTCGGGCGAGCCGGACGAAAACACCCAGTGGACTGAAGTACTGTCAGCCGTCGAGCTGCAGGGCAACAGCCACCACTACCACGAGATCAACAACGACCAGTCGTTCAGCCACCTGCGCTTCAACATCTACCCGGATGGTGGCGTGGCCCGTCTGCGCGTTTACGGCATTCCGTTCCGCGACTGGTCCGCTGTGGGTGACAACGAGCAAGTGGACCTGGCTGCAGCCCTCAACGGTGGCCGCGCCCTCGCCTGCTCCGACGAACACTTCGGTCGCATGAGCAACATCCTTAACCCGGGTCGTGGCATCAACATGGGCGATGGCTGGGAAACCGCACGTCGTCGCACACCTGGCAATGACTGGGTGATCGTCGCACTGGGTCATGCCGGCGAGATCGAGAAAGTCGTCGTCGACACCCTGCACTTCAAAGGCAACTACCCGGACACCTGCTCGATCCAGGGCGCGTTCGTGAAGGGCGGTACCGACAGCCAGATCGAAACCCAATCGCTGTTCTGGCGTGAGCTGTTGCCCGCTCAGAAACTGGAAATGCACGCCGAACACACCTTCGCCGAGCAGATCAAAGCACTGGGCCCGATCACCCACATCCGCCTGAACGTGTTCCCGGATGGTGGTGTAAGCCGTCTGCGCGTACTGGGCAAGGTCGCGAAGTAATGCTGAGTCTGTAGGAGCTGCCGCAGGCTGCGATCTTTTGATCTTAAAAACAAAGTCAAAAGATCGCAGGCTTCGCCAGCTCCTACAGGGATCGCGCAAGACGCACTGACAAGTTGAACAACACAGAATTCGGAAAAGAACAGCATGCGCACATTGACGATTGAACCGCTGACTAAAGAAGCCTTCGCCCCTTTCGGTGACGTGATCGAAACCGATGGCAGCGATCACTTCATGATCAACAACGGTTCGACCATGCGCTTCCATAAACTGGCGACGGTGGAAACCGCCAAGCCAGAAGACAACGCGATCATCAGCATCTTCCGCGCCGACGCGCAGGACATGCCGCTGACCGTTTGCATGCTGGAGCGTCACCCGTTGGGCAGCCAGGCTTTCATTCCGCTGCTCGGCAACCCCTTTCTGATCGTGGTCGCGCCAGTTGGCGATGAACCTGTATCAGGCTTGGTCCGCGCCTTCGTCACCAACGGCAGGCAGGGCATTAATTACCATCGCGGCGTTTGGCACCATCCGGTGCTGACGATCGAAAAGCGGGATGACTTCCTGGTGGTTGATCGCAGTGGCACATGCAATAACTGCGATGAGCATTTTTTCAAAGAGGATGAGCGTTTGATCCTCGCCCCCCACCAATAAGAGAAGGTCTGATCACTCGACAACAGAGTGACAGGCGAGAGGTAAAGACTGTGGAAGCACATCTGTTTGAATGGCTGAACCTGAGCGTGCGCTGGGTTCATATGATTACTGGCGTGGCCTGGATCGGCGCGTCGTTCTATTTCGTCTGGCTGGAAAACAACCTCAATCGGGTCAACCCGAAAAGTGGTCTGGCGGGCGATTTGTGGGCGATCCACGGCGGCGGTATCTACCACCTGGAAAAATACAAACTGGCCCCACCGACCATGCCGGACAACCTGCACTGGTTCAAATGGGAAGCCTACTTCACCTGGCTGTCGGGGATCGCGCTGCTGTGCGTGGTGTTCTACTCCAACCCGACGCTCTACCTGCTGGCTCCGGGTAGCACACTGAGCGGTCCTGAAGGCGTGGCCATCGGTATCGGCTCGCTGTTCATCGGCTGGTTCATCTACTCCTTCCTCTGCGACTCGGCCTTGGGCAAACGCCCTGCCCTGCTCGGTTTCATCCTGTTCGTCCTGATCATCGGCGCGGCCTACGGCTTCAGCAAGGTGTTCAGCGGTCGTGGTGCGTACCTGCACGTCGGCGCGATCATCGGCACCATCATGGTCGGCAACGTGTTCCGTATCATCATGCCCGCGCAACGTGCACTGGTGGCGGCGATTGCCGAGAACCGTACGCCCGATCCGGCACTGCCGGCCAAAGGCTTGCTGCGTTCGCGTCACAACAACTACTTCACCTTGCCGGTGCTGTTCATCATGATCAGCAACCACTTCCCGAGCACCTATGGCAGCCAATACAACTGGCTGATCCTGGCCGGGATCGCGGTGCTGGCGGTGTTGGTGCGTCACTACTTCAACACCCGTCACGACAGCCACAAGTTCGCCTGGACCCTCCCGGTTGCCGCCGTCGGCATGATCAGCCTGGCCTACGTAACGGGTCCTGCGCAGATGCCGAGTGCACCTGATGTCGCCAAGGCTGCTGGCACCATCGAGTACCAGCCATTGCCGGAAACAGCAGTGGGCGGTGGTTTGAAACCGGCTGAAGCAAAACCTGCCGAGGCCCCTGCTACCGCACCGGCCCAAGCGTCCAATGCGGGCCCTGGTTTCGACAAGGTGCACAGCGTGATTCAGGAACGTTGCGCGGTGTGCCATTCGGCCAAACCAACCAGCCCGCTGTTCAGTGCAGCACCCGGTGGCGTGATGTTCGATACCCCTGAACAGATCCGCCAGAACGCCCCGCGCATTCAGGCACAAGCCGTCACCAGCCAGATCATGCCACTGGGCAACATCACGCAGATGACCCAGCAGGAACGTGACCTGATCGGTGCCTGGATTGTGCAGGGAGCGTCGACCAATTAACCGCTGAAAAGCTTCGCGGGCAAGCCTTGCTCCCACAGGATTCACTAGAACCTGTAGGAGCAAGGCTTGCCCGCGATCGGCCGCACTGCGGTCACCCTGCTGCAAAAATCACAAGAATAAAAAAGATCCGAGGTGTTGCATGTCCGAGCTATCCCAAGCGCGCATCCCCGACGCACCCGCTATTCAGCGTTTGCCCCTTTTGCAATTGATTCTGGTCGGGCTGCAACACGTTCTGCTGATGTACGGCGGAGCCATTGCGGTGCCGCTGATCATCGGACAGGCCGCTGGCCTGAGTCGTGAAGAAATCGCCTTCCTGATCAACGCCGACCTGCTGGTCGCCGGGATCGCCACCATCGTGCAATCCATGGGCATCGGCCCCGTGGGAATAAGAATGCCGGTGATGATGGGCGCCAGTTTCGCCGCCGTCGGCAGCATGGTCGCCATGGCCGGCATGCCCGGTATCGGACTGCAGGGGATCTTCGGCGCGACCATCGCCGCCGGGTTCTTCGGCATGATCATCGCGCCGTTCATGTCCAAAGTCGTTCGCTTCTTCCCGCCTCTGGTGACCGGCACGGTCATCACCTCGATCGGTTTATCGCTGTTCCCCGTGGCCGTTAACTGGGCCGGCGGCGGTGCTGGCGCCACTCAATTCGGTTCCCCCATCTACCTGACCATCGCCGCACTGGTGCTGGGCACGATTCTGTTGGTGCATCGCTTCATGCGCGGTTTCTGGGTGAACATTTCCGTGCTGATCGGCATGTGCCTGGGCTACGTGCTCTGTGGCGTGCTGGGCATGGTCGACCTCAGCGGCATGGCCCAGGCGCCCTGGTTGCAGTTCGTCACCCCGCTGCATTTCGGCATGCCGAAATTCGAACTCGCGCCGATCCTCTCCATGTGCCTGGTGGTGGTGATCATCTTCGTCGAGTCCACCGGGATGTTCCTTGCACTGGGCAAGATTACCGACCAGGAAGTCTGCCCGCGCATGCTGCGTCGCGGCTTGCTCTGCGATGCCGGCGCCTCGTTCTTTGCCGGTTTCTTCAACACCTTCACCCACTCCTCTTTCGCCCAGAACATCGGCCTGGTGCAGATGACCGGCGTGCGCTGCCGCTCGGTCACCATCGTCGCCGGCGGTTTGCTGATCGTCTTGAGCCTGCTGCCAAAGGCCGCTTTTCTGGTGGCCTCGATTCCGCCTGCGGTACTGGGCGGCGCCGCGATCGCGATGTTCGGCATGGTCGCCGCAACCGGGATCAAGATTCTCCAGGAAGCCGATATCGGCGATCGCCGCAACCAGTTGCTGGTGGCGGTGAGCATCGGGATGGGACTGATCCCGGTGGTGCGTCCGGAGTTTTTCGCCCACTTGCCGATGTGGATGAGCCCGATCACCCACAGCGGGATCGCCATGGCGACCCTCAGTGCGCTGACGCTGAACCTGCTGTTCAACATCCTTGGCGGCGCGGAACGCGCGGCCATCAATGACTGCCACGCACACCAGCAATAACAGAGACGCCATGAACCTTGCAGGAGCGAGCCTGCTCGCGATGACGGTATGACATTCAACGCCTGAGTTGACTGATTCAACGCTATCGCGAGCAGGCTCACTCCTACAGGGTCAAGGGCTGTCTGCGCCTCAAACAATAAAAACAAGAGGGAGCAACAGATGATTCGGACACAGACACACATGCTGTTGGGCGGCGGTCTTCTGGCCGCCAGTCAGGCCATGGCCGGCGATTTATTGCTGTGGCAGACCAACAGCTTGAGCTACCTGTACGGCAAGGATTTTGCGGTCAACCCGTCGATCCAGCAGACAGTGACCTTCGAGCATGCCGACAAATGGAAGTACGGCGACAATTTCCTGTTCGTCGACAGCACGTATTACAACGGCGAAAAAGACCGCAACAAAGGCTCTCACGCCTATTACGGCGAGTTCAGCCCCCGCCTCTCCTTCGGCAAAATCCTCGACCGCCGTCTAGAGTTCGGGCCGATCAAGGACGTGCTGCTGGCCATGACCTACGAGAACGGCGAAGACGACACCGAGGCCTACCTGATCGGCCCAGGTTTCGACCTCGCCGTACCGGGCTTCAACTACTTCACCTTGAACTTCTATCGGCGCCAGACCGAAGGCAGCCGCCCCGGCGATGACGTCTGGCAAATCACACCAGCCTGGTCCTACACCCTTCCATTGGGTAACTCGACCGTGTTGATCGACGGCTACATCGACTGGGTCGTGGATAACGACCAGAACGCACGCGGTACCTATCACGCCAACGTGCACGTCAACCCGCAGGTGAAATACGACCTGGGCAAAGCCATGGGCTGGCGTGAGAAACAGGTGTATGTCGGCGCCGAGTACAGCTACTGGAAAGACAAATACGGCATCGAGAACACGTCCAGCTTCGACACCAATGAAAACACCACCAGCCTGCTGGTGAAGGTGCATTTCTAAGATGACCCGCAACCGTGCGCCAAACCTGTCGTCGGTGCTCTGTTGCGGGGCACTTGAGACCTGGTCAAGGAGTCAGTATTCTCCGCGGCCGCCTGAATCCGCTTTAAAAAAAAGTCCGGATTTAAATCCTGACCAGAAAGCCAACTTATCCCGGCCCCGGTCAGCATCAAGGCATTCCAAAACCCCTCTCAATCGACCGCTTTCGAGCAGCCGAGCGGGAGTTTTTGTGCTTTTTGAAAGCCTTGGCTCAGCTCTTGCTAACAGCACTAAAGCTGACCGAATGGATGACTTTTGCAGCGACGGAAAAGGCGCCACACCAGAGCGCCAATCTTAGAAAAAAAACGTGGAACACCAACTTTTTGGGAGCAACCGAATGAAACGTACGTGCACTAGCCTGATGCTTGCCACGACCTTGCTGGCGGGGGGCCAAGCGATGGCCGGCGACTTGTTGCAATGGCAGAACAACAGCCTGAGCTACCTGTATGGCAAGGACTTCAAGGTCAATCCGGCCATTCAGCAAACCGTCACCTTCGAACACGCCGACGGGTGGAAGTATGGGGATAACTTCTTCTTCGTCGACAAGATCTTCTACAACGGTGGCAAGGACTTCAACAACGGTCCGAACACCTACTACGGTGAATTCCAGCCGCGCATTTCCCTGGGCAAGGTGCTGGACCAGAAGATCGAGTTCGGCCCGATCAAGGACGTGCTGCTGGCGATGACCTACGAGTTCGGCGAGGGTGATACCGAGTCCTACCTGATCGGTCCGGGTTTCGACCTGGCGATCCCTGGTTTCGACTACTTCCAGCTGAACTTCTACCAGCGCCACACCGAAGGTTCGCGTGCGGGTGACAACGTCTGGCAGGTCACGCCTGTGTGGTCCTACACCATTCCGGTCGGCGACTCGAACATCCTGATCGATGGTTACATGGATTGGGTGATGGACAACGACTCGAACTCCAAAGGCGACTACCACGCCAACCTGCACTTCAACCCACAGGTCAAATACGACCTGGGCAAGGCGCTGAATTTCGGCGAGAAGCAGTTGTATGTGGGTGTGGAGTACGATTACTGGAAGGACAAGTACGGGATCGACGACACCCGTGCGTTTACGACCAATCAGAACGTGACGAGCTTCCTGGTGAAGTTCCACTTCTGACCGTAAAAAGCATCGCTGGCAAGCCAGGCTCCCACAGGGTTGTGTGTCGTTCACGTCATCAGCGAACGACACAATCTCTGTGAGAACCTGGCTTGCCAGCGATGGCCGCACCGCCAATCTCAGGCCGGGATAACAGAATCCGCCAACCCCAAAAACCGGCAAAGCTCCCCCCGCTTGGCCAACGCATCCCGCCGCCCCAGATCAATCAATTCGCTGCAATACCCCGCCTCGAACAGCAGATAGCTCAGCACCCCTGCCCCGCTGGTTTTCGTGGCTCCCGGCCCGCGCAGGAACAGCCGCAGCGCCGCCGGCAATTCCTGGCGATGCCGCGCCGCAATTTCATCAATTGGCTGACTCGGTGAAATCACCAGCACTTCCACCGGAGCCACGCCCAACGCACGGGTCGGCGTGCCATCGGGCATCAGGTGGCTGAACTGGTTCAGACGCTGCAGCAGCTCGATGTCGCTTTCCAGGCTGTCGATGAACGTACTGTTGAGCATGTGCCCACCGATCTGCGCCAGGGTCGGCTGCTGGCCTGTGTAGGCGCGTTGCAGCGGCTGCTCCGGGTCGACCCCTCGCGGATTGCCACTCACGCCCACCACCAGCACACGGCTCGCGCCCAGGTGCAGGGCCGGGCTGATCGGTGCGGATTGGCGGACAGCGCCGTCGCCGAAATACTCCTCGCCGATTTTTACCGGTGCAAACAGCAGCGGAATGGCGGAGCTGGCGAGCAAGTGTTCAACCGACAATTGAGTCGGCACGCCGATACGCCGATGGCGCAACCAGGCGTCAATGGTGCCGCCGCCCTGATAGAACGTGACGGCCTGGCCGGATTCGTAGCCGAAGGCAGTCACCGCCACGGCCTGCAATTGTTTTTGCGCGATGGCCTCAGCGATGCCGTTCATTTGCAGTTTGTCGTTGAGCAATCCGCGCAGCGGCGAACTGTTGAGCAAGGCCACCGGTACCTGCGCACCGATGCCCAGCAAGCTGTGACCGACAAAGCGGCTGGCCTGATGGATCACCCCCGGCCAATCGCTGCGCAGCACCAGATGGCTGCGAAAGCCCTGCCAGAAGGTCGTCAGACGCTCGATAGCGCCACGGAAGTCCATCGCCCCGCTGGCGAGGCTCACCGCATTGATTGCTCCGGCCGAGGTGCCGACGATCACCGGGAACGGATTGTCCGCACCCTCGGGCAGCAACTCGGCAATCGCCGCCAGCACCCCCACCTGATAGGCCGCCCGAGCCCCGCCGCCGGATAGAATCAAACCTGTAACCGGTTCAGCAGGACTCATCGCAACACTCCCTGGTGCTTGTGGGTTTTAACCGCGTTTGGCGTAGAGCTTGGGCTCGCCGGGTGGACGGCTCTTGAAGCGGCGATGGGCCCAGAGGTATTGCTCGGGGCATTCGCGCAAGACGCCTTCGACCCATTGATTGATGCGAATGCAATCGGCCTCTTCGCTTTCGCCCGGGAAACCTTCGAGCGGGGCATGAATCACCAGTCGGTACCCGCTGCCGTCTGCCAGACGCTCCTGGGTGAATGGCACCACCAGCGCCTTGCCCAGGCGCGCAAACTTGCTGGTGGCAGTGACCGTGGCCGCCCGGATACCGAACAACGGCACGAAGATACTTTGCTTGGCGCCGTAGTCCTGATCCGGCGCATACCAGATCGCCCGGCCGGCACGCAGCAGTTTGAGCATGCCACGCACGTCGTCACGCTCCACGGCCAGCGAGTCGAGGTTGTGCCGCTCGCGGCCAAGGCGCTGGATGTAATCGAACAGCGGATTTTTGTGCTCGCGGTACATGCCATCGATGGTGTGCTGCTGGCCGAGCAATGCCGCGCCAATTTCCAGCGTGGTGAAATGCACCGCCATCAGGATCACGCCTTTGCCTTCGCGCTGGGCTTTTTGCAAATGCTCCAGGCCTTCGACATGGGCCAGTTTCGCCAGACGCTCGCGCGACCACCACCAGCTCATGGCCATTTCAAAGAAGGCAATGCCGGTAGACGCGAAGTTTTCCTTGAGCAGGCGTTTGCGCTCGGCGGCGGTTTTTTCAGGAAAACACAGTTCGAGATTGCGCTTGGCGATGCGCCGTCTGTCGCCGGCCAGCCGATACATCAATGCACCGAGCAAGCGACCGATAAACAGCAACGCGCGATAAGGCAGCTGAACAATCAGCCACAACAGCCCCAAGCCACACCACAGCGGCCAGAAACGCGGAGAAAGAAAGGCTGTTCGAAAACGCGGGCGATCCATTAAAGCTTCCGTCAAGACAATGGCCGCGCATTCTACATCGTTCGACCCGGCTTGCGGCTCGCGGGCGTTCTCGTTATAAGTCTCGGCACTTTTAGTGACAAGTCGTTGTATGCCGACCATGAGCCAAACCGAACCGCTAGACAAAGATCCCGTGTTCCAGTTGAAGGGCAGCATGCTCGCCATTACGGTGCTGGAACTGGCCCGTAACGACCTCGAGAACCTCGATCGACAACTGGCCGCCAAGGTCGCCCAGGCGCCCAACTTCTTCAGCAACGCCCCGCTGGTGCTGGCCCTGGACAAACTTCCACCCAGCGAAGGCGCCGTGGATTTGCCCGGCCTGATGCGCGTGTGTCGCCAACATGGCCTGCGCACGCTGGCGATCCGTGCCAGCCGCATTGAGGACATCGCTGCCGCCATTGCCGTGGATTTGCCGGTGCTCCCGCCGTCCGGTGCCCGGGAACGTCCACTGGACCCGAATGAAGGCGTCGTGGTGAAAAAACCGGAAAAACCACCGGAGCCGACGATCAAGCCGACGAAAATCATCACGTCACCGGTACGCGGCGGTCAGCAGATTTATGCCCAGGGCTGTGATCTGGTGGTGATCTCCTCGGTGAGCCCG
Organism: Pseudomonas sp. MDV22-iso1; assembly: GCF_058145095.1. Taxonomy (NCBI): domain Bacteria; kingdom Pseudomonadati; phylum Pseudomonadota; class Gammaproteobacteria; order Pseudomonadales; family Pseudomonadaceae; genus Pseudomonas; species Pseudomonas sp. MDV22-iso1. The sequence goes on from NZ_JBYVMF010000016.1 coordinate 60,929, forward strand.
GGGGCGGAACTTCTGGCCGATGGCAACATCCATGTATACGGCCCGATGCGTGGTCGCGTTCTGGCCGGGGTCAAGGGCGACACGAAAGCCAGGATTTTCTGTCAGCAAATGAGCGCTGAACTGGTCTCCATCGCGGGCCATTACAAGGTTTCGGAGGATCTGCGCCGCGACCCTTTATGGGGTTCGGGCGTACAGGTCAGCCTGTCGGGCGATGTGTTGAACATCATTCGGCTTTAACGGATACTGCCGCATTTTCCAAGCATCTCTAAAACGTAGCGAAAACGGCTTGAACGAAGTCGGAAAATGGCCAAAAGCAGTGTTTACCGAAGGTAATCGCCGTTCAGGGCCGGATTCCAGCCAAGGCTGTCCGACTGCAGTAGTTTTCTAGAGATGTTTTTCAGGGGCTAAATGTCCTTTTTCCTTAGGGGTGAAACACCTTGGCCAAGATTCTCGTGGTTACATCCGGCAAGGGTGGTGTGGGTAAGACCACCACCAGTGCCGCTATCGGTACCGGCCTCGCACTGCGCGGTCACAAAACAGTTATCGTCGACTTCGACGTGGGCCTGCGTAACCTCGACCTGATCATGGGTTGCGAACGTCGCGTGGTGTATGACTTCGTCAACGTCGTCAACGGCGAAGCGAACCTGCAACAGGCCCTGATCAAAGACAAGCGCCTGGAAAACCTTTACGTCCTCGCCGCCAGCCAGACCCGCGACAAAGACGCGCTGACCGTCGAAGGCGTGGAAAAAGTCCTGATGGCGTTGAAAGAAGACTTCGAATTCGTGGTCTGCGACTCCCCGGCGGGCATCGAGAAAGGCGCCCACCTGGCCATGTACTTCGCTGATGAAGCGATCATCGTGACCAACCCGGAAGTGTCCTCGGTACGTGACTCGGACCGTATGCTCGGCCTGCTGGCCAGCAAATCCCGCCGCGCTGAAAAGGGCGAGGATCCGATCAAGGAGCACTTGCTGCTGACCCGCTACAACCCGCAACGCGTGAATGACGGTGAAATGCTCGGCGTCGAAGACGTCAAGGAAATCCTGTCCGTCACCCTGCTGGGTGTCATTCCCGAATCCCAGGCAGTGCTCAAGGCTTCCAACTCGGGTGTACCGGTGATTCTCGACGACCAGAGCGATGCCGGCCAGGCATACAGCGATGCCGTTGATCGTCTGCTGGGCAAAACCGTAGAGCATCGTTTTCTCGATGTCACGAAGAAGGGATTCTTCGAGCGCCTGTTTGGAGGTAGGTAATGAACCTTTTTGACTTCTTTCGTGCCAACAAGAAGACAAGCACAGCCTCGGTAGCGAAAGAGCGTCTACAGATCATCGTGGCGCATGAACGCGGCCAACGCAGTACACCGGACTACCTGCCAGCCTTGCAGAAGGAACTGGTCGAGGTGATTCGCAAATACGTCAATATCGGGTCCGATGACGTGCATGTCGCTCTGGAAAACCAGGGCAGCTGCTCGATTCTGGAACTCAATATCACCCTGCCTGACCGCTAGTCGATCAGACAGGAGCCACGGCGGCTCAGGCTTACGCCCCTGTGGGAGCAAAGCTTGCTCGCGATAGCATCCATCCGGTTCGGACCGGGTTGCCTGCATCGCGAGCAAGCTTTGCTCCCACGGATTTGCGAAAGCCTGAGCCGCCGTTGGCATTTGTTACGAGGCTGTTTTAATGCCGCTGTCCAACGTCCACATCATTTATCAGGACGCCGCCGTATTGGTGGTGAACAAGCCTACGTTGCTGCTTTCCGTCCCTGGCCGGGCTGACGACAACAAGGACTGCCTGATTACCCGCCTGCAAGAAAACGGCTACCCGGAAGCGCGAATCGTCCACCGACTGGACTGGGAAACCTCCGGCATCATTCTGTTGGCGCGTGACCCGGATACTCATCGCGAGCTGTCCCGGCAATTTCACGACCGCGAAACCGAAAAAGCCTACACCGCACTGTGCTGGGGTCAGCCTGAACTCGATAGCGGCAGCATCGATTTGCCGTTGCGCTACGATCCGCCGACCAAACCACGTCATGTGGTTGACCATGAATTCGGTAAGCACGCCCTGACCTTCTGGCGCGTGCTGGAGCGATGCGGCGACTGGTGCCGGGTCGAACTGACGCCAATCACTGGCCGCTCCCATCAACTGCGCGTGCACATGCTGTCCATTGGTCATCCACTGCTGGGTGACGGGCTGTACGCCCACGAACAGGCGCTGGCTGCCTGGCCACGACTGTGTCTGCACGCGAGCATGCTGAGCTTCACCCATCCGCAAACCGGTGAACGCCTGCGCTTCGGGTGTCCGGCACCGTTCTAAAGCAAAAGCAAAACCCTGTAGGAGCGAGCCTGCTCGCGAAAAACCCAAGGACGCCGCAGCGCATTTGGTTTTCCGCGTAATCGCTCACGACCTTCGCGAGCAAGCTCGCTCCTATAGGGATCTCCTGCGGACCCGATACCGTGGACCGCCTAACCAGCACTCCCCCGCCAATTCTTTGATCAATACGTTAAACTGGCGCCATTGCTGTCTGGAGCTACTTATGCGCGAAGAGTTGAACCAAGGCCTGATCGACTTCCTCAAGGCCTCCCCTACCCCGTTTCATGCCACTGCCAGCCTTGTACAGCGCCTGGAAGCGGCGGGCTTTCAGCGCCTTGATGAGCGCGAGCCCTGGACCACCGAAGCCAACGGCCGATACTACGTCACCCGTAACGACTCCTCGATCGTCGCCATCAAGATGGGCCGTCACTCACCGCTACATGGCGGTATTCGCCTGGTGGGCGCCCATACCGACAGCCCGTGCCTGCGCGTCAAGCCGCAACCTGAACTGCAACGCCAGGGTTTCTGGCAGCTGGGTGTCGAAGTGTACGGTGGTGCGCTGCTGGCACCCTGGTTTGACCGAGATCTGTCCCTGGCTGGCCGTGTCACCTTTCGTCGTGACGGCAAGGTCGAGAGCCAGCTGATCGATTTCAAGGCGCCCATCGCGACCATTCCCAACCTGGCGATTCACCTCAATCGTGAAGCCAACATGGGCTGGGCGATCAATGCGCAGACTGAACTTCCACCGATCCTCGCGCAATTTGCCGGCGACGAGCGCGTCGACTTCCGCGCAGTGCTCACCAATCAACTGGCACTGGAACATGGTCTGAACGCCGACGTGGTGCTCGACTACGAGCTGAGCTTCTACGACACCCAAAGCGCGGCGGTTATTGGCCTGCACGGCGACTTCATCGCGGGCGCGCGCCTGGACAACCTGCTGTCGTGCTACGCCGGCCTGCAAGCATTGCTGACGGCCGAGACCGACGAAACTTGCGTTCTGGTGGCCAACGACCACGAAGAAGTCGGCTCCTGCTCGGCGTGCGGCGCCGATGGCCCGATGCTTGAGCAAACCTTGCGCCGCCTGCTGCCCGAGGGTGACGAGTTCGTACGGACCATCCAGAAGTCCCTGCTGGTGTCGGCCGACAACGCCCATGGCGTGCATCCCAACTACGCCGACAAGCATGACGCCAACCACGGCCCGAAACTCAACGCCGGCCCGGTCATCAAGGTCAACAGCAACCAGCGCTACGCCACCAACAGCGAAACCGCCGGGTTCTTCCGCCATCTGTGCATGGCCGAAGAAGTACCGGTGCAGAGCTTCGTGGTGCGCAGCGACATGGGTTGCGGCTCGACCATCGGCCCGATTACCGCCAGTCACCTGGGCGTGCGCACCGTGGACATCGGCCTGCCGACATTCGCCATGCATTCGATCCGTGAACTGTGCGGCAGCCATGACCTGGCCCACCTGGTAAAAGTGTTGAGCGCGTTTTACGCCTGCCAGGAACTGCCGTAACAAATCCCCAGGCAAACTGTGGCGAGGGGTTTTATCCCCTCACCACAACTGGCCCCTCATTTTTGACACACCTCAACACCGGCTCGTTAAAAGCCACCTAGACTTAAATTACCCCAAGACAAGGCAGTCGCTCCATGATCTCCATGCAGTCCTTCCACGCCATGCTGATTCCGATCCTGTCCGGGATGATCCTGCTCGCCATCGGCTTCAATTTCCGTGACAAGAATGCCGGCGTGTTCGCCATGTGGATCGGCATGCTGACGATCCTCGCCACCGTGGTGTTCAAGATCCTCGCCAAACTTAACGAATAAATCCGCTCCCCGGCTCGCATTGATTTTAGCGGGCTCGTACACTCGGTCGATCTGCTCATTCCAAGGTTGACCGCCTAGTGTTCGCTCGTCTTTTCGCCCTGCCGTATCTCCTCCTCGTCTGCCTCATGACGCTCTTGCCAATGGCGCCAGCCCAGGCCGTCGGCCTGCCGAGCCTGCTCAACGGTTCGGCGAAAGCCCAGCCAGAAGCCCAGGAACCGCTGGGGCAATCCCTTGACGAAGTCATCAAGTCGCTGGAGAACGATCAGCAGCGGGCCAAGTTGCTCGCCGACTTGAAGAAGTTGCGCGATGCCACCAAAAAGGCCCAGCCCGCCGCCGAACAGGGCGTACTCGGATTGATCGGCGGGACACTGGCAAGTCTCGAGAAGCAGTTTTCCGGCGCCGACAGTCCACTCACGCGCTGGTCCGAAGAGTACGAACTGACCAAGGAAGAACTGAAAGCCTTGATCGTGCCGGCCAATGAATGGCTGCCGATCATCTTTGCCTTTGCCATGATCCTGATGGTCTGGAGTTTGCTCGCCGCCGTGCTGATCTGGCTCAGTCACCGGGTGCGCATGCGCTTCGGCCTGACCGAAGAGTTGCCGCAACATCCCAGCGCCCTGGACATGCTGCGTTTCGCCTTGCGCAAGCTCGGGCCGTGGCTGATTGCACTGGTGATGACGGTCTACATGACCTACGCCCTGCCCTCGTCATTGGGCAAAAGCCTGGCCATGGTGTTGGCGTATGCGCTGGTGGTGGGCACCTGCTTTTCGGCGATCTGCGTCATCGCCTTCTCCCTGCTCGACGGCCCACACCGTCACCGTGCCCTGTACATCCTGCGCCATCAGGCCTTTCGGCCGTTGTGGCTGATCGGCAGCTTCGCCGCATTCGGCGAAGCCTTGAGTGATCCGCGGCTGGTTGAAAGCCTCGGCACCCACCTGGCGCACACCGCCGCAACGATCGCCAATGTCCTGGCCGCACTGTCCACCGGACTGTTTATCCTGCGCTTCCGCCGTCCAATCGCGCACTTGATCCGCAACCAGCCACTCTCACGGCGCCTGACCCGCCGCGCACTCAGCGACACCATCGATATCCTCGGAACCTTCTGGTACATACCCGCCTTGGTACTGGTGGGCATTTCGTTGTTTGCCACTTTCGTGTCAGCTGGCGACACCAGCACTGCGTTGCGTCAGTCGCTTATCTGCACGGTGCTGTTGGTGCTGTGCATGGTTATCAATGGACTGGTGCGCCGCCACTCGCTCAAACCACAGCGAGGCGTGAAGCGGCATGCGTTGTATTCGGATCGACTGAAAAACTTTTTCTACACCCTCGCCCACCTGCTGGTGTGGCTGGCGTTCATAGAACTTGGCCTGCGCGTCTGGGGCATGTCTCTGATTACCTTCACCGAAGGCGAAGGTCATGAAGTCAGCGTCAAACTGTTCAGCCTGGCGGGAACGCTTATTTTTGCCTGGCTGATCTGGATTCTCAGTGACACCGCAGTGCACCACGCCCTCACCCGCTCGCGCAAAGGCCTGGCAAATGCCCGCGCGCAGACGATGATGCCGCTGATCCGCAACGTGCTGTTCGTGGCGATTTTCATCGTTGCGCTGATCGTTGCGCTGGCGAACATGGGCATGAACGTCACGCCACTGCTGGCCGGTGCCGGCGTGATCGGCCTGGCCATTGGTTTCGGTGCCCAGTCGCTGGTCGCCGACCTGATTACAGGGCTGTTCATCATCATTGAGGACTCCCTGGCCATCGACGACTACGTGGACGTTGGCGGCCACCTCGGCACGGTTGAAGGCCTGACGATTCGCACCGTGCGCCTGCGAGACATCGACGGCATCGTCCACACCATTCCGTTCAGCGAAATCAAAAGCATCAAGAACTACTCCCGGGAATTCGGTTACGCGATTTTCAGGGTGGCCATCCCTTCCGCCATGAACATCGATGACGCGATCAAGTTGATGCGCGATGTGGGGCAGAAGATGCGGACGGACCCACTGCAACGGCGCAACATCTGGTCGCCACTGGAGATTCAGGGCGTCGAGAGTTTCGAGTCGGGCAACGCAATACTTCGCGCCCGATTCAAGACCGCTCCGATCAAGCAGTGGGAAGTCTCCCGTGCGTTCAACCTGTTACTCAAGCGGCAACTGGATGAAGCAGGGCTCGATCTGGCGACACCGCGCATGAGTGTGCAAGTGATCACGGCGGGTGGCGGACCGGTAACGGACTAACCTTGTAGCCGCTTTGTGGCATTTGGAACAGCTGCAATGTGGCGAGGGGATTTATCCCCGTTCGGCTGCGTAGCAGTCGTGAATTCGGGCAGCGCGGTGCATCAGATAGATATTGCGTTCAGGTTTTACGACTGCTGCGCAGCCGAACGGGGATAAATCCCCTCGCCACAACGCAGGCATAAAAAAATCCCCGAACCAGTCGGGGATTTTTTATGTTTGATCAATCAGCTCGAGAGCGGATCAATCTTCGCGGTAGCGACGCAGCTTCAACTGCTTACCGGCAACGCGAGTGTCCTTCAGCTTGGTCAGCAAACGCTCCAGACCATCTTCCGGCAGCTCAACGAGGCTGAAGCTGTCACGCACCTGGATGCGACCGATCGCTTCACGAGCCAGGCCGCCTTCGTTCAGGATGGCGCCCAGCAGGTTCTTGGCGGCGATACCATCACGCGCGCCCAGCGCGGTACGGCAACGAGCACGGCCTTCAGCCAATGGAACCGGAGCACGACGCTCGCGATCACCACGGTCCGGACGATCACCGGTACGCTCAGGACGATCGCCACGCGGTGCATTGTTCGGCACCAGTGGACGTTCTTTCTCGATCGCAGCCAGGGTCAGTGCTTGACCGTTTGTAGCCTTGCGCAGCAGGGCCGCGGCCAGGGCACGCGGGCTGCAACCGATGTCGGCAGTCAGACGATCCAGCAGATCACCGTGAGTCGATTCAGCATCAGCAACCAGCGGCGACAGGCTGTTGGTCAGTTTCTTGATGCGGGCATCGAGAACGGCCTGAGCATCCGGCAGGCGGACTTCAGCCACTTTCTGACCGGTTACACGCTCGATCACTTGCAGCATGCGGCGCTCACGCGGAGTCACCAGCAACAGCGCACGACCTTCGCGACCGGCACGGCCAGTACGGCCGATACGGTGAACGTAGGACTCTGGATCGTACGGCATGTCAACGTTGAACACGTGAGTGATGCGCGGAACGTCCAGGCCACGAGCAGCAACGTCGGTCGCCACAACGATGTCCAGACGGCCATCCTTGAGGGAGTCGATCACGCGCTCACGCTGATTCTGGGCAATGTCACCGTTCAGCGCAGCGGCTTTGTAGCCTTTGGCTTCCAGGGCACTGGCCAGGTCCAGGGTCGCTTGCTTGGTGCGCACGAACATGATCAGGGCGTCGAAGTCTTCGACTTCCAGCAGGCTCAATACAGCCGAGGTCTTCTGGTCAGCGTGAACCAACAGGTGAGCCTGTTCGATCGCGGTAACGGTCTGGGTCTTGGTCTGGATCTTCACGTGCTGCGGGTCACGCAGGTGACGTTCGGCAATGGCACGGATCGACTGTGGCAGGGTCGCCGAGAACAGTACGGTCTGACGGGTCGCTGGCAGAGCCTTGAAGATGACTTCCAGGTCGTCCATGAAGCCCAGCTTGAGCATTTCGTCAGCTTCGTCGAGAACCAGGTGGTTCACGGTCGACAGGACTTTCTCGTCGCGACGCAGGTGGTCGCACAGGCGGCCCGGGGTAGCGACAACGATCTGTGCGCCGTTACGGATTGCTTTCAGTTGTGGGCCCATAGGCGCGCCGCCGTAAACGGCCACAACGGTAACGCCCGGCATTTGCTTGGCGTAGGTTTCGAAAGCGGTTGCTACTTGCAGCGCCAACTCACGGGTTGGCGCCAGGATCAGGGCTTGCGGCTCGCGCTTGGCAGGATCGATGCAATGCAGGATCGGCAGGGCGAAAGCGGCGGTTTTACCCGTACCGGTTTGCGCTTGGCCAATCATGTCGTGGCCGGCCATGATGATCGGGATCGATTGCTGCTGAATAGCCGAAGGCTCTTCGTAGCCAGTCGCAATGACGGCTGCAAGAATATTCGGATTAAGATTAAAAGCGGCGAAGCCGCCGGTTTCCTGGGTCATGGGTCTGCCTCTAAGTGCATCCGCAAAGACCCATGCTCCAAAGCTGCGCATGCCGTGTAAGACTCAAGAGTCGCCCTGGCTGCTTTGTCGGCGGGGATTTGCGAAAACGAATGAATGAAAAAGATTCGTCAAGGGAGAGTCCGGTGTGCGGACGTGCAGCCGAAGCTGACTTCGGGGAATTGCGCTACCTAAACGCGGCCCGGTTAAAGGCCGGCGCGCACTATACCGGAATTCGCCCAAAAAGGGAGCATTATTTGTCGGAAAACTGACGGATACACCGTTATGTCACAAGCTTTGCGCATAATCGCGCAACGGTCTATTTTTCAAAGGCCCAGCCCTGCTGGGGATGGCGCTAAAACGGTTCACCCTGACGACAAAAACTTGCGGTCTCACTGACGCCTTCCCACCTCTTCCCGCCCGAAGAAATGTTCCATGGATCAGTCCAGCTGCAGTCGAGTCAGCCGCGAACGGCGCGGTCATGTCCTGTTAATCGGTCTGGACCGGGTGGCCAAGCGCAACGCCTTCGATCTGCAACTGCTCAACGAACTCAGCCTGGCCTATGGCGAGCTCGAAGCGGACAGCGACGCGCGGGTGGCCGTGGTGTTCGGCCACGGGGAGCATTTTACCGCCGGGCTCGACCTGGTCAGTGCCAGCGCGTCCCTGGCTGAAGGTTGGCAGGCGCCTCCGGGTGGCTGCGATCCCTGGGGTGTATTTGCCGGGCCAAGGGTGAGTAAACCGGTGATTGTCGCTGCACAAGGTTACTGCCTGACCATCGGCATCGAGCTGATGCTGGCCGCTGACATCAACCTGTGCGCCAGCAACACCCGTTTTGCCCAGAAAGAAGTGCAAAGGGGGATATTCCCGTTTGGCGGGGCCACGCTGCGCCTGCATCAGGTCGCGGGCTGGGGCAATGCCATGCGCTGGTTGCTGACCGGCGATGAATTCGATGCCCACGAGGCGTTGCACCTGGGGTTGGTGCAGGAAGTCATGGCCAGCGAGGATTTGTTGCCACGGGCGATTGAGCTGGCCGAACGGATTGCCCGGCAGGCGCCGCTTGGGGTTCAGGCGACATTGATGTCGGCTCGCCAGGCACGGTATGAAGGGGAAACTGCAGCGGCGCAGGCGTTGCCGCCGCTGGTGAAGAAGTTGATGGCGAGTGAAGATGCCAAGGAAGGGGTGCGGTCGATGGTCGAGAAGCGGCCGGGCGTTTTCAAAGGCTGCTGAAGGCAGCACCACAGCTCCCCTACAGGAGCCTCAACAACCTCAAGTAGCCGGGCGAATCGCCTTGATCAACGGCTGCAACGAATACCCCAGCAGCGGCGCCAGTCCTTCAGCCCGCGCGATCAGCCCATCCATGTCCAGTTCCTGATCCAGCTCCGAAGGCACGATCAAAATCACGTTGCCCTCCTTCACCGGCAACTCCCAGTAATGGCGGTGGTACAAACCGCGTAGCAGCGCCGCGCCCAAGGGTTTTCCATCATCGGTGGCCCATTGGTTGATCACCAGCCAGCCGCCTGGATTCAGGCGCTTCTGACAGTTTTCCAAAAAGCTCCAGGCCAGATGCCCGACACCCGGACCGACATCGGTATAGAGGTCGACGAAAATCAGGTCGGCAGGCTCGGCGGTGTCGAGCAGTTCCAGCGCATCGCCCACACGGATATACAGCCGCGGGTCATCATCCAGCCCAAGGAACTCGATGGCGAGGCGCGGTACATCGGGACGCAGCTCGATAGCCTCGACGTCTTCCAGCGGCAGAAACTTCAGGCAGGCCTGGGTCAACGTCCCTGCACCGAGCCCCAGAAACAACGCACTCTCCGGCTGATCGTGGCACAACGCGCCGATCAACATCGCGCGGGTGTAGTCGTATTCGAGCCAGCTGGGATCGGCAGTAAACACGCAACTCTGTTCGATGGCGTCACCGAATTCGAGAAAACGGTAATCGGCCACTTCCAGCACGCGTATCACGCCGAACTCATCCTGTACCTCGGCGAGCAGATGCTCGACGCGCTCCTCAGTCATTTCGTCTCCAGATCATTACCGGGCCTGCCGCAGCTTGAAGCGGCAAAGGCGCGATTGTCCGCGAAGCAACGGGAACAGGTCACGCATTAATTGCTGATAACATGACGGTCCGAGCGTAAACCAACCGAGACCGTGATGAGCCAACCCTGGAGTCCTGACAGCTGGCGCGCCTTGCCGATCCAGCAACAACCCCACTACCCCGACGCGGCGCATTTGCTGCACGTCGAGCAAACGCTGGCCAGCTATCCGCCGCTGGTGTTTGCCGGTGAAGCCCGGGAGTTGCGCCGTCAGTTTGCCGAGGTGACCCAGGGCCGCGCGTTTCTGTTGCAGGGCGGCGACTGCGCCGAGAGCTTCGCCGAGTTCTCCGCCGCGAAGATTCGCGACACGTTCAAAGTGCTGCTGCAAATGGCGATCGTCATGACGTTTGCTGCCGGATGCCCGGTGGTCAAAGTTGGACGCATGGCCGGGCAATTCGCCAAGCCACGATCAGCCAACGACGAAACCATCGACGGCGTGACCTTGCCGGCGTACCGCGGAGACATCGTCAACGGCATCGGTTTCGACGAGAAAAGCCGTGTGCCGGACCCGGAGCGCTTGCTCCAGTCCTATCACCAGTCCACGGCGACCTTGAACCTGCTTCGGGCCTTTGCCCAAGGCGGTTTTGCCGACCTGCACCAGGTGCATAAGTGGAACCTGGATTTCATCGCCAACTCGGCACTGGCTGAAAAATACAGCCACCTGGCCGATCGCATCGATGAAACCCTGGCCTTCATGCGCGCCTGCGGCATGGACAGTTCGCCACAGCTGCGCGAAACCAGTTTTTTCACCGCCCACGAAGCGCTGCTGCTGAACTACGAAGAAGCCTTCGTGCGTCGCGACAGCCTGACCAACGATTACTACGACTGCTCGGCGCACATGCTGTGGATCGGCGACCGCACCCGTCAGCTCGACGGCGCTCATGTCGAGTTCCTGCGGGGCGTGAACAACCCGATCGGCGTCAAGGTCGGTCCAAGCATGAACCCCGACGATCTGATTCGTCTGATCGACGTGCTAAACCCGGACAACGACCCAGGTCGTCTGAACCTGATTGCCCGGATGGGCGCGAACAAGGTGGGTGATCATCTGCCCGCGTTGATCCGCGCCGTGCAGCGCGAGGGCAAGCAGGTGCTCTGGAGCTCCGATCCGATGCATGGCAATACCATCAAGGCCAGCAGCGGCTACAAGACTCGCGACTTTGCGCAGATTCTTGGAGAAGTGAAGCAGTTCTTCCAGGTTCACGAAGCGGAAGGCACTTACGCCGGTGGCATCCACATCGAGATGACCGGGCAGAACGTGACCGAGTGCATCGGTGGCGCGCGACCTATTACCGAAGATGGATTGTCGGACCGGTATCACACCCATTGCGATCCGCGGATGAATGCCGATCAGTCGCTGGAATTGGCGTTTCTGATTGCCGAAACCTTGAAGCAGGTTCGGCGGTAAATCACTTTGAAACAATCGCTAGCGGGCTAGCTCCCACATTTTTACCGCGCTGTTCTGCCGAACGCGTTCAACTGTGGGAGCTAGCCTGCTAGCGATCAGGCCAGCTCAGGCACCCTCAATCGCAGCCAATGCTACCCGCAACCTTGCCGCACTCACCCGCTGACAATTCAACTGCACCCGCGTCAGCCCCAGCCAATCCGCCATCCGCCGCAAATTCATCGCCAACGCCAGCATTCCCTCGTCATCCAGCCCCGGCTCTTCCTCGTGTACCGCATGCACCGCCAACCTCCCCTGGGCCCTTTCCGCACGCAGGTCCACCCGTGCCGCGATCCTTTCATGGTGCAAGAACGGCAGCACGTAATAGCCGAACACCCGCTTGTCCTGCGGCGTGTAAATCTCCAGCCGATAACGAAAATCGAACAATCGCTCGGTGCGGCTACGCTCCCAGATCAGTGAATCGAAGGGTGAAAGCAACGCACTGGCCTCGACCTTGCGCCGCACTTTGGGCTCAGGCAGACAATAGGCCGGTTGCCGCCACCCCTGCACCTCGCAAGTCAGTAACGCCCCCTCCTCAACCAGCTCGGCGAGACGCGGGCGAGCATCACCCGGGCTAAGCCGGAAGTAATCGCGCAGATCCTTTTCCGTCGCCACGCCCAAGGCAGTCGCGGCATGCAGCAACAGTCCCCGCTGGGCCGCCGCCTCATCAAGGACAGGTTGCTGGAGAATCGCCGAAGGGATCACTCTTTCCGGCAGATCATAAAGCCGCTCGAAGCCACGCCGCCCCGCCACGGTCACTTCACCTGCAGCGAACAACCATTCCAGCGCATGCTTTTCAGCGCTCCAGTCCCACCAGGGTCCGGCCCGTTCTTCGCGAGTCGACAGGCTGCCGGCCCCCAGCGCCCCGAGCTCCTCAACCGAAGCCAGCACCCGGCGAATCGTGTCCTGTTGCTCACGACCAAACCGCGCCAGTTGTTGATAGATGTCCTCGCCACGGGTCGCGCGCAGCATTCGCCAGCGCATCAACGGATACATCGACAAAGGCAACAGCGAGGCTTCATGGCCCCAGTATTCGAACAGCGTGCGTCGCCGGCCCTGACTCCAGGCAGCCTGGTCGAGCAAGTCGGAGGAGTAGCTGCCGAGGCGGGAAAACAACGGAAGGTAGTGCGAACGCACCAGCGCATTGACCGAATCTATTTGCAGGATGCCCAGACGTTCGATCAGGCGATTGAGCTGCGCCGCCTTGATCGTCGCTGGCGGCTGGCGCCCGTTGAATCCCTGGGCAGCCAGCGCCAGACGCCGAGCCTGTTTGATGGAGAAGGACAGTGTTGCGGGCATGAGCATCTCCTTGTCTGCTCGCAACCTACCTCACCGGAAGAGGGTTTGTGTAGGTGTGAATGACTCATTTGTGCATCGGGTCATCCCAGAATGGACGGACCACTTCGTGCTCGACATCTGCACGACTCAGGCCGATGTCCTTCAACGCTTCGTCGCTCATCCCGGCCAACAGTTCGCGTTCACGGTGCAATTCGTACCAGCGAGTCAACTTGTGCAGCAAATCAGATACGACATGGATGGAATGTTTTTCTGCGGCTACGACTTCGTTTTGACCTTTCATCTTGTTGCCCTCCGTTTGGGATGGCTCAAGTGTCGCGCTGGCGCTAAGATCAATCCAACGAATGTTTCTTATGCAACACATCTCGGAGATTGATGTATGTCAGCCTTCCCAAGTATCGACACCGAAGTGCTGCGCACCTTCGTCGCCATTGCCGACCAAGGTGGTTTTACCCGTGCAGGGGAACTGGTCAACCGCACGCAATCTGCCGTAAGCATGCAGATGAAGCGGCTTGAAGAGGATGTGTTGCAGCGCCAGTTGTTCCAGCGTGACGGTCGCCAGGTGCGGCTGACGGCGGAAGGCCAGGTATTGCTGGGCTATGCCAGGCGCATTCTGAAGTTGCACAGCGAGGTGTTCAACACGCTGCGCGAACCGCACATGGTCGGCATGGTGCGTATCGGCACGCCCGACGATTATGTGATGCGGTTTCTGCCGGGGATTCTGCGGCGGTTTGCACAGTCCTACCCGCTGATCCAGATCGAGGTCCATTGCGAATCATCAAAACAATTGCTGCTGCGCCAGGACCTGGACTTGTCCATCGTCACTCGCGAGCCGGGCAACGAGATCGGCCAGTTGTTGCGCAAGGAGCGTTTTGTCTGGGCCGAAGCGCAATGTTTCAGCGCCCATGAGCAAACGCCGTTGCCCTTGGCGATGTTCAACAGTGATTGCTTCTGCCGGTTGTGGGCCTGCAATGCGCTGGACGCCATGGGCCGGGATTATCGGGTCGCATACAACAGTTCCAGCCTGTCGGCGATCATGGCGGTGGTCAGCGCCGGCCTGGCCGTCACCGCACAACTGGAAAGCCTGATCACGCCGGACATGCGCATTCTAGGTGAAGCCGAGGGCCTGCCGGAGTTGCCCGAGGCGAGCATCATGCTGGTGCGTAACCTGCACAATCCGTCGCCGATCACCGAGTGCCTGGCCGAACACATCGTAGAAGGCTTCAAACTTTAAAGGCGAGCATCACCGCGCACAGCACCAGGAAGGCGCAAAAAAGCCCGCGTAGCAGCCGCTCCGGCATGGCGTGGGCGATTTTCACGCCCCAGCTGATGCTCATCAGGCCACCGACGGCCAGCGGCACGCCGATCATCCAGTCGACTTGATGGTGCACGGCGTACGTGACCAACGTGACGCCAGTGCTTGGCAACGCCAGTGCCAGCGATAAACCCTGGGCAACCACCTGGCTTGTACCAAACAGGCTGGTCAACACCGGAGTTGCCACAACCGCCCCGCCGACACCAAACAGCCCACCCATGGAGCCGGACGCAGCGCCAAGGACACCCAGCCACGGCCAGGAATAACGCATCTGCGACGACGCGGGTGCGTTAGCGGTAAACATGCGCACCAGGTTGTAGGCCGACAGGGCAATCAGGAAGGCGACGAAGCCGACGCGCATGGTTTGCGCATCAATGCCCACTGCCCAGATCGAACCGAGCCAGGCGAAGCAGAATCCCATCGACGCCAGCGGCAACGCGTGGCGCAGTTCGATCCGGTTGCGCTGGTGATAACGCCACAGCGCCAGCATCACGTTGGGTACAACCATGACCAGCGCGGTGCCCTGAGCAATCTGCTGATCGAGACCGAACAGCACGCCCAGCAGTGGAATCGCGATCAAGCCGCCGCCAATACCGAACAAACCACCCAGCGTACCGAGGGCAGCGCCAAACACCAGGTACATCAAAAACTCGATCACGGCCAATTTCCCTTCCTGTCAGAAGGCTCATCCTACGCAGTCACTGCTGGCAGTGAAACGCACAGCAACGCACAATGGCTGTGCCCACTTCGCATAAGCAACGCTCATGAACCCCAATCAATTGACCGAACAGCTCGGGTTGTTTCTTGATGTGCTGGAAACCGGCAGCTTTTCCGCCGCCTCCCGCCGTTATCCGCTGACGCCCTCCGCAGTGGCGAGGCGCATCGACAGCCTGGAACACGCCGTCGGCAGCCAATTGTTCATCCGCAGCACCCACGCTGTGCGTGCGACACCTGCCGGCCTGGCTTTTGCCGAACGTGCACGGCGGATCGTGGCGGAATTACGACTCGCCAGGGCGGAAGCGGTTTCCCTGAGCAGTGCGCCGGAAGGATTGATCCGGATTGATGCGCCCGCCGCGTTCGGGCGTCGGCACCTGGCACCGGTGATTGCCGACTTCCTGATGCTCTATCCGGGCCTTGATGTGCAGTTGCACCTGATCGACAGCTTTGTCGACATGCAGGGCTTGAACCTGGGCAAAGTCGACCTGGTACTGCGCGCAGGGCAAATGGCCGATACGCGTTTGGTGGCCACGCCATTGGCGAGCATGGTGCGCATCGCCTGCGCCAGCCCCGATTACCTGAAGCGCCGGGGCGTACCGAGCGAGCCGGCGCAACTGGTTGAACATGACGGTCTCGACTGGGAGGGTCTGGCACCACTGTTTGCCTGGCGATTTGAACGCAACGGCCAGCTGCAAGTGCATCGCCCCGCGCGTATCCGTATGAGCGCAAACAATGCCGAAGCGCTGGTCTGCGGCGCGCTTGCCGGGCTTGGCGTTGCGCACTTGCCAACCTGGCTGGCCAGCGAATACCTCGTGCGCGGCGAGTTGCTGCCGTTGTTCTGCGACAACGGTCTGCCCGATCCGGAAAGCACCGGAATTTATGCATTGCGTCTGGAACAACAACCCAATCCACGCAGCCGACTGCTGCTGGAATATCTCAAGAGCCGGTTCAGTCCAATCCCGCCATGGGATCTGGCGCTTCAGAAAAACCTGGAACGGCACTAGCCGAGAATTATCTGGCGCATCAAAGATTAGCCCGCTAGATTCATGACGATCATTGATCAAGGCTTCGACATGACCAAAAAGCACACCGCTCCCAATAACTGTGACCACCTGCTGCTGGATAATCAGGTCTGCTTCGCCCTGCATTCCACGTCGTTGATGATGACCAAGGTTTACAAGCCGCTGCTGCAAGCCTTGGGTCTGACCTATCCGCAGTACCTGGCGATGATGGTGTTGTGGGAACGTGACGGGATGACTGTCGGTGAAATCAGCACGCGCCTGCTGACCGATCCTGGCTCGTTGACGCCTCTGCTCAAACGCCTGGAAGTCGAGGGTTTACTGAGTCGTACGCGCAGTCGTGAGGATGAACGGGTGGTGATTGTCGAACTGACGGAGCAAGGTCGTGCATTGCGGGACAAGGCACGTGATATTCCGCAATGCATCCTCGGTGCCAGTGGGCAGACGCTGGAGCAATTGCAAAAGCTGCAGGCGGATTTGCAGGCATTGCGTCGGCATTTGCAGGACAGTCTCTAAACCTCGCCCCACCTTGACCCCTGGGAGGCGAACCTGCTCGCGATAGCGGTGAGCCAGTCAACACATGATGTGCCTGCCATACCGCCATCGCGAGCAGGCTCTCTCCCACATTTTTTTTGCGCTGCTCTTGGCATTTAAACCGCTCTATTCCGCTGCTCTGCGTCACACGGCCTCATCGAAGGGAAATTTTCTCAAAAATTTATCTTGCGCGCTAAATATTAGCGAGATACATTTATCTCGCACTTACTTAGCGCGCAAACATTTAGCGCAGACAGTCAATCCAGATCGAGGCTCTCACCATGCAAACTCTCTACACTGCAATTGCTACCTCCACCGGCGGCCGTGACGGTCGTGCGGTGTCCAGCGACAACATTCTCGATGTCAAACTGGCCACCCCGAAAGAACTCGGCGGTGCGGGCGGCGCGGCGACCAACCCTGAGCAACTGTTTGCTGCCGGGTACTCCGCCTGCTTCATCGGCGCACTGAAGTTTGTGGCCAGCCAGACCAAACGCACCATTCCAAACGACGCCTCGATCACCGCCCATGTGGGCATCGGCCAGATTCCTGGTGGTTTCGGTCTGGACATCGACTTGCACATCAGCCTGCCAGGCCTGGAACAAGCCGATGCGCAATCGCTGGTTGAAGCGGCGCACCAAGTCTGCCCTTACTCCAATGCGACCCGTGGCAACGTCGACGTGCGTTTGCATGTAACGGTTTAAGCGCGATCTGTTGATCTTGCAGGCACAAAAAAGCCCGACTCAATGGTCGGGCTTTTTCATTCCTGAAGCTGTGCTTATTTAGCACGGCCTTTGTAGGAACCGCCATCGCGGGTATCGATTTCGATCTTGTCACCGATTTCGATGAAGTCAGCAACTTGCAGCTCAGTACCGTTGCTCAGCTTGGCAGGCTTCATCACCTTGCCGGACGTGTCGCCACGAGCCGAACCTTCGGTGTAGTCAACGACGCGCACGATAGTGGTCGGCAGCTCTACGGATACCAGACGCTCTTCGAAGAAGATCGCTTCGCAAACATCGGTCATGCCTTCTTCAACGAAAGGCAGAACGGCTTCGATGTCTTCAGCGTTCAGCTCGTACATGGTGTAGTCAGTGGTGTCCATGAACGTGTAGGTGTCGCCGCTGATGAAGGACAGGGTCGCTTCTTTGCGGTCGAGGATCACGTCGTCCAGCTTGTCGTCAGCGCTGTAAACGATCTCGGTCTTGTAACCGGTCAGCAGGTTTTTCAGCTTGGTCTTCATGATCGCGCTGTTACGACCAGACTTGGTGAATTCAGCTTTCTGAACCAACCATGGATCGTTTTCGAGACGGATCACGGTACCGGGTTTCAGTTCTTTACCAGTTTTCATTGCGAATATCCGAATTTGGATGGGATTTACAAAAATCTAGGCCGCGTATCATATCCAATTTACATAAAACTGTACCAGCGCTGCGGCAAGATCATCCTGCAAGGCCTGTTCCAGACACCACGCTTGCGCATGTTTTTCCAGCTCCGGCCCGTGTTTACGGGTGGATTGCCAGTGGTCGGTCATTTTGTCACCGGCATTCCAGGCGCGCCAAAGGCCGCTGATCGCGTCGCTGGCAGGTGCCGACAGGCCCTTTGTGTACAACGTGAGGAACGCTTCGAGCTTGTCGAGGTGAATATCCTCGTCTTGCCGGTAGATGTGCCAGAGCAATGGCCGCCCCGCCCACTGGGCGCGGACGAACGAATCCTCGCCCCGCACGGCATTGAAGTCGCAGCACCACAGCAACAGGTCGTATTGATCCTGCCGGACGAATGGCAGCACGTGCACCGTCAACGCATCGCGCACGTGCACGGCACCGGCCGTCAACCCCTCGAGACCGAGCCAGCGCTCCACATCACCGAGAATCCGCCCTTCAGGTACCAGCAGATGCGTGGGCATCGGATCGGTCGCCATGGCGTCGAGCCAACTTGCGAGCCCGGTATTTTCGTAGGCGAACAACGAGATCAACTGCGCTCCCGGCAAGCGATCAATCCCCAAGCCCTGCAGAAAGGTTCGCTGTGCTTCAGCATTCTGTTGAAACTGCTGACGCCGCTCCAGCAAACCGCTTTCACGCAGCAAACCGCCGGTCCCCTTGCGGAACCCCGGAAAGAAAAAGAACTTCTGCACGTTCTTGTATTTGACCGACGGCAAGCCGTGACAACCAACGACCCAGTCTTCAGCACTCAGATAATCAAGGTTCAACCACAGCGGCGGTTGTCCCCGAGTGGCCATGGCATCCATGTAAGGGCTCGGCAATTGGCAGGCAAAAGCGGCAATGACCACATCGGCGGATTCGGCAGGTTGCCAGTCGGCGGGCCAATGTCTGACCTCGACACCTTGTTGCCATTGTTGCGAACGCGTGATGTCGATGTCAGGACACAGGCGCTCGAAGGCGCGCAGATCATCAACCCATAAACGCACAGCCACATCGTGCTCGGCCACCAGCTGTCGAGCCAGGCGCCAGGTCACACCGATGTCGCCAAAGTTATCGACCACGGTGCAAAAAATATCCCAGCGGGTTTTCATTTCAGGCATTCCAGGCTCCCGTTGGCAAAGGCGGCGATTGTCCGCATAAATGACTCCGTGCAGAAGAGCCGACGCCGATTAATCTTCATGCGACAATCGCCGCTCGCCCGCCATCATCGCCAGGAGGCAGCCATGCCCTACCGTCCCGCCACCCGCCGCCCGATTTCGATACAGCTCAACGTGCTGAAACTGAGCGGCAGTATCGCCCTGGGATTATGGTTGGGATTTATCGCCATAGCGCTGACCTGCTGGCTTGCCTCGCGCCTGTTTTTTCCGGAGCAACTCGCGCCTGTCACCTCCGCTGTCGAGCACTGGGTCAAACCGCCCGTGCCAGAGCAAGTGGAACTGCAGCCACGGCCGGACATTCCTCCACAGAGCCCACTGTTCGAACAGTACGAAGAAAACCTGCGCAAAAACGAGCAGCAGCAACGGCTCGATCAGGCGCGAGGCAGCAGCCGTAACCTGGCCAATCCGAAATGCCAGTTCTGGCTGCAACAAGATCAGAACGCGCCCAGCGAAAAAAGCCGCGCCAACGTCCAGCAATTTTGCGATTGAACATGAACAAGAAGATCGTCCACCAACTGATTCTCGACAAGCTGCGCGTCGACCTCGACATCGCCGAGCGTGCCGCGCAAACCGCCTACGAAACTGCGACTCACGAAGAAAACATTGCTGAAAACAAGTACGACACGCTGGGCCTGGAAGCGTCTTATCTTGCTGCGGGCCAAGCGAAGCGCGTTGAGGAAATCAGGCATTCACTGACGCTGTGCCAGAACCTGGCGTTGCGCCCCTATGACGATCAACGGGGCATTGAAGTCGGTGCGCTGCTGGGACTGGAAGACGAGAAAGGTCGTGAGCAGTGGTTGTTTCTGGCGCCCGACGCAGCTGGATTGAAAGTCGATCTTGTGGGGCAACTGATCACGGTTATCACCCCTCGCTCGCCCTTGGGCAAAAGCCTGCTGGGCAAGTTCGAAGGCGATGATGTGGAGATTCTGGTGGCGGGTGCTCGGCAACAGTTTTCTGTTACCGAGGTGGTGTAGGCAGCAGAACCCTATTAATGAACCGGCAGTTCGACGCCGTCGAACAGCTCTTCCAGTTCCTGCTTGTTGTGGCACTGAATGGCTTTGGCCATGACTTCGCGCGTCAGGTGCGGGGCGAATTTCTCGATGAAGTCGCACATGAAGCCGCGCAGGAACGTGCCACGACGGAAACCGATCTTGGTAATGCTGGATTCGAAAAGGTCGCTGGCATCAAGCATCACCAGATCGCTGTCGAGTTTGGCGTCGACCGCCATTTTCGCCACGATGCCGACACCCAGGCCCAAGCGCACGTAAGTCTTGATGACGTCGGCGTCAGCGGCGGTGAACACCACTTTTGGCGTCAGGCCACGATGGCTGAAGGCTTCATCGAGCTTCGAGCGGCCCGTGAAACCGAACACGTAGGTGACGATCGGGTACTCGGCCAACGCTTCAAGCGTAAGTTTCGATACTTTGGTCAGCGGATGCCCCTGAGGCACGACGACGCAGCGATTCCAGCGGTAGCACGGCATCATCACCAAATCACCGAACAACTCCAGGGCCTCGGTGGCGATGGCGAAATCCACGGTACCGTCAGCGGCCATTTCGGCGATCTGCATCGGCGAACCCTGGTGCATGTGCAGGGCCACATCTGGGTATTGTTTGATGAAATTGCTGATCACCGGCGGCAGTGCATAACGCGCCTGGGTGTGAGTGGTGGCGATCGACAGGGTGCCTTTCTTCTCGTTGGAGAATTCCTGGGCAATCTGCTTGATGCTTTCAACTTTGCGAAGGATCTCGCCAGCGGTGGTGATAATGCGCTCGCCGGCCGGGGTGACGCGGGTCAGGTGCTTGCCACTGCGGGCGAAAACTTCGACGCCCAGTTCATCTTCCAGCAGTCGGATCTGTTTACTGATGCCCGGTTGCGAGGTGTAAAGGCTTTGGGCTGTGGCAGAAACGTTGAGGTCGTGGTGCGCCACTTCCCAGATGTAGCGCAATTGTTGAAGCTTCATATGTATCCCTCAAAGCAGGTAGACGCCACGGGCATCAGCGACGGTATATAACTATATTAATGGTTTAAAGAATAAATCTAGAACTTTTTCATCAAAGTGCCAGTATTCCTGTACTAGCGATCCCCGTGACGACGACGCTCAACCAGCGGCACCAGATAGACGGGTACCCTCGACAGCTGTAATACGCGTGCAGCGGTCCTGCCCAGAGGTGTCTCCGCGCCGGCGCCATGGCTATGACTACCTACGATCAGCAAATCCACAGAGAGTTTCTGTGCCTGGTCGAGAATCACTTGGGAAGGATCCCCCTGTATCACCCGTACCGCTTTGATTCGCGCCAGGTCCTGATCCCCCTCATCCCCCAATTCTTCGCGAAAGCTGTCGAGCACCCGCTGCTCGATATTGGCGATCACCGTGTTCAGGCCCTGACTGTGAAAATCGCTTAATGCCTGTTCATCAAGGTAGCTTTGCAGCACCGACTCGGCGAACAATCCCATCGGCTCTACCGCATGCACCACATACAGGTCAGCATCGAATGTGCGCGCCATCGCCAAGGCATGGTGCATCACCAACGGTGCGTACAGGCCGAGGTCAGTGGCATACAGCATCGACCGAATCATATGACCTCCTCGAGTGCCAACATGGCGGAGATTGATTCAGCTTAGCAGTGCCTTGGCGAGTACGACGTCCGGTGTAACGCGTTGAACCGTGGGCTTAAACCTTTTGCTCGTTGCTTATGCCGTGAGGCACGTGACCGGTGGCGACCACTTCACGGGCCAACTCGCAGTGGCCGGCCTGATCGTCGAAAAACACGTCAGCGGCAAACGCTTCGAGAAACGCCGACTTGGTCAGCCCACCGAGGAACAGTGATTCGTCGAGACGGATATCCCACTCACGCAGCGTGCGGATCACCCTTTCATGGGCCGGTGCCGAGCGCGCCGTGACCAGCGCCGTGCGGATCGGGCAAGCATCGTCCGGGAACTCGCGCTGTAACAGGTTCAGGGCCGCCAGGAAGCCTTTGAACGGCCCACCGCGCAAGGGCTCGCGGGCCGATTCGCGCTCGCTGGCCTGAAAGGCTTCAAGGCCACCGGATTGATAGACACGTTCCGATTCATCGGAAAACAGCACCGCATCACCGTCGAAGGCGATGCGCAGTTCGTCGCTGGCCGCTCGGCTGGCACCGCCCGACAGAATCGTCGCCGCCGCAAAACCGGCGTCCAGCGCACTGCGCACATCTTCGGCATGGGTCGACAGAAACAGGTCACACCCAAAGGCTTTGAGATACGGATAGGGACTGCGCCCGCCGACAAACGCCGCACGGGAAATCGCCAGGCCGTAGTGGTGGATCGAGTTGAACACTCTTAATCCGGTATCGGCACTGTTGCGCGACACCAGAATCACTTCGACCCGGGCGCGACCAAGATGGGTGTTGAGGTTGAGGAGTTTTTGCACCAGCGGGAATGCATCACCGGGCTCGAGAAACTCGTCTTCGTGCTCGATCTGATATTGCCGGTAGGCTTCGACGCCGCTGGACAGATAGACCTTGTGGCTTTCGCTCAGGTCGAACAGCGCCCGCGAAGAAATCGCCAGCACCAGTTTATCGTCGATAGTTTTCGCCATGCCCTTCCCCTCTGGTGGATCGACTCAACGGTTACGTCGATCGATGAAGCTCAAACTCTGGAACAAGGCTTCGATGCGTGGCATCTCGCAACCGGCCGCCTTCGCTGCCGCCAAGGGCCGGGCATAGATTGCGGCCAACTCCAGCGGTCGTTTATGCACAAAGTCGTGGTACATGCTCGGCCAGTAGTCGGGCATCTTTTCGGTCATCATGAACAGGTGTTCGGCATAGCCTTGCGGTACCTGGTGGCCACAGGTGATAGCGCCCTGAACCACTTCGGCCATCAGCGCCTTTATCAGCTCGCGGCTATCGGTATCGGCCATCAGAGGCGTCGTGCCTGCCCCGAGCAGGACCGACAGACCGTTATAGGGAATGTTCCAGACGAGCTTCTGCCAACGGGCCTGGTGCAGATTCGGCATTGGCTGGGAGTCGATGCCGGCGGCGCGAAACAGGTCGGCGCCCTCCTCCGAGATCGCCGAACGCGACTGCTCCGAAGTGGCAGGACCACTGTGATAGCCAATGTGCACGGCGCCAAGCGCCTGATGAGTGATGACACCTGGGCTTTCGCGATGGACGCAGATGTAACACAGCCCGCCGAGTACGTGCAGCGAGTCGGGGAGGCATTCGCGCAGGCTGTCTTCCACATCAAGGCCGTTTTGCAACACCAGCACCTTGGCATTCGGCGCTGCGGCCTGAATGATTGCTGGCGCCAGATCGGCGTTGCTGGTGGTTTTGGCGCCCACCAGTAACCAGTCGCAGGGTGGCAAATCGGCGGCCGAGGAGTAGGCCTGGACCGGATTGAGCGTCAGCGCGCCATGTTGCGCGCTGTTGACCTGCAACCCGTGTTCCGTCACGGCGGAAAACTCACTGCGTAACAGAAAGTGCACATCGAAACCGGCACGGGCCAGCATCACTCCGTAAAACCCGCCGATCGCACCGGTACCGATAATGCCGATTGTCGGTTTGGCAACTGCCCCCATCATGGCAACTCCTCTGCTGTTCTCGTCAGCACCTGAGCCACGGCGTCGTTCAGCTCAGTGGTCGTCAGGCGCGATTGCAATGCACCGAAAAACTCACCGTCGCGCACCACAAACAGCGACGGTAAATGAAAGACCTGATAACGCTCCACCAAGCCGCCATTGTTGCCGGCATCAATCCAGCACAGTCGATCGACCGCCAGATACAGTTTCGGCAATTGCGCTCGGGCGAAACGACAGCTGGCGCAGCCCACACTGGTAAAAATCACCAGCGAAACTCCGCTCATCGCCAGCAGCCGTTGGTCAGCATCGAAATCGGTCAGTTCCGATTCGACCACTATACTGGGGGAAACAATGTCAGCTGGCCGACACATGGAGTCCGTGTTCATGGGACGTTTTCTTCCTCACCCTGACGATGTGCCCGTCGAATTAACGTTGCTCAAGCATGAATGTATATCGCGGCAACGGCTGCACACTATCAGCCTCGGGGGCATGGCTTGCAATTACCACCGTGCCTGGCGCCACGGCACGGCGCTCGAGGTGCGCATGCCGACCCTGAATCCCGACCTGCGCTATCTGGGTTACGTCGCCTGGTGCCTGCGGCGCAAGCGCGGCTATCTGGTGGGGATTGCCTTTGTCGATGAGCAGATGCTGTTCAGCGCCCGGATGGGTGAGCAGGTGTGTCAGATCGAGCGATATTGCCGCCTGCATGACGCCCAAAGTGGCCTGCAGGAATCGCAAGCCCTGGCCCTCGAATGGGTCCAGCAGCACGCTGACGAGTTTTCCCACGACACCGTTCACAAGGCATTCGCCCAGGCTGTAGTCGATTAGCGGACATTATCAATTAGTGGAGAATGCCCCTAAAACCGGCGTCTGCCCATTGTCGAGCCACGGTGTAACGCGCTAAGGTTCCGCTCCCCGACGCGCTTAATTTGCTGTGCTCCGCCGCGCGGGTTCGCTGGCGGCCGGCACCCGTGACCTGACGAGTAAACGATGGCTGATTTACCGATCAACGACCTAAACGTCGCTTCCAACGAGACGCTGATCACTCCTGATCAGCTCAAGCGTGATATCCCCCTGAGCGACGCTGCCCTGCGCACCGTCACCAAGGGTCGCGAAGTCATTCGCAACATTCTTGACGGCACCGATCACCGCCTGTTTGTTGTCATCGGGCCTTGCTCGATCCACGACATCAAGGCTGCCCACGAATACGCCGAGCGCCTGAAGGTCCTGGCCGCTGAAGTGTCGGATACCTTGTATCTGGTCATGCGCGTGTATTTCGAGAAGCCACGCACCACCGTCGGCTGGAAAGGTTTGATCAACGACCCGTACCTCGACGACTCTTTCAAGATCCAGGATGGCCTGCACATCGGCCGTCAGCTGTTGCTGGACCTGGCGGAAATGGGCCTGCCTACCGCGACTGAAGCCCTCGACCCGATTTCCCCGCAGTACTTGCAGGACCTGATCAGCTGGTCGGCCATCGGCGCGCGCACCACCGAATCCCAGACTCACCGTGAAATGGCTTCCGGCCTGTCCTCGGCGGTCGGCTTCAAGAATGGTACCGATGGCGGCCTGACCGTAGCGATCAACGCGCTGCAGTCGGTTTCCAGCCCGCACCGTTTCCTGGGTATCAACCAGGAAGGTGGCGTATCGATCGTGACCACCAAAGGCAATGCCTACGGCCACGTCGTGCTGCGCGGTGGCAATGGCAAGCCGAACTACGATTCGGTCAGCGTCGCGCTCTGCGAGCAAGCGCTGAACAAAGCGAAGATCAAGCCGAACATCATGGTCGATTGCAGCCACGCCAACTCCAACAAGGACCCGGCCCTGCAACCGCTGGTGATGGAAAACGTCGCCAACCAGATCCTCGAAGGCAACCAGTCGATCATCGGTTTGATGGTTGAAAGTCATCTGAACTGGGGTTGCCAGGCGATTCCCAAAGACCTCGCCGACCTGCAATACGGTGTGTCGATCACCGATGCTTGCATCGACTGGTCCGCCACCGAAACCACCTTGCGCAGCATGCATGCCAAGCTCAAGGATGTACTGCCGAAACGCGATCGCGGTTGATCGCCACTTCTGCACGCAAAAAACGCAGACAAAAAAACGCCGGGCTAAACCCGGCGTTTTTTTATGCGTTCGATTCTTGAAACGTCATTGACTCAGCTTGGCCGCATGCCGCTGGTGACGCTCCATGTAGCGCTCCACGTAGGAGCACGACGGAATGACGGTGTAGCCCATTTCCTCGGCGTACTGCAGCGCCTGCTCGGTCAATGCCGCAGCAATGCCACGACCCCGTAGCGCGTTCGGCACAAAGGTACGATAAATATCCAGGGTCTGTTTTCCCAGATCCATATAGGTCAGGTAGGCACGATGACCGTCCACAGTGGTCTCGAACTGATGACCAGCCTGGTCATGGTGGATGGACAACGCCTCGCTCATCACTACTCCTCGCGGGTCTTGAATTCTGACCCCTACCTTACCGATGTTTTTCCGGCGAAGGAACATCTACGCCACCCCGTGCCGAATGGACACCGAGAAGAGCTGCACCAATCTCGCGCAACCGGGCACGTCTAAATAGTAGGCACCAATGGCAAAAATGCTCAAGGTGCGCTCGTCATCACGCAGGTTGGCGGGTGCGGCTCCGGGTGGTGCAGCGACTTCTCGAAACCACAGATTTTGCAGGATCGATGGCCTGAACATTGCCGGATGTTGAGACTTAAGACGAGCGCCCCTTCTTAAAGTCACCTGAACTAGCAGAAAGAGTTGAGAAGCGCTGCTCAATTCGCGAACAAAAGTGTAGACGAAATGATATAGACAGACTTTACCCAAGACCGAAAACAGGTTTCGCGAACGGGAACTTTTTTTGGGCGGATCGCTCAGATCGGGGCTTGCAGCTGGATATTTTTTAAACAGCGCAGTTAAAAGTTGCTCGAAAAAGAATCAACGCCTACAATTTTTTTTGCTTCTTGCTTCACGTCAGTTTACTTACTACAAGTAATGGGTAGTATGTACGCCGGCTATTTCCTCACTCTGAGGAGACAGCTACTTAATAGAAAGTCCTTGAAGGGGAACACGATGAACAACGTTCTGAAATTCTCTGCTCTGGCCTTGGCCGCAGTTCTGGCTACCGGTTGCAGCAGCGCATCGAAAGAAACCGAAGCACGTCTGACTGCAACTGAAGACGCAGCAGCTCGCTCCCAGGCTCGTGCAGACGAAGCTTACCGTAAAGCTGATGAAGCTCTGGCTGCTGCTCAAAAAGCACAACAGACTGCTGACGAAGCTAACGAGCGCGCTCTGCGCATGCTCGACAAAGCTAGCCGCAAGTAATAGTCCTTCGGGATTGTTATCAAGCCGACCCATTTATGGGTCGGCTTTTTTATTGCCCGCAGTTTTCTACGGGCAATAAAAAACCCGCCAACGTGGCTAACGTCGGCGGGTCCTTTTAGCCGTTACTGCTGCAAATCAACCGGTGTACTTGTCACCATTGGCGCAGCACCATTGGGCACAGCGATTTCCACTGGCAAGCCATCTTCAGCGGCGACCACATCACGTACCACATCCCAGTTCATGCGCAGGTTGTTGGTGATGTCCTCACGCTTGAGCATCGCGTTGATCACGGCCGTGTGCTTGTCGACGACCGACGGGTTGCCGTTATCGTCCAGCGGCGTGTGCGCCTCAAGGTAGACCTTGCCGCTGCTTACACCGAACTTGTACGGATCATTGATGATGCGTACCGACGTACCCACCGGCACCATGCCCGCCATTTCCAGCACATTGTTGTTAAACATGCGGAAGCAACCGTGACTGGTACGCATGCCGATACCAAACTTCTTGTTCGAACCATGGATCAGGTAACCAGGCGTGCCCAGATTGAATTTGAACGGCCCCAGGGGGTTGTCCGGGCCTGCCGGCACCACGTTTGGCAAAGGATCACCGTCTGCCAGGTGTTCGGCCTTGATCGACGCTGGAGGGGTCCATGTCGGGTTAGGCGTCTTGGCGGTGATGGTCGTGTGAGCGATAGGCGAGCCCCAGCCCTCACGACCGATCCCCAGCGGGAAGGTGTAAACCACGTCCCGGCCTTTCGGGTAGTAGTAAAGACGGTATTCAGCCAGGTTGATCACGATGCCCTCACGAGGTCCTGGTGGCAGGATGAAACGTGTTGGCAAAATGATTTCGGTACCGGCACCCGGCAACCAGGCGTCGACACCCGGGTTGGCCGCGACCATTTCCGAATAGCCCAGATCGTAGGTGGTACCAAGGTCGGCGAAGGTGTCTTCGTACTTGGCCTTGATCACTTGCACCTGGCCGATGATGTCTTCACCAGGTGGTGGGAGAGGCAACTCCAATGCTGCAACGGGACCCGCCGCACACAGAGCGGCTAGAGTCAGGCAGCGGGTGACGGCGGGAAAGCGCGGCAACATCCGGAAAATCCTTCGCATGATCGACATGGGTATAAAAACGGGATTGTACACCGGCGTTTCGGTATTCGGGGAGACGCGCCGATAGAGCGCGTCAATGCTGGAAACTTTATGGATTGCAGGACGTTTCGAACGTGCACCGCTTTCAGCGGGAGTCGGCCTTCCCCTGCAAGGAAACTGATCGACGGCTGGCTGAAGATTAAAGCTCGAACCGCAATTCCGGCCAGATCGGCGAGGTACCGCGTTTTTGCGACTCAAGAATGGCGCGACACAGCGAGCACAGGCGCTGATCCTGAAACACCCGGCGGTCAACACTCGACCAGCGAGGCTGGGCCGGCAACAGACTGCCGCATAACGTTCGGTCTGCGGAACCGCCCAACTCCAGCTGCCGGGTCACCAGATGTACGCGTACTTCCTGGCAGGCGAACAGATCCAGCTGTTCGTCAGGCTCGATCAGTTGATAGGCGAAAAGTGACCAGGCGGGACGCGGCATCGGGGGCTCCAAATAGGGGGCGCCACCTTAGCCGAAACATCGCGACTAGAAAAGCGTCAAAGCAGCGGTTTCAGTGCCGGCCAGACATTTTCCAGTAACTTGTCCTGCGCCCCTGCCGCCGGGTGCAGACCGTCGGCTTGCATCAGGTCCGGATGACCGCCTACGCCATCAAGAAAAAACGGTACCAAAGGGATTTTTTTCTCGGTGGCCACATTGCCGTAGACCTCGGCAAATGCCTTGGTGTAACGAGCACCATAATTGGGCGGCAACTGCATGCCGAGCAGCAACACTTTCGCTCCACTGGCGCGGGAGCTGTCGATCATCGACGCAAGATTTTGTTGCAATTGCGTTGGCAGCATCCCGCGCAAGCCGTCATTGCCACCCAACTCGAGGATCACCAGCTCGGGTTTATGCTCTGCAAGCAGCGCTGGCAGGCGTGCCTGGCCTCCGGCACTGGTGTCGCCACTGATGGACGCATTGACCACCTTATCGTCGAAACCTTCGCGCTTGAGCCGCTGCTCAAGCAACGACACCCACCCCAACCGGGTATCCAGGCCGAAACCGGCGCTGATACTATCGCCAACGATCAGGACTGTACCCGCCGCTGCGTTCTGGGCCATGCACATCAAGGCCAGGCCAGCACTCAAAAACCACACTCGCATCGGATTCTCCATGGGCGCAAGCATTCTCACCGCGAAGAACCTCAGCAAAGTGGTACCCAGCGCGGAAGGTGAACTGACTATCCTGCACGAACTCAGCCTGGAACTGAACAAGGGCGATAGCCTGGCTATCGTCGGCGCCTCGGGTTCCGGCAAATCCACCCTCCTCGGCTTGCTCGCGGGCCTCGATCTGCCGAGCAGCGGCGAAGTCACGCTCGCGGGCCAGGCCCTGAGCGATCTCGATGAAGACCAGCGCGCACGTATCCGCGCCGAACATGTGGGCTTTGTCTTTCAATCATTCCAGCTGCTCGACAGCCTCAACGCCCTGGAAAACGTCATGCTGCCGCTGGAGCTCGACGGCCGTAAAGACGCCCGCGAGCGTGCCACGGAACTGCTGCAACGGGTCGGCCTGGGCCAACGTTTGACCCATTCTCCAAGACAACTCTCCGGAGGCGAGCAGCAGCGAGTGGCCATTGCCCGCGCGTTTGCCGCCGAACCCGATGTGTTGTTCGCCGACGAACCCACAGGCAACCTCGACAGCCATACGGGCGAACGGATCAGCGATCTGTTGTTCGAACTCAACAAGGAACGCGGCACGACCCTGGTGCTGGTGACGCACGACGAACGCCTGGCACATCGCTGCCGGCGCCTGATCCGACTTGAAGCCGGCCTGCTGGTCGCCCCCCTGGAGCCTTGATGGCACGCCTGCCGTTTTTGCGTTTGTTCAGCCTCGCCATTCGCCAACTGCTGCGCGACGCCCGCGCCGGTGAGTTGCGCGTGTTGTTCTTTGCCTTGCTGGTGGCAGTGGCGGCGAGCACCGCCATCGGTTACTTCGGTGCCCGTCTCAACGGCGCCATGATGCTGCGCGCCACGGAATTCCTCGGTGCCGACCTGCTGCTCGAAGGCAGTTCACCGGCAAGCCCCGAACAAATCAAAAGCGGTACGGAGCTGGGGCTCGAACACGCTCAGGTCGTCGAGTTCTCCAGCGTCATTGCCACTGACAACGGCATTCAACTGTCGAGCATCAAAGCCGCCGATGACGCCTACCCCCTGCGCGGAGAACTGAAAAGCGCCCCTGCGCCTTTCGCCCTGGAAGAATCCGGTGGCGGGCCTGAATCCGGGGAAGCCTGGGTCGAAGCACGGCTGTTGACGGCGCTGGACCTCAAGATCGGTGACAGCATCGACGTCGGCATGAAAACCCTGAAACTGGCGCGAGTACTGACTTACGAGCCCGATCGGGCCGGCAACTTCTATAGCCTCACGCCACGGGTGATGATCAACCTCAGCGACCTCGCGGCGACCGGGGTGGTGCAACCCGGTAGCCGGGTCAGCTACCGGGAACTCTGGCGTGGCAAAGCCGAAGCGCTGGAAACCTATCGTCAACTGATCAAACCCGGGTTGGCCGCAAACCAGCGACTGCAGGATGCCCGCGATGGCAACCGGCAGATCGGCGGCGCGCTGGGCAAGGCCGAGCGTTACCTGAACATGGCCAGTCTCGTGGCGGTGCTGCTATCCGGTGTAGCGGTCGCCTTGTCGGCGACTCGTTTTGCTACTCGCCGTTTCGACGCCAGTGCGTTGCTGCGCTGCCTCGGTCTGTCCCGCCGGGAAACCATGGTGCTGTTCAGTTTGCAGCTGACGGTACTGGGACTGCTCGCGAGCATCAGCGGTGCCGTTATCGGCTGGCTGGCGCAACTCGGACTCTTTGCGCTGTTGCATGATCTGTTGCCGAGCGATGTGCCACCGGGCGGCCTGTTTCCAGCCATCGCCGGTATCGGCACCGGGCTGGTGGCACTGGCCGGTTTTGCCCTGCCACCCTTGGCCGCCCTCGGCCGTGTTCCGCCATTGCGGGTCCTGCGTCGGGACATGCTGCCCATTCCGTCCAGCACCTGGATGGTTTACGGCGCAGCCTTGGGTGCACTGGGATTGATCATGTGGCGACTGAGCCTGGATCTGGTGCTGACCTTTGCCCTCCTCGGTGGCGGCGTCATTGCCGCCGTGGTCCTGGGCGGATTGCTGTTACTGCTGCTCAAAAGCCTGCGCCGCATGCTTGCCCGCGCGTCGTTGCCGTGGCGCCTGGGATTGGGGCAATTGCTGCGCCATCCACTCGCGGCTGCGGGACAATCCCTGGCCTTCGGCCTGATTCTGCTGTCCATGGCATTGATCGCATTGCTGCGCGGTGAACTGCTCGACACCTGGCAGAACCAGCTGCCCAAAAACGCTCCCAACTATTTTGCGCTGAATATCCTGCCGGCGGACAAGCAGGCATTTACGGATCGCCTGATCGAACTGTCCGCACAAGCGGCGCCGCTATACCCCGTGGT
Organism: Pseudomonas sp. MDV22-iso1; assembly: GCF_058145095.1. Lineage (NCBI taxonomy): Bacteria > Pseudomonadati > Pseudomonadota > Gammaproteobacteria > Pseudomonadales > Pseudomonadaceae > Pseudomonas > Pseudomonas sp. MDV22-iso1. The sequence continues at coordinate 92,670 of NZ_JBYVMF010000016.1, forward strand.
GCCGGGGCGTTTGATAAGCATCAATGGCGAGCCGGCTCAGGAAATCGTCAGCAAGGACTCTGCCGGTGACCGGGCGATCCAGCGGGATCTGAGCCTGACGTGGGCAGCGGATCTGCCCCCAGGCAACACCCTCACGGCGGGCAATTGGTGGACAGAACAGGCTCCCGACGAAATCCCCGGCGTGTCTGTTGAAGGCAAGGTTGCCGAAAGTCTGAAGCTCAAGCTGGGCGATCATCTGGTCTTTACCGTCGGCGGGGTCAATCGCGAAGCGAAAGTCACCAGTTTGCGGGACATCAACTGGGACAATTTCCAGCCCAACTTCTTCATGATCTTCCAGCCCGGCACATTGAAAGATTTACCGGCGACCTACCTGACCAGCTTCTATCTGGCAGCCGGTCATGATCAGCAAATCGTGGACCTCTCCCGCAGCTTTCCCGCGGTGACCATCCTGCAAGTCGAAGCCCTGCTGGAACAACTGCGCAGCATACTCGCCCAGGTCACCCTGGCGGTGGAGTATGTCCTGTTGTTTGTATTGGCGGCGGGCATGGCGGTGCTGTTTTCCGGGTTGCAAGCCACTCTGGATGAACGTATTCGCCAAGGCGCCTTGTTGCGCGCGCTGGGGGCGGAGCGCAAATTGCTGGTCAAGGCCCGAAGGATCGAGTTCGGTCTGCTGGGTGCCGTCAGTGGATTACTGGCGGCGCTGGGATCGGAACTCGTTAGCCTGGTGCTGTACCGCTACGCATTCGACCTGCCTTGGCATCCGCACCCGTGGTTGCTGATCCTGCCATTGATCGGTGCCGTGCTGATCGGCGGTGCCGGGGTTTTCGGCACACGTCGAGCCTTGAACGCGAGCCCACTGACCGTACTGCGCGAGGGATGATGTAAATCACCTCGCGTCACCTCATGAACCCTGACACCGCGCGATCACTTCTGGAAAGTGAAGCGCGACCAGGTTTGGTGATTAACTGCGGCTACTGCGGATAAGAAACCTGGTTGATCCACCACAACATTTCACCGTTCGGCGTCTGCACAACGGCCTCATCGCCCACTTCCTTCTTCAATAACGCACGCGCCATCGGAGAGTCGATCGAGATGTAATCGTTGCGACCGTAGATTTCGTCATAGCCGACGACCCGAAATTTCTTGATGTCCCCAGCTTCGTTTTCAATCTCGACCCAAGCCCCGAAAAAAACTCTTCCTTCCTGCTCAGGCGAGTACTCGACCACCCGCACATCTTCAAGCCGCTTGCGAAGGTATCTAACCCTGCGATCAATTTCCCGCAGCAGCTTCTTGTTGTACTGATAGTCGGCATTTTCACTGCGATCACCCAGTGACGCTGCCCAGGTCACCTTGCGAGTGGTGTCCGGGCGCTTTTCTCGCCAAAGAAAATCGAGCTCCTTTTTCAGGGCCTCATGACCTTCCTTTGTGATGATGTTGGTACTCAAGTCGGGCGTCTCCTTGGGCGATCACGAACTGGCGGGGAGTTGCGCCAGGCTTTCCACTAACCTGAAAGGCAGCGTGCACTGCGAGATTCTATCGTCTGTACGACATGCCACGAAGGAATCGTTTACGACTCAACTAGATAGCTCAGGAAACTCAATCGATTCTATTTATTGGTACAAAGTATCGGTGGTTTTATGACGCTTTTCCGTAGCAATCAAGATTTAAACAGCTAACATCTTGTTACAAAGGACAAAAAATTGGCATTTGATCGTCATGCATATTGCCTTTTCCATCCGGATATTTTTTGTGGGAGGACGCCATGATCGTGCAGCAGCTGCTTCAGAAAAGCCAAACGAAGATTCGTAAGAACGGGTTATCCAGCGCGATTCACCAGCTGTTGTTGAAGACGGTCAACGCCTTCATGCTGTTCAAGATACTGCGCGGCGTGACGCTGCAAAAAGTCGACAGTAAATTCCTCGACTACCCCTCGAACTTCAAGCCGATGTTCCTCAGTGAACAGATGATGCGCCACTACGCGCGCGATCCAGTAAACGAGATGCCCGAGAGCTTCATTGAAGAGTCCATAGCCAAGGGCGATCAGTGCTTTGGCATCTTCGATGGCGCGGTACTGGCCTCCTACGGCTGGTACTCGCGGCAACCCACGCATATCGATCCGCCAGAGCTGTTCCTGCACTTCGACTCGTCCTTCGTGTACATGTACAAGGGCTTCACCCATCATGACTATCGCGGTCAGCGCCTGCATGCGATCGGTATGAATCTTGCGCTCAAGCACTACCTTGAGGAAGGTCACAAGGGCCTGGTCTCCTATGTCGAGTCGAGCAATTTCGATTCGTTGAAGTCCATCTACCGCTTGGGCTACATGAACGTTGGCTCGATCTATCTGATCCGCCTGTTCGGCCGTTACCGGAGCTTCACCAGCAAAGGCTGCGAGCCCTACGATCTGGCCTTGAAAGGGCTTGTCTGATCAGTCGAGCGAACGAAACCTGTCTACGATGCCGGCGCCAGCCGGCACGCTCGCTATCGGTCTGCGCTGAGATTCAGCGACGGGTGATGAGCCCCTGGCGAGCCACACGGGTCAGCTGCTTGATAACTTCCACTGCATCCTCAAGGCTTGGCGACTGAATCACCGCCAGGTCGAAGCTGTCAGTGGCGAATCGAGCAAGTGATTCACCGTCTTCGACAAACTGGATCAGGAAAGCAGCTGGACCGCCGGTGCGGCGAGGCCATCCATCGAGATAACGCAAAAGCGTCGGTTGATGTTTTCCGCCAAGCAGGATTTTTGGATTGCGCTGGGTGAGATGTGCCGTGATCGGCGCGGGACGTATAACGGGGTTTAGTGCATTCATCGTGTCGTGTCTCTGCCTCAAAAGTCTGCATGGCAGGTGAGAGGCAACACCGAACCAGCGCTTTAGCGGTATTTCGAAGCCTGTTTCAAGCTTCTATCGGCAACTGAATGAGTCACCTGGCGCCCCGCAAGTAGCTGTTTAAATCGGCGCATGAGCAGCATCCTAGAGAAGCCGACGCAGGAGTGTCAAGAATATCGAGCAACAAAAAGGCCTGCGCAATGCAGGCCTTTTCATTGAACCAGAGCGGTCAGCCCGCGATGGCGCGGTCCACCGACAGCTTGCCGGCACCTTCGATCAGTACCGCGATGCTGCCACCCAACAAGGCCAGGGCAAATTCATAACCGTTATTGGCCATGAACAGACCGTGGCTGATATGCACGGTAAAGATTGCCACCAGGGAAAGGAACGCCAACCCCAGTGCCGCAGGGCGAACCAATAGCCCGATGATCAGGGCAAGACCGGCGAAAAACTCAGTACCACCGGCCAGTGTCGCCATCACGTAGCCCGGTGTCAGGCCGAGGCTTTCCATGTATTGCGCAGTGCCAGCCAACCCGTACCCACCAAACGCGCCGAACAGTTTCTGGGAGCCGTGTGCGGCAAAGATAATGCCGACGAAGATCCGCAGGACCGTCAGGCCGTAGCCGGCGCGGGTAAACAGTACCTTGTTGATCAGTGTGCTCATGCTGTGTCATCCATTTTTTGGTTTGTGTGTTGGTTGGCCGCTATTTTAATCGTAAAAATTAATGTTAAAAGCGCAAATACCCCACCATAACAATCAGTTTAGTCGATCATTTACGTGAGGCAACTTTTTGCCCCGGAGGCTCCAACGATTCCCGCTCCCGATCGAACGCCAGGTAATACTTGTTCACGCTATTAACATAGCTGACAGGGCCCATTCCCACCTGCTCCATGGCAATGCGCTCAACCTGGAAGAACCACTGATTGGGGTTCAAGCCGCGTCGTCGTGCTTCAGCGCGCATGCCTTGAACCCGTTCCGGTCCAATGTTGTAAGCCGCCAGCACGAACGCCATGCGCTCACGCTCATTGAGTTTGGGACTGGAGAAGAACTTGCGACGAATCATCGCCAGGTACTTCGCCCCAGCCTGCACGTTGGCGTCGAGCTCCTGGATATTATTGACGCCCACCCGCTGGGCTGCGGAGGGTGTGATCTGCATCAGACCGGTAGGGCCGCTGCCACTGCGAGCGTTGGGTTGCAACGCGGATTCCTTGAACGCCAGCGCCGCCAGATTGAGCCAGTCCATGCCTTGGGCATCGGCATGTTTCTGCAGCACCGGTCGTAGCTTCTCCAGCCGCTGGCGATTGGCCTTGGCGAGCGGATAGTGCACCTGATAGAGGCGTCGGTAGATACGCAGGAAAGCCACATCCTGATCCGAAGGTTTCCTGTAGGTCAGCAGAAAGCGATCAATGCTCGCCCGCAACATCGACGCATCGCGGCGCACGAACCAGAACTCCTCGCCTGGATCGCTGATCAGAACCTGCCGGTCAAATCGCAGTTTCGGCAAGATCTTGCCCCACCGCTCGGCGATAGGTTGCTCGACGATGGTCAGGTGAAAAATTCCGCCCTGAACCATTTCCAGCACGTCCTCGACCGCCAGGCTGGGATCGACCCACTCGATCTTCACCGGTGGCAGTTTGTGCAGGGCGAGTTTCTGGTTGATCTGACTGACCGCGTCCCCGGCAGCGCTGCCTGTGGGCAGCGCCAGGGTTTTACCGGACAGTTGCTCAAGGCGGGTGTAACGGCGCTCACCTTTGATACCGACCAACACCAGCGGAACATTGCTGGCAATCGGCTCACTGGTACTAACGGCATGACCGGGTTGCAGATCAAGGAGCTCACCTGGCGCCACCAGATCACCCTCTCCGCGCTGTAAGGCACCGATCAGTTGATCTTTGCCTTTGGGGATAATCTTGAAAGTGATTTCCTGGCCGTCACGGGCGTGACCGTTGAGGTATTGCTCGAAGGCGCGCAGGCGATGGTATTCGACACCGATGGGCTGGCCCTGGACTTCGCCGGAGCTGTTACGGCTTTGATTGACCAGCACCCGAAGTACGCGACTGCTGCGAATTTCCGCCAAATCACGCACTTTGGCCGACGGCACCACTTGCGAAGGTCCGGCCAGACGCGCATCCGCCGGCATCGGCAGCAGCAAAGCACCACACAGCAGTAACAAAACCGAGGGACGTATCATCCACTCTCCGAAAAGAATACTGGCCGATTTCAAGATTTCGCGAAATCGAACGACAGAAACAGAGCTGACAAGCGCGTGAAAATGGCGTCGCGGTGGCAACCTCACCAGCCCGACGTGCCGCGCGGCATCAAAAGACAGCTTCAACTCGTTGTAGTTCTTGGCTTTTCTTATAAATCTACAGCTCTGATATGCTTTCCGGCCTTTGGTCCGAGGTAGCACCATGCAACTCATCGATATCGGCGTCAACCTGACCAACCCCAGTTTTGCCGGCAAACACCAGGCGGTACTCGACCGCGCGTACGCCGCTGGCGTGTGCCAACTGGTACTGACCGGGACCAGCGTAGAAGGCAGCGAACAGGCGCTGGAGCTGTGCCAGCAACTGGATGAGAGCACTCAACGGCTGTTTGCCACCGCCGGCATTCACCCTCACTCCGCCAGCGACTGGAACGCCGACAGCGCCCAGCGTCTGCGCAGTCTGCTCAGGGAGCCCAACGTTGTGGCCGTGGGCGAATGCGGGCTGGATTTCAATCGCGATTTCTCCCCCCGCCCACAACAGGAAAAAGTCCTGGAAGAACATCTGGCGATGGCGGTCGAGCTGCAATTGCCGGTGTTCCTCCACGAACGTGATGCGAGTCAGCGCTTGCTGGAAATCCTGCGTGACTACCGCAATCAGTTGCCTGCCGCCGTTGTGCATTGCTTCACCGGAGAAAAGAAAGCGCTGTTCAGTTACCTCGACCTGGATTTGCACATCGGCATTACGGGATGGATTTGCGACGAGCGCCGTGGCACTCACCTTCATCCGCTGGTCAAGGAGATCAAACGCGGGTGGCTGATGCTGGAAAGTGATGCACCGTATCTGTTGCCGCGCACTTTGCGACCCAAGCCAAAAAATGGCCGAAACGAACCGGCTTACCTGACCGAAGTGTTGCGCGAAGTGGCATTGCATCGAGGGGAAAGTGAGGAAGACCTGGCGGCCCACAGCACCGCCTGCGCGCGTGCCTTCTATGGACTTCCGACGGTCGACTGACAATATACAAATCTGCGGGAGCATAGCTTGTTCGCGAACGCTGTCATGGCGAATGACACGGCCGCATCGCGAGCAAGCTTTGCTCCCACAGCGAAGATCCAGTGTAAGAGCCCGCTCCCACTCTGATCCTCATTGCGCTAAAACAGAAATCAGTGACTGCTACGCATCATTTCTTTCGGTACATATTTACCGATCTCGAACTTGCCGATCGCGGCACGGTGCACTTCGTCCGGGCCATCAGCCAGTCGCAAGGTGCGCTGCATCGCATACATGTAGGCCAGCGGGAAATCGTTGGACACCCCTGCCCCGCCATGAATCTGGATCGCCCGGTCGATCACCCGCAACGCTACGTTGGGGGCGACAACCTTGATTTGCGCAATCTCGCTCTTCGCCACCTTGTTACCGACGGTGTCCATCATGTACGCCGCTTTCAACGTCAGTAGGCGCGCCATGTCGATTTCCATCCGCGAGTCGGCAATCTTGTCGATGTTGCCACCCAGACGCGCCAGTGGTTTGCCGAACGCGGTACGGCTCACCGAGCGTTTGCACATCAGTTCCAGCGCCCGCTCTGCCATGCCGATCGAACGCATGCAGTGGTGAATTCGGCCAGGGCCGAGACGGCCTTGTGCGATTTCGAAACCCCGACCTTCGCCCAGCAGGACGTTCTCGTAAGGCACCCGGACATTCTCGAACAGGACTTCTGCGTGACCATGCGGTGCATCGTCATAGCCGAATACCGGCAGCGGACGCACAATCTTCACGCCGGGAGCGTCCACCGGCACGAGAATCATCGAGTGCTGGGCATGACGCGGCGCATCGGGATTGCTCAAGCCCATGAAGATCAGGATTTTGCAGCGTGGATCGCAGGCACCTGAGGTCCACCATTTCTTGCCATTGATGACCCACTCGTCACCATCACGCACAGCACGAGCGGCCATGTTGGTGGCGTCAGAGGAAGCGACGTCCGGCTCGGTCATGGCGAACGCCGAGCGGATTTCACCGCGTAGCAGGGGTTCGAGCCAGCGTTGTTTCTGCTCTTCGTTGGCGTAACGCACCAGCACTTCCATGTTTCCCGTGTCGGGTGCCGAGCAGTTGAAGGGCTCAGGGCCGAGCAGCGAGCGACCCATGATTTCTGCCAGTGGTGCGTATTCCAGGTTGGTCAGGCCGGCGCCGAGCTCGGACTCAGGCAGAAACAAATTCCACAGGCCTTCGGCCTTGGCCTTGAGTTTGAGTTCTTCCATGATCGCCGTCGGCTGCCAGCGATCGCCCTCGGCGACCTGGCGTTCGAACACAGCTTCAGCAGGATAAACGTAGGTATCCATGAACGCGGTCACGCGCTCACGCAGTTCTTGCACCTTGGGCGAATAAGCGAAATCCATGGGCAGCTCTACCTTTTAACGGGGGTTTCGAGGAGTTGTTCAGGTCATGCAATCGATGCTAGAACAGCTACGAATATTTACCTAGCCTATTCTCGGCGTGTATTAACATTCATCACCGATATATGATCGACTGATCGAGCCACCCTTTCTATAACAAGAGCAGAGAGCCCAGCGCCATGAATCTGAGCAAGGTCGACCTCAACCTTTTCATCGTCTTCGACGCGATCTACACGGAAGCAAACCTGACCCGCGCGGGGCAAATCGTCGGCATTACTCAACCTGCTGTTTCCAACGCCCTCGCCCGCCTGCGCGAAACCTTCAACGATCCGTTGTTCGTGCGCACCGCCCAGGGCATGGTGCCGACCCCCATGGCACAGAACATCATCGGCCCCGTGCGCAATGCGCTTTCCCTGCTGAGGGTCTCGGTGCAGGAAAGCCGCATTTTCAACCCGCTGCAGGCGGCCAAGACCTATCGAATCAGCATGACCGACCTCACCGAGGCGGTGATTTTGCCTCCGCTTTTCCAGCGCCTGCGTCGCCTGGCCCCGACGGTAATCATCGAGAGCTTTTTGTCCAAGCGTCGCGAGACCACCAAGGAGCTGGCGGCCGGTCGTCTGGACTTCGCCGTCGACGCTCCGCTCAATACCGACCCGCAGGTACGTCACGTCAAGCTGATGGAAGACCGGTACGTGTGCGCCATGCGCAAGGGCCATCCCTTGGTGGGGAAGGAAAAATTCACCCTGGATGATTACCTGTCCCAGACCCACATCCATATTTCCAGCCGCCGCAGTGGACTGGGGCATGTCGACCTGGCGCTGGGCAAAATGGGGATCCAGCGCAAGATCGCCCTGCGCTCCCAGCATTACCTGATGGCTTCACAAGTCTTGCAACAGACTGACATGGTGATGACCGTGCCGGAGCGCTTCGCCCGCCGCAATGACTTGCACGCCTTCACGTTGCCGGTGAACGACGTACCCCCGGTGGAAACCCATCTGTACTGGCATGAAAGCACCGACCAGGATCCAGCCAACCGCTGGATGCGCGAGCAGATGATCGAGTTGTGCCAGCAGGTGACGGCGCATGAGAAGAAGCTGGACAAGGCATAGACCGTTGTAACGTAGCAGCCTCATTGCTGAAATACGGAAAGTGCGTTCGCCATAGAGACGGACGCGCCTGCTCGCGATGAGGCCTGCAAGGTCATCCAGAATTCACGCCACTTGACGTAAACGTCAACCTGACATTAGCTTAGCGCAATGACCTTTTCTCGAGCGCGCCCATGAGCAGCCAGACCTACAGCATTTCCGACCTTGCCCGCGAACTGGACATCACCACCCGGGCCATTCGCTTTTATGAAGAGCAAGGCTTGCTGAGCCCCGAGCGGCGCGGGCAGGAACGTATTTATTCGCCCCGGGACAAAGTCAGCCTGAAGCTGATCCTGCGGGGCAAGCGCATTGGCTTTTCGTTGGCAGAATGCCGCGAGTTGATCGAACTTTACGACCCCTCCGGCGGCAATCAGAAGCAGCTGCAAACCATGTTGAGCAAGATTGCCGAACGCCGCGACCAGCTGGAACAGCAGATGCTCGACATTGAGCAGATGAAGCTGGAGCTGGATACAGCGCAAGAGCGTTGTGTGCAGGCGCTGGAGCAGACGATGAAGAGCCAGGAAGCGGTCCAATAACCCCACCCATCCACACCGTGGGAGCAAAGCTTGCTCGCGATGAGGGTATGACCTTCAACCTTGATGTCGACTGACAGGCCGCCATCGCGAGCAAGCGTTGCTCCCACGGGGTCATTCGAAAATTCAGACACCACAGGTCGATTCCCATGTCCCTTCCCACCCATGTACGCCTGGTCGAAGTCGGCCCTCGCGATGGTCTGCAAAACGAAGCCCGACCGATCAGCGTCGCCGACAAGGTGCAACTGGTCGATGCACTGACCGCCGCAGGTCTGGGCTATATAGAAGTCGGCAGCTTCGTGTCGCCCAAATGGGTGCCGCAGATGGCCGGTTCCGCTGACGTGTTCGCGCAAATCCAGCGCAAGCCCGGTGTTACCTACGGTGCATTGGCCCCCAACCTCAGAGGGTTTGAAGACGCGATTGCCGCCGGGGTAAAGGAAGTGGCTGTATTCGCAGCAGCGTCCGAAGCGTTTTCCCAGCGCAACATCAACTGCTCGATCAGTGAAAGCCTGGAGCGCTTTGTGCCGATCATGGACGCCGCGCGGCAACACGGCGTGAGCGTGCGAGGTTACGTTTCTTGCGTGTTGGGCTGCCCATACGAAGGCAACGTTGAACCGGCACAAGTGGCCCGTGTAGCCAGGGAGCTCTACGCCATGGGCTGCTACGAAGTGTCCCTGGGCGACACCATCGGCACCGGAACCGCTGGCGCGACCCGCAAGATGTTCGAGGTGGTGTCGGCTGACGTGCCACGAGAAAAACTCGCTGGGCATTTCCACGACACTTATGGCCAGGCAATGGCCAATATCTACGCCAGCCTGCTGGAAGGCATCGCGGTGTTCGACAGTTCCATCGCAGGGCTCGGTGGCTGTCCATATGCCAAAGGCGCCAGCGGTAACGTGGCGACTGAAGATGTGGTTTACCTGCTCAATGGCCTTGGCATCGAGACGGGCATCGACCTGGACGCATTGATTCTGGCTGGGCAACAGATCAGTGCGGTGCTTGGGCGTCCATCCGGCTCACGCGTGGCAAAGGCCCGTAGCGCGCAGTGAGTCCTGGGTGTGTCCGGGTGTTACCGGTGCTTCGGAAATGTGGGCGGAAACGAGTAACACGGAAACAAAATGTCTGGCTTGAGCTAAGTGAAAAATTCGGCAAATCTTCAAGACGTTGATTTTAAAGGGTTTTTAAAAGTTGGCACGCCTCCTGCTATCTCTATGACATAACAAGAATAAAAAGCGGCAAACCAATAAAAATAAGATGAAACGTATCTGACATAACAAGAACAACACGGCAGAAACGTAGCTAACAGATTTTTTTGGAGAAGGTGTGCTTTTCAGGGTGCTTTTCGGAGTAACCCGCAACCGGGCAGAGAACAATAAAACTACCTTCAGGTAGCTCCCGAACTGGTTGGATCGCTTGGCGAAAAAGCAGATCAGCGCTCAAAAAAATACGTTTGCTCTTGATCCCGGATGGGGATCGAAAAAAACAGCGGTAAAGGGTCACGGTTTCCAAAAACAATAAATGACCGCCCCTCAATAATAAAAAAAGAGCACACGCAACGACAAATTAAAGGGGAGCTTAGGCTCCCCTTTGTGCTTTCTGGCATTTGGATTTCTGCTCAACATCGCCCTCTGACACAACACAAATCCCCCGTAGGAGCTGGCGCAGCCTGCGATCTTTTGATCTTCAAAAAAGCAAGACCAAAAGATCGCAGGCTGCGCCAGCTCCTACGGTAGCGCTTTGAGCTCCTCGATACTGATCTCACGCATCCGAAACTTCTGGATCTTCCCGGTCACCGTCATCGGAAACTCTTCCACGAACTTGAAGTACCGCGGTGTCTTGAAGTGCGCAATGCGCTCCTTGCACCACACTTGCAGATCCTGCTCGGTAGCGCTGTGGCCCGGATGGAATTTGATCCAGGCAACAATCTCCTCACCGTACCGCGAGCATGGAATCCCGATCACTTGCACATCGGCCACCGCCGGATGGGTAAAGAAGAACTCCTCCAGCTCGCGCGGGTAAACATTCTCGCCCCCACGGATGATCATGTCCTTGTTACGCCCGGCAATGCAGACGTAGCCCTCCTCGTTCATGCTCGCCAGGTCCCCGGTATGCATCCAGCCAGCCTGATCAATGGCCTCGGCGGTGCCTTGCGGATTGTTCCAATAGCCGAGCATCACGCTGTAACCGCGAGTGCATAGCTCGCCAATGGTGCCTCGCGGGACCAGGTTACCGGCCTCGTCGATAATTTTGCTTTCCAGTTGCGGTTGGGTACGGCCGACTGTGGTGACGCGCAATTCGAGTTCGTCCGACGGACCGGTCTGCAAGGACACCGGACTTGTTTCCGTCATGCCATAGGCAATCTGCACTTCGCTCATGTGCATTTCGCTGATGACCCGGCGCATCACCTCAATGGGGCAGGTCGCCCCGGCCATGATCCCGGTACGCAGACTCGACAGATCGAATTCGGCGCGCTGCGGCTGATCAAGCATGGCAATGAACATGGTGGGCACGCCATACAGCGCGGTGGCTTTTTCTTCGGCGACCGTACTCAGCGTCAACAGCGGATCAAATGCATCGTTGGGGTAGATCATGGTGCTGCCGTGAGTGATGCAACCGAGGTTGCCCATCACCATGCCAAAGCAATGGTAGAGCGGCACCGGAATGACCAGTCGATCATCAGCGGTCAGGCCAAGGCTTTCACCGACCATGTAGCCGTTGTTGAGAATGTTGTAATGACTGAGGGTCGCGCCCTTGGGGAAGCCCGTGGTGCCGGAGGTGTACTGGATGTTGACGGCCTGGTCGAAATGCAGGCTTTCCTGGCGTTCGTGCAGCTGCTGCACCAATACGCTTGCGGCCAGATCCGCCAGTTGCGACCAAGGCAGAAAGCCGGAAGGCGGCTGTGCATCGAGGCTGATGACGCCGCGTAATTCAGGGAGGCGTTCGCTCTGCAATTTCCCGATGGATTGCTCTGCCAGTTCGGGCACCAGGCCCTGAAGCATGGCGTGGTAATCAGAGGTTTTGAATGCACCCGCGCAGACCAGCCACTGGCAACCCGACTGCTTGAGCACGTACTCGAGTTCAGAGCTGCGATACGCGGGATTGATATTGACCAGGATCACACCAATTTTCGCGCTGGCGAACTGGCTGATGCACCACTGCGCACAGTTCGGCGCCCAGATGCCGAGACGGTCACCTGCCTGCAATCCTAGCGCCAGAAGCGCCCTGGCGTGCAGGTCGACGGCTTCGGACAATTGCTGCCATGTGTAGCGCAACTTCTGATGGCGCACGACCAACGCTTCCCCATTCGGGTACTTCGCGACGGTGCTGTCAAACGCCTGACCTATGGTCATCGCCAGCAAGGCTTTGTCCTGAGAACCGCGGGTATAGCTGCGCTGCGGGCTTGCACTGGGTTGATCCATGACGACCCCTATTGTCTTTATTAATGGGCGTTACGGCGGCCACGATGGGAGGTCCGCTGTTCTATCTTGAACTGGCTCTACTCTCGCTCAAGTTGACGTTAACGTAAAGGGTGATTGACAGCCATTCGTCACAGGCTTACGTTAACGTAAAGGTGAGAGCTGATTCGGCGCCCTCCCAGCCCTACAAAAAAGCCAAAAGGTGACCCATGAGCTACCCATCCCTGAACTTTGCCCTCGGTGAGACCATCGACATGCTGCGCGATCAGGTCCAGTCCTTCGTCGCCAAAGAGATCGCCCCGCGCGCTGCTCAGATCGACATCGACAACCTGTTCCCTGCCGACCTGTGGCGCAAATTTGGCGACATGGGCCTGCTCGGCGTGACTGTGCCGGAAGCGTACGGCGGTGCTGGCCTGGGTTACCTGGCTCATGTGGTGATCATGGAAGAAATCAGCCGGGGTTCGGCTTCGGTGGCGCTCTCCTACGGCGCGCACTCCAACCTCTGCGTCAACCAGATCAACCGCAACGGCACTCACGAACAGAAAACCAAATACCTGCCGAAGCTGATCAGCGGCGAGCACATCGGCGCCCTGGCCATGAGCGAACCGAATGCCGGTTCCGACGTGGTCTCGATGAAACTGCGTGCCGACAAACGCGGTGATCACTACGTGCTCAATGGCAGCAAAACCTGGATCACCAACGGCCCAGACGCCAACACTTACGTGATCTACGCCAAGACCGACCTGGAAAAAGGCCCTCACGGCATTACCGCATTCATCGTCGAACGCGACTCGAAAGGCTTCAGCCGCAGCAACAAATTCGACAAGCTCGGCATGCGCGGCTCGAACACCTGCGAGCTGTTCTTCGATGACGTCGAAGTGCCGGAAGAAAACATCCTCGGCGTGCTCAACGGCGGCGTGAAAGTGCTGATGAGTGGCCTCGACTACGAACGCGTTGTGCTCTCCGGTGGCCCGACCGGGATCATGCAATCCTGCATGGACCTGATCGTTCCTTATATCCACGACCGTAAACAGTTCGGCCAGAGCATCGGCGAATTCCAGCTGATCCAAGGCAAAGTCGCCGACATGTACACCCAACTCAACGCTAGCCGCGCCTACCTGTACGCCGTGGCCCAAGCCTGCGAGCGCGGGGAAACCACCCGTAAAGACGCCGCGGGCGTGATCCTCTACAGCGCCGAACGCGCCACGCAAATGGCCCTCGACGCGATCCAGATTCTCGGTGGCAACGGTTACATCAACGAATTCCCGGCCGGTCGCCTGTTGCGTGACGCCAAACTGTACGAAATCGGCGCCGGTACCAGTGAGATCCGTCGCATGTTGATCGGTCGTGAACTGTTTAACGAAACCCGCTAACCGGAGCTGCCCATGGCTATCCTGCATACCCAGCTCAACCCCCGTTCAGCGGAGTTCGCGGCCAACAGCGCGGCGATGCTCAAACAGGTCGACGCCTTGCACACCCTGCTCGCTCAAGTGCAGCAAGGGGGTGGCACCAAGGCTCAAGAACGCCACACCTCGCGGGGCAAATTGCTGCCCCGTGAACGCATCAACCGACTGCTCGATCCGGGCTCACCATTTCTCGAAATCAGCCAACTGGCGGCCTACGAGGTTTACGGCGAAGACGTTCCCGCCGCTGGCGTGATTGCCGGGATCGGCCGGGTGGAAGGCGTCGAATGCATGATCGTCGCGAACGACGCCACCGTTAAAGGTGGCTCGTATTACCCGCTGACCGTGAAAAAACATCTGCGCGCCCAGACCATTGCCCAGCAGAATCGCCTGCCGTGCATCTACCTGGTGGACTCGGGCGGCGCGAACTTGCCGCGTCAGGATGAAGTGTTTCCCGATCGCGAACACTTCGGTCGCATCTTCTTCAACCAGGCCAACATGAGCGCCATGGGCATTCCGCAGATCGCGGTGGTCATGGGTTCCTGCACTGCAGGCGGCGCTTATGTGCCGGCGATGGCCGATGAAGCAATCATGGTGCGCAACCAGGCCACTATCTTCCTCGCCGGCCCGCCGCTGGTGAAGGCGGCGACGGGTGAAGTGGTCAGCGCCGAGGATCTGGGTGGCGCCGATGTGCACTGCAAGATTTCCGGGGTGGCCGACCACTATGCCGAGAGCGATGAACACGCCCTGGCCATTGCCCGGCGGAGCATCGCCAACCTCAACTGGCGCAAACTGGGCGAAGTGCAACAACGTACGCCGATCGCCCCGCTCTACAACAGCGACGAGCTGTACGGCGTGGTGTCGGCGGATGCCAAACAACCCTTCGATGTGCGCGAGGTGATCGCACGGTTGGTGGACGGTTCGGTGTTCGACGAATTCAAGGCGTTGTTCGGGACGACCCTGGTGTGCGGTTTTGCCTACCTGCACGGTTATCCGATCGCCATTCTCGCCAACAACGGCATCCTCTTCGCCGAGGCCGCACAGAAAGGCGCGCACTTTATCGAACTGGCCTGCCAGCGCGGTATTCCACTGCTGTTCCTGCAGAACATCACCGGTTTCATGGTCGGTCAGAAATACGAGGCCGGCGGCATCGCCAAGCACGGCGCCAAACTGGTGACCGCCGTGGCCTGCGCCAAAGTGCCGAAATTCACCGTGATCATCGGCGGCAGCTTTGGCGCCGGTAACTACGGCATGTGCGGACGCGCCTACGACCCACGCTTCCTGTGGATGTGGCCGAATGCGCGCATTGGCGTAATGGGTGCCGAACAGGCCGCAGGTGTGCTGGTGCAGGTCAAGCGCGAGCAGGCTGAACGCAGCGGCCAGGCGTTCAGCGCCGAGCAGGAAGCCGAGATCAAGCAACCCATCCTTGATCAGTACGAAGAACAGGGGCACCCCTATTACTCCAGCGCCCGGCTGTGGGACGACGGTGTCATCGACCCGGCCCAGACCCGAAACGTATTGGCCCTGGCCTTGTCCGCATCGTTGAACGCACCCATCGAACCGAGCCGCTTCGGCGTGTTCCGGATGTGATTTTCTGTGGGAGCGGGTTTGTGTGGCGAGGGGATTTATCCCCGTTCGATTGCGCAGCAATCGTAGACCGCAGACAAATCCGCTCCCGCAAGGACCGTGGAGACGGACCCCTATGAACGACTTCAATACCCTGGAACTGCAAACCGATCCTCGGGGTTTCGCCACCTTGTGGCTCAACCGTGAAGAAAAGAACAACGCGTTCAATGCCGAGATGATCCGCGAATTGATCCTCGCGCTGGACACCGTGTCGAGCGATACCAGCCTGCGATTTTTACTGCTGCGCGGACGCGGCAAGCATTTCAGCGCCGGTGCTGATCTGGCGTGGATGCAGCAATCGGCCGAACTCGACTACCACACCAACCTCGACGACGCCCGGGAACTGGCAGAGTTGATGTACAACCTCGGCAAACTGAAAATCCCGACACTGGCGGTGGTGCAAGGCGCTGCATTCGGCGGCGCCCTGGGCCTGATCAGTTGCTGCGACATGGCGATTGGCGCCGATGACGCGCAATTCTGCCTGTCGGAAGTACGCATCGGCCTGGCACCAGCCGTAATCAGTCCGTTCGTGGTGCAAGCCATCGGCGAACGGGCGGCACGTCGCTATGCCCTGACCGCCGAACGTTTTGGCGGCCAACGGGCACGGGAAATCGGTTTGTTGTCGGAGAGTTATCCGCTGGCAGACCTGGAGCAGAAAGTCGAACAGTGGATCGACAACCTGCTCCTCAACAGCCCGGCCGCCATGCGCGTCAGCAAAGACTTGCTGCGTGAAGTCGGCAACGGTGCACTGACCCCGGCGCTGCGTCGCTATACAGAAAACGCCATCGCCCGCATCCGCGTCAGCCCCGAAGGCCAGGAAGGTCTGCGGGCTTTCTTGCAAAAACGTCCGCCGAGCTGGCAAGCCGCAATCACCCCCCAGGAGCCACGCTGATGAGCACACCTGTTATCACCACCGTGCTGGTCGCCAACCGCGGTGAAATCGCTTGTCGGGTGATGCGTACTGCCAAGGCGCTGGGCCTGACCACCGTGGCTGTGCACAGCGCTATCGACCGCGAAGCCCGACACAGCCGCGAAGCGGACATCCGCATCGACCTGGGTGGGAGCAAAGCCGCCGACAGCTACCTGCAAATCGACAAGCTGATCGCAGCCGCCAAGGCCAGCGGCGCCCAGGCGATTCACCCCGGTTATGGCTTTCTCTCGGAAAATGCCGGCTTCGCTCGCGCTATCGAAAGCGCTGGTCTGGTCTTCCTCGGCCCACCCGCCTCGGCGATTGACGCCATGGGGAGCAAGTCCGCTGCCAAAGCCCTGATGGAAACCGCTGGCGTTCCACTGGTGCCCGGTTATCACGGCGAAGCACAGGACCTGGATACTTTTCGCGATGCCTGTGAGCGAATCGGTTACCCGGTGTTGCTCAAGGCGACGGCGGGTGGTGGCGGCAAAGGCATGAAAGTGGTCGAGGACGTCAGCCAACTGGCGGAAGCCCTCGCCTCGGCCCAACGTGAAGCCCAATCCTCGTTTGGCGACTCGCGCATGCTGGTCGAAAAGTACCTGCTCAAACCGCGCCATGTGGAAATCCAGGTCTTCGCCGACCAGCACGGCAACTGCCTGTACCTCAACGAGCGCGACTGCTCGATTCAGCGTCGGCATCAAAAAGTCGTTGAAGAAGCACCCGCTCCCGGCCTGAGCCCGGAACTGCGTCGCGCCATGGGCGAAGCGGCTGTGCGTTCCGCCCAGGCAATCGGATACGTCGGCGCCGGTACCGTGGAATTCCTGCTGGATGCGCGCGGTGAGTTCTTCTTCATGGAGATGAACACGCGCCTGCAAGTGGAACACCCGGTGACCGAGGCCATCACCGGCCTCGACCTGGTGGCCTGGCAAATTCGAGTGGCGCGGGGTGAAGCGCTGCCGATGACTCAAGAGCAGGTTCCACTGATCGGCCACGCGATTGAAGTGCGGCTGTACGCAGAAGACCCGGGCAATGATTTTCTACCCGCCACCGGGCGTCTGGAGTTGTATCGCGAATCTGCCGAAGGTCCCGGTCGTCGTGTCGACAGTGGCGTGGAAGAAGGCGATGAGATCTCGCCCTTCTACGATCCGATGCTCGGCAAATTGATTGCCTGGGGTGAAGACCGGGAGCAGGCGCGGTTGCGCTTGCTGAGCATGCTCGATGAGTTTGCGATCGGTGGTCTCAAGACCAACATCAATTTTCTGCGTCGCATCATCGGCCATCCCGCCTTTGCAGCGGCAGAACTGGATACCGGGTTTATCCCGCGCTATCAGAAACAGCTGCTGCCGGCACCCGCCGACCTCAGTGATGAGTTCTGGCAAGCGGCCGGGCAAGCATTCGCCCAAAGCCTGAAACCTTCTACGCGCACTGATGACCCGAGTTCGCCATGGAGCAGCAGCACAGGCCTGCGTTGCGGATTGCCGAAAGAGATTACTTTGCACCTGAGCTGTGAAGGACAGGACCGGGCGCTGACGTTAGGCGATACGCGCTCGGCGCAGCTTCGGGGTGAGCACCTGCTGACCGAGCACGGCGGCATGCGCCTGCAGCATCGGGCGATCCGCCGGGACGGCATCGTCTACTTGCAATGGGAGGGTGAATTGCGTCGCATCGAGTCCTACGACCCGATCAGTGCCGTCGAGGCCAGCCACAGCCATCAGGGCGGGCTCACCGCGCCCATGAACGGCAGCATCGTGCGGGTCCTGGTGGAAGCCGGGCAAACGGTGGAAGCCGGCGCGCAACTGGTGGTGCTTGAAGCCATGAAGATGGAACACAGCATCCGTGCCCCCCACGCGGGCGTGATCAAGGCGCTTTATTGCCAGGAAGGCGAGATGGTCAGCGAAGGCAGTGCATTGGTCGAGCTGGAAGACGCGTGAAATGAAGATCGGTCCTACGCATTGCCAGGACCGATCCGATTAGAATTTGAAAGTTGCCTGTACGACCACGCCGATCATTCGGCAGTCATCGGTAAACAGCATTTTCGGGTACGTGGGATTGAGCGGGACCAGGTAACGCTGACCGCCCTCTTCAACCAGCTTGCGAAAGGTCGCGCTGGCGCTGCTCGGCCACCGGGCGATCACCAGTTTGCCGGGGATCGCTTCGACGTTAGGGTCCACCAGAATCAACATGTCCTCGCCGATACTGAGGCCGCTGGGTGCTGTCATGGCGTCGCCCTCGACCCTCAGCCAGAACGCCCCCTCTCGAGCATGGTAATCGGACAGCTCGAAACGCCTCTCGCCGTACACCGGCAACTCACCATCACGCACGTGTCCCGTTTCCCGCCAGTCACTGACCGGGTAGCGGAAGTAAGGGTTATATTTCTGCGTCAGAGACAGCTCGTCATCTTCTGAAGCCTCGGTTTCTCTGATGACCATCGCCACCTCGAGAAACTCCAACCCCAGTGCCTGCAAGACCCGATTCATGTCTTCAATGCTCGGCTGGCGGCGTTTTTTCAGCCAGTGCCCCACTCCACCCTGGGACATCCCGAGACGTTCAGCGAGTATCTCTTGAGTGATGTTGAGGTCACTCATCTTGGCCTTGACCAATTCAATCCATTTATCCATGTTCGGCACGATACGGCGGCTCCTGCCTGGCTGCAAAACACAACTTGTATTATTTCAGTTCTTGTAACAAATACATAACGTATTAGGATTTATTCAGGGATCTGAACCTACTACGGAGTCTACAAACACCATGACCTTACCCGGCATCGAAGCCCCCGGCATGCTCGACACAACCCTGAACTCTCCGCAAGGCAGCGCCGCTGCGCAGCGGGCACTGGACTATTACTTGAAACCCGCTGTTCTGGATGAGGTGACTGAAGAACGCTTTTTCGATGTAAACCGCAGCATCAGCGGCGAAGAAGCGCTGGTCCACGCTTCGGACTTGATGCGGTGTGCGGCTGCGATTGCCTACGAATCCGCCAGCAATCTGCAAGGCGCCAGCCGCGATCTTGCGTTCTCGACGGTCCACATGATCGACATGGCAAGGGCCATGGTTGACCGTGCACTCAAGTCTGATCAGATCAAATAAAAAGGAAAGACACGGACGACGACGGGAAAGAATATTCCCATCGGGCAGGTAAAATCATTTGACTTGCAAACGAGAATGATTATTATTGCATCAGCTGATCGCGAGATCAGTCGATGGACCAAGAGGCCTTAGGTCGGTCTCCTGGACTATCTCCTCATCAGGCTAATCACGGTTTTTGACCCGGCTTTTTGCCGGGTCTTTTTTTTGCCGGTTAAACCGGCTTATGGCTTCAGGCTAATGAAGTCTTTACGTGTTACAAATTCGATGGCGCGGATGATATCAAAAGAATATCCGTTGGCAAGAGAAGCCCGGCTACATTGGCCCAAACTAATGAAAATTAGCACTTGAGAATCAATCGCACAGTCTCTAAGCTGCGTCGGCGTCAAGGAAGACGCCCCCCGTTTCACCCCTCTCCAGCAGCACCAAAACCGCTTACGTTCACAGGCTCATAAGCCGCTGTTTTACCTGCGATTCCCACGCGCACTTCAAAATACCTCATCAAAAACTGTTTCTATTGGCCCAACAACCGATAGACAGTTGGACGCGTGCGGCCAATGATGAAAGCGACAGGCCTCTTATAAAAACAAAGGAGTGTCGTGAACCGCCTATGAACATCCTCTACGACGAACGCGTCGACGGTGTCCTGCCCGACGTTGATAAAAGCGCGCTGTTGCACGCACTGCAAACGCGACTGCCGAATCTGGAGATCCTGCATCAGCAGGAAGAACTCAAACCTTACGAGTGCGACGGGCTGTCAGCCTATCGCACCACGCCTTTACTGGTCGTTCTGCCGCGTCACCTGGACGAAGTACAAGCTGTACTCCAGGTCTGCCATGAACGACGCGTGTCGGTCGTCGCCCGTGGCGCCGGAACCGGTTTGTCCGGAGGTGCATTGCCCCTGGAAAAAGGCGTATTGCTGGTGATGGCGCGCTTCAACAACATTCTGCAGATCGACCCTGCCGCCCGCACCGCACGGGTTCAACCGGGTGTGCGCAATCTGGCCATCTCCCAGGCCGCTGCCCCTTATGGACTTTATTACGCGCCGGACCCTTCCTCACAGATCGCCTGTTCCATCGGCGGCAACGTTGCGGAAAACGCCGGTGGCGTGCATTGCCTGAAGTACGGTTTGACTGTGCACAACGTGCTCAAGGTCGAGATCCTGACGGTCGACGGTGAACACCTGACGCTGGGCTCGAATGCACTCGACTCCCCGGGTTTCGATCTGCTGGCGTTGTTCACCGGTTCCGAAGGCATGCTCGGGGTCATCACCGAAGTCACGGTCAAATTGCTGCCCAAGCCGCAGACCGCCAAAGTGCTGCTGGCGGCGTTCGACTCTGTCGAGAAAGCCGGTCGCGCGGTCGCAGACATCATCGCCGCGGGCATCATTCCCGGCGGACTGGAGATGATGGATAACCTGGCGATTCGTGCCGCCGAAGATTTCATTCACGCCGGTTATCCAGTCGATGCCCAGGCCATTCTTCTGTGTGAACTCGACGGCGTTGAAGCGGACGTGCACGAGGATTGCGACCGCGTGCGCCAGGTGCTGGAACAGGCCGGGGCCACCGAAGTGAGGCTCGCCAAAGACGAGGCCGAACGGGTGCGCTTCTGGGCCGGACGCAAGAATGCGTTCCCGGCGGTGGGTCGACTGTCTCCGGACTACTACTGCATGGACGGCACCATTCCCCGCCGTGAGTTGCCGGGCGTGCTGCAGGCGATTGCAGCGTTGTCGGCCGAATACGATCTGCGCGTGGCCAACGTGTTCCATGCCGGTGACGGCAACATGCATCCGCTGATCCTGTTCGATGCCAATCAACCGGGCGAGCTTGATCGCGCCGAAGCCCTGGGCGGCAAGATCCTGGAGTTGTGCGTGAAAGTCGGTGGGAGCATTACCGGCGAGCATGGCGTGGGTCGGGAGAAAATCAATCAGATGTGCGCGCAGTTCAACAGCGATGAATTGACCGTGTTCCATGCCGTCAAGGCCGCGTTCGATCCGAACGGTTTGCTCAATCCTGGCAAGAACATTCCAACCCTGCACCGCTGCGCCGAGTTCGGCGCCATGCACGTTCACATGGGGCAGTTGCCCTTCCCCGAACTGGAGCGATTCTGATGCGCAGCGAACAGGATTTCGATGACAGCCGCGCGCTGCTGGAACAGGTCAATCAGGCGCTGCAGAACGCCACACCATTGCGCATTCAAGGCTCAAACAGCAAAGCGTTCCTGGGGCGCATCGTCGCCGGTGAAGTCCTCGACACGCGCACCCACCGGGGCATTGTCAGCTATGACCCGACTGAACTGGTCATCACCGCACGGTGCGGCACGCCTTTGTCGCAGCTCACTGAAGCATTGGACGTCGCGCAACAGATGCTGCCCTGCGAACCGCCTTCCTTTGGCGAAGGCGCGACGGTGGGCGGCATGATCGCCAGCGGGTTGTCGGGACCAAGGCGGCCATGGTCAGGCTCGGTCAGGGATTTTGTCCTGGGCACTCGCGTCATCACCGGCCATGGCAAGCATTTGCGCTTTGGTGGCGAGGTGATGAAGAACGTGGCCGGTTACGACCTGTCGCGGCTGATGGCCGGCAGCTTTGGCGCCCTTGGGGTGATCAGCGAAGTCTCGCTCAAAGTCCTGCCGAAACCGCGCCAATGCTTGAGCATCAGCCTGGAAATGGACAGCGACCGCGCCTTGCTGCGCCTGGCGGAATGGGGCCAACAACCCTTGCCGATCAGCGCCGCGTGCCACGACGGTCAGCGTCTGCACTTGCGACTGGAGGGCGGCGAAGGTTCGGTGACGGCGGCGCATGACCGCTTGGGCGGTGAGCCGCTGGATTCTTCCTATTGGGCGGATCTCAATGAACAGCGCTTGAGCTTTTTCGATGAAGTCCAGCCGCTCTGGCGACTGTCCGTCCCCCACAACACGCCCCGGCTTTCCCTGCCGGGCACGCAAATCATCGACTGGGGCGGTGCGCAACGCTGGCTCAAATCCGACGGCGACGCGGCGTTCATTCGCCAGGTTGTCGAGGAAGTCGGCGGGCATGTGACCTGCTACAGCCATGGCCTGATCGACAGCCCGTTCCAACCGTTGACGGCATCATTGATGCGTTACCACCGGAATCTCAAGCAACAACTCGATCCTCGGGGAATCTTCAACCCCGCACGCCTGTATGCGGAGCTTTGAGCCATGCAGACCACCTTGAGCGAACACGCCCGCCAGCTACCCCGTGCCGAAGAAGCAGAAAGTATCCTGCGCTCGTGCGTGCACTGCGGTTTCTGCAATGCCACCTGCCCGACGTATCAATTGCTCGGCGATGAACTGGATGGCCCCCGGGGCCGCATCTACCTGATCAAGCAAGTGCTGGAAGGTAACGAGGTCACGCAGAAAACCCAACAGCACCTTGATCGCTGCCTGTCCTGCCGCAACTGCGAAACCACCTGCCCGTCCGGCGTCGACTATCACAACCTGCTGGATATCGGCCGTGCGGTGGTCGATGCAGCGGTGCCGCGCCCACTCGGCCAACGGCTGCTGCGCGAGGGACTGCGTGGTGTCGTGCCCAATCCGGGTCTGTTCAAGGGGCTGGTCAACAGTGGTCAGGTGTTCCGCGCCCTGCTGCCCGACAGCCTGCGAGTCAAATTGCCGCGCAACATGGCACCCGCCAAACCACGTCCGACTACGCGCCACGCTCGGCAGGTTCTGATACTCGAAGGCTGCGTTCAGCCCGGCCTGTCGCCCAATACCAATGCGGCGACATCGCGGGTCCTGGATCGATTGGGCATCAGCATCACGCCAGCGCGGGAGGCCGGATGCTGCGGTGCGGTGGACTATCACCTGGATGCTCAGTCCGCGGGGCTGGACCGCGCCCGACGCAACATCGATGCCTGGTGGCCGAGCATCGAAAACGGCGCCGAAGCCATCGTGCAAACCGCCAGCGGTTGTGGTGCCTTCATCAAGGACTACGGGCATTTGCTCGAAAACGATCCGGCGTATGCCGACAAGGCGAAAAAAGTCAGTGCCCTGGCCAAGGATCTGGTTGAAGTACTAAGCGATGAGCCGCTGGAAAAACTCGCTGTACACAGTGAACAACGCCTGGCTTTCCATTGCCCCTGCACGTTGCAGCACGCACAAAAACTCGGCGGCGCCGTTGAAGCGGTCCTGCTTCGACTAGGCTTCAACCTTACCGCCGTGCCCGACAGCCATTTGTGCTGCGGTTCGGCGGGCACGTATTCGATCACCCAACCTGAACTGTCCAGACAATTGCGCGATAACAAACTCAATGCCCTGGAGAGCGGCCACCCTGACGTCATCGTCACGGCCAATATCGGCTGTCAGTCCCACCTGGATGGTGCAGGTCGAACCCCCGTTCGGCACTGGATCGAACTGGTCGAAGCCGCGTTGCCTTGACCGACCACTGGAGATTCACATGAAAAGCAAAGCCGTGTTGAGCCAGACCGAAGTCAGCCAGATCCTCACCGCCGCCCGCACTGAAGCCCAGAACAATCAATGGGCCGTGACCATTGTCGTCGTCGACGACGGCGGTCATCCCCTGGCGCTCGAACGCCTCGACGGGTGCGCCCCGATAGGCGCCTACATCGCCACCCAAAAGGCTCGCACCTCCGCCCTGGGCCGGCGCGAATCAACCGACTATGAGGAGATGGTCAACGGTGGGCGCTTTGCGTTTTTGTCCGCCCCCCTGCTCACTTCACTGGAGGGCGGCGTGCCGATCATTGTCGATGGCCAGGTCATCGGCGCGGTGGGGGTGTCCGGCGTGAAAGCCGAACATGATGCACAAGTGGCCAGAGCGGGCGCCCACTGCATCAGATGATCGGGGGGATTTTTTCTACCCGCCTGAGCGCTTCCCAGCGTGTAAAGTACCTGCCATAAAAATCATATTCAGGAATCGACGATGGCCGTGGCTAAATCCTCTTTTGACATCAGCGCAAACTTCGACAGCGGCAACATTGAAGTGCTGGATATCAGCAATCCGCTTCACGCGCTCCTGGCCATCAGGCCCGACACGCGCAGCCCGCATTTCCAGTGGTTCCACTTCAAGGCCAGTGGCTTGCACGTCGGTCAGGAGCACTGGTTTCGCCTGAGCAATGCCAGCAAATCTTCCTACAACAAAGCCTGGGATGGTTACCAGGCCGTCGCCTCCTACGACCACGTCAACTGGTTCCGGGTGCCGACCATTTTCGAAGGCGACTGCCTGCGCTTCAGCCTCGAAACCACCGCCACCCATGCCTGGTTCGCTTACTTCGAACCCTACAGCCGTGGCCGCCATGACTGGTTGATCGAGCAGGCGCTGACCAAGGCCGGCACCGAACTGCTGGCCACCGGCAAGAGCGTCGAAGGCCGGGACATTCAGCTGCTGCGCAAAGGCACCGGTGCCGAGGGCCGGCGCAAGGTCTGGATGATTGCCCAGCAACACCCGGGCGAGCACATGGCCGAATGGTTCATGGAAGGCGTGATCGAGCGTCTGGAGCATCACGACGATCCCGTGTTGAGCAAACTGCTGGCCAGCGCCGACCTTTATCTGGTCCCGAACATGAACCCGGACGGCGCCTTCCATGGCCACCTGCGCACCAATGCAATGGGCCAGGACCTGAACCGCGCGTGGCAGAGCGCCAGCCAGGAGATGAGCCCGGAAGTGCTGTTCGTTCAGCAGCAGATGGAAAAACATGGCGTCGACCTGTTCCTCGACATCCATGGTGATGAAGAAATCCCTTACGTGTTCACCGCCGGTTGCGAAGGCAATCCCGGTTATACGCCAAGGATCGAGCAGCTCGAAACCCGCTTCCGCGATCATCTGAAGCATTTAACCAAAGACTTCCAGACCAAACACGGCTACACCCGGGACAAGCCGGGCGAGGCCAACATGACCCTGGCGTGCAACAGCGTCGGCGAAAAATTCGACTGCCTGTCGCTGACCCTGGAAATGCCCTTCAAGGACAACAATGATGCGCCTAACCCGATTACGGGTTGGTCGGGGAAACGTTCGAAGCAGTTGGGCAAGGATGTGTTGACCACCGTGGCGGACATGGTCGATACCCTGCGCTGATCCTGTTTACACATTGAAAGATCAAAAGATCGCAGGCTGCGATCTTTTGCCGTTCAATCGGCAGCGATTCGCACACAATCCTCCGGCCCCAGCAACCGCCCATCCTCGGCACGCAGCTCCAGGGGCCGCAGCGGCAGACCGTGTTCGCGGTCAACCAGCCGCGAATGCGCCTCCCTTTCCTTAAAGAAAAACGCCTCCCCCCACTGCCGCAATCCGATGATCAGCGGGAATAAGCCCTTGCCCTTCTCAGTCAGCACATATTCCTGATAAGCGCTGCCATCCGAGGCCGGCACCAGATCGAAAATTCCGTGGGCCACCAGTGCGCGCAAACGCACCGACAGAATGTTCTTGGCCATGCCCAGACTGCGCTGGAACTCACCGAACCGGCAAATGCCGTCAAAGGCATCGCGCACGATCAGCAACGACCAGCCATCGCCGATGGCTTCCACGGATCGTGCGACCGGGCATTCGGCGTCTTCCTCGCTTATACGTCTAACCATGTCCGAATCCACTGAAACAAATGTGGTTGCAATATAAAACCAGATTCCCTACCGTACAACTGGTTTTAAAATGAAACCACATTGGGAGTTCGGCATGAAGCCTGATCATCATGTACTCAGCAGCGCCGTGGTGCTGCTGTTCGCTGTCGCCTGCGGACTGGCAGTCGGTAACGTTTACTTCGCACAACCCCTGCTCGATGCCATGGCCGCCGCGTTTGCGATGGACCCGGCAACCATCGGCATTGTCGTCACACTGACCCAGGTCGGGTACGGCGCGGGTCTGTTGCTGTTGGTACCACTCGGGGATCTGCTCAATCGCAGACGGCTGATCCTCACGCAAACACTGCTGTCGGCCCTGGCTTTGTTGATGATTGCGTGCGCGTCGAACAGCACCTGGCTGTTGATCGGGATGACGTTGACCGGGTTACTGGCGGTGGTGACGCAGGTCCTGGTGGCTTACGCCGCGACATTGGCACTCCCGGCGCAGCGAGGGCGCGTGGTGGGCGTGGTCACCAGCGGCATCGTCGTCGGCATCTTGCTGACCCGTACAGTGGCCGGCGGCATGGCGGATCTGGCGGGGTGGCGCTCGGTGTATCTGTTGTCGGCAGGCTTGACCCTGGCCATGGCGCTGCTGTTGTTTCGCGTGCTGCCCAAGCACGAGAACAGGCAGCCCGACAGTTCTTACGGCGCGCTGCTCGGCTCGGTTTTCACCTTGTTCAAGGAAGAGCCCGTACTTCGTCAACGGGCGATTCTAGCGCTGCTGACCTTCGCCAGCGCCATGGTGTTATGGACGCCGATGGTGCTACCGCTAAGCGCCCCGCCGCTGTCGCTGTCCCATACACAGATCGGATTGTTCGGCCTGGCGGGTGCCGCCGGTGCGCTGGCAGCCGCTCGCGCCGGGCACCTGGCTGATCGGGGTTGGGGCCAATGGACCAGCGGCTGTTCCCTGTTGTTGATGTTGGCTTCCTGGCTGCCGATTGCCTTTACTCAATCTTCGTTATGGGCTTTGTTGCTGGGCGTAATCACGCTGGACCTGGGTTTACAGGCCGTGCACGTCACCAGCCAGAGCATGATCTACAGCGTGCGCCCGGAAGCCCAAAGCCGACTCACCGCCGGTTACATGCTGTTCTATTCGATAGGCAGCGCCTTGGGCTCGATCGGCTCGACGGCGATGTATGCCTGGGGTGGCTGGCTCGGGGTGTGTTTGCTGGGTGCAGGGATCAACGCTGTGGCGTTGATCTATTGGTGGAGCACGCTCGCCCCCAGAAGCAAACGTGCAGAAGTGGCGTTACCCTAACCATGCAGGAGCTGCCGCAGGCTGCGATCTTTTGATTTTGATCTCATAACAAGATCAAAAGATCGCAGCCTGCGGCAGCGCCTGCAAAAGTGTGTATCTCCTCAGATTCGACGTGGCTAAGAAATCAAACGCGATCCTTGCCCCGCAGCATGCTGTCCAGCACATCGTCGCGGCGCACCCAACCGTGGAACAACGCTGCCGCCAAATGCAGCAGTACGGTCAGAAACAGCAGATACGCCAAGTAACCGTGTGCCTTGCGCAAGATCGAAAACACCTGGGCGTTGGCCGGCACGATCGACGGCAATTGCAACGAGCTGCTGAGCATCACCGGGTCACCCGCCGCCGAGATCATGGCCCAGCCCAGCAACGGCAAGATCAGCATCAAGGCGTACAGCAACACATGAGATGCCTTGGCCGCCAACACCTGCCATCCCGGCAAATCCGCGGGCAATGGCGGCTGCCGGGTGGAAAACCGCACCACCAGGCGCACGATGACCAGCAGCAGAATGGCGATGCCCAAGGGTTTGTGCAGATGGATCAGCCACTCATGACGCTCTGACACCGAGGCGACCATGCCCGCGCCAATAAACAGCATCGCGATGACCATCAGTGCCATCAGCCAATGCAGCAGCCGCGCCAACGGTGCGAAATGGTTCGGTTGAGTGCTCATTGTTGAGCCTCCTGTTTGGCGGCGGGCAACTGGCTGACTTCGCTGGTGCGTCGCAGATAGGAACTGGCGTACCCGGCGGAACGAGCGGCGAGCAATGGATCGTCCGAACCTTCGATGCCGGCAGGCAATACGAGCGGGTCATAGTTGATGTCGCGGCATTCGCCATTGAGCTGCGGCTGGGTGCTTTCGAGCACCAGCGTGCCCGCGTTCAGCACTTTGCGCCCGTCAGGCCAGGGCTTGCTGGCATCGTTCACCGGGTCACCCGGGTCAGCCAGCGTGATGTTCAGCTGCCAGCGCAACGGTCCTGCGGCGATTCGCTGGACCAGGTCTTTCTCCAGGAAATCCCCACCCGCCGGTGCCGTCGCACCCGCCGCATCCTGCGCCACCGGCACCATGCTCCAGCGCACGGCCTGACGTTGCCCGGCGGCATTGACCAGGTAGAACGCATTGACGCTGTTATAGGTTTCCGTCACGTAGCTGGCGGAAGGCTTGGCCGGTTTAACCCATGTCAGGAAAGGTATGGCTTCCGGGTGTGAAGCGAAAAACGCCGGGACTGCCGCCGGGTCCGGTTTGCCGGTGGCCGGGACGGGAGACTGGGCTTGTTGAAATTGGTAGAACGCTTCAGGGGTACCCACCGGGAACACCGGCATGCTGTTCATCCCGGTGCGCCACTGCTGGCCGTTGGCCTGGGTGAAGCGCAGGGCCATGCTGCGGATCGGCACGCTGTTGTCCGGGGCATACGGGTTGCCGGCCGGCAAGGCAAAACGACCCACCACAGGGGTGCGCTCTTCATTGAACACCTGCGCAGTGGAGTAATTGCGCGCCTCGCTGCTGCTCTCGAAATGGCCGATCACACACACGCCTTTGGAGTGGTTTCGCCGGAACCCCGGATGCACGCCGTTGTTGGTTTCCAGAACATTGATCAACTTTTTCGGCGTCAGCCGTTGTGGGTCAAACGTGCCGTTGACGTAGGCAAAAGCCCCGGCCACGACCGCGACGACCACGGCGATACCGGCCAGACGAAACATCAGGCTTGCAGCACTCAGCGGTGGTCGAGTGGGCGGTGTTGAGCGATCTACCATGAATGACTCCAGGGCCATCGGCCACAAGTGAGAAGAATCAAGCAGACGAACGCCCAGGCGGTTTATTCCATTGCCCGGTATTTATTTGTTCAGGCGTGGAATAACCTCCAATGCCGGACGTCTCCCATTCACAGAGCGTAGTGACTGGTTAGAAATTCATGAGCGATATCGACGAACAACTGAGTGAAATCATTCCCAGACTGCGGCGGTTTGCGCTTTCGCTCACGCGCAACCCCAGCAGCGCCGATGACCTGGTGCAGGCCAGCCTGGAGCGAGCGTTGTCGCGCTGGAACGACAAACGCCCCGAAGGTGATCTGCGCGCCTGGTTGTTTTCGATTCTGTATCGACAGTTTCTCGATACGCATCGGCGCACCCGGCGATACGCGCGAATGCTCGAATTCTTCACCGGTCGTGATGACTCGCAGCCATCGGCGGAACGCACCGTGATCGCCCAATCCACCCTCCAGGCCTTCGACCAACTCGCCACTGAACAGCGCGCGCTGCTGCTTTGGGTGTCGGTAGAAGGCCTGAGCTATAAAGAGGTCGCCGAAATTCTCGGCGTGCCCATTGGCACCGTGATGTCCCGTCTGTCCCGCGCCCGCCAAGCGTTGCGCCACCTCAGCGAGGGTGAAATCATCCGCCCTGCTTTGCGGAGACTTAAATGATCAGCATGCCCCCAAGCGAGCGTGACCTGCACGCTTACATCGACCACCAGCTCAGCGACGATGACCGTCGTCTGGTGGAGACTTTTCTGGCAAGCAATGCCGAAGTGGCAGCCACTGTGCGTGCCTGGCAGCGGGACGCTCAGCAACTGCGGGCAGGTTTGAGCGGCTTGTTGCAGCAACCGGTCAATCCGCAACTCACACCCTCAATGATTCGCCAGCGAGTCAAACGACAATCGCGCCGTCATCTGGCGAGCGCCGCTGTGCTGCTGATTGCCGTCAGTGTCGGCGGGTTCAGTGGCTGGCAGGCCCGCGAGATGACCCTAGTCAGTGCCCAGGCACCCATGACCGATGCCCTGCAGGCGTACCGTCTGTTTGCGCAGCAAGGCATTTTGCCGGCGGATTTCAAGGTCAGCGACGATGGCGATGTACAAGGTTGGCTTGACCGCTATTTCACCCGGGCCAACCGCCTGCCGAACCTTGCGAGCGCAGGGTTCAAACCGGTCAGCGGACGGTTGCTCAGCACCGACCAGGGACCCGCGGCGATGGTGGTCTACGAAAACCCCGAGGGGCAGAAAATCAGCTTTTACGTACGCCCACCTGGCCCCAAAAACCTCTTCCTGCCCAGGGGCAGTCGCCACGACGGCGAGCTGCAGGCCGAGTACTGGTCGGGCGCCGGCTACAACTATGCAATGGTCAGCCCGAGCGACACCTCAGCGGCGCAAATGCTCAAGCAGACCGTACAGTTCTGAACCCGCCCCAACCGACAGGGTCGCGAGCGTGGTATGCATCCGCAGATTTCTGTCCAATGGCTCGCGGCAAGGCTCGGAGTGACTGGAAGGAAAAATCTCTATTTGGTTAAACTGTGCCGTCGCCGCTTGGGGCGACGGCCTGACCATCACAGAGTGCTATCACAGTGGCCGTTCGACCACCTAACCGTCCGCGACTCACATCACGCTGGCCTGTGCTGCGCCGCTTGCTGGGCAAAGCCTCGAATGCTTCCACCAGCAACGCCAGCGGTCGGCTTGTTCATGACTACTTCCGCCACAAGGCGCACGCCCAGGGTTACACCCTCAGCCACAGTCAGCAGCGCGTGATCGACTGCATGGCACAGCACGCCGCGGCGTTGCTGGGCGCCTTCGCGAAACCCCTTCCCGGACTTTACCTGCATGGCGCCGTCGGGCGTGGAAAGAGCTGGTTGCTCGACGGATTTTTCCAGGCCATCCCGTTCGCGGAAAAACGCCGGCTGCACTTCCATGAGTTCTTCGCTCAGCTGCATCAGGGCCTGTTCAACCATCGTGACCGGCCCGACGCCCTGGAGCTCACCCTCGATGAACTGCTGAGCGATTGCCGGGTGCTGTGTTTCGACGAATTTCACGTCCATGACATCGGCGATGCGATGCTCATCACGCGACTGTTCAAAGCGCTTTTCCAGCGGGGCATCCTGCTGCTGGTCACCTCCAATTACCCTCCGGAAGGTTTGCTGCCGAACCCGCTTTACCACGCGCGGTTCAAACCGGTGATCGACCTGATCAACGCGCGCATGCAGGTCATGGAAGTCGGTGGGCCGCACGATTACCGCAGCCAGGCAAGAACCCACGCTCAACAGCTTTTCACTCAAGGTCAGTACCTTTGGCCAGACACGACACGGCAGCGTCAGGCACTGAACCTGCCCGATAGTGATACGCCGCCGATCAAGCTGCCCGTCGGAACCCGACACCTTCAAGCCCGATACTGCGAAGGGCGCTCGGTCGGTTTTACCTTTGCCGATCTGTGTGACCAGCCCACGGCGGTGATGGACTATCTGGAGCTGTGCCGACGGTTTGATCACTGGATCATCGTCGCGCTGCCCAGCCTGGCCGATGCGTCCATTGCGGCGCAGCAGCGGTTCATCAATCTGGTTGACGTTTTGTACGATCAGGACAAGCACCTGACCTTGCTTGGCCAGCAGTCGTTGCGTGAAAGCCTGGAGGGAGAGGCGATTGATCTGGCGCGGACGCGTAGTCGGTTGGGGCAGTTGGTGGAGGTCAAGGGTATCGTTTGATCTGTATTCTTTGGTGTGGCTGGTGCCGTCATCGCTAGCAGGCTAGCTCCCACCGTTGACCGCGTCCGCCCAGACAACTCGATCACTGTGGGAGCTAGCCTGCTAGCGATAACGGCCTGACAGGCGCCACATTTTTCCCGCTATCATGTCGCCCATCTTCAGGCCTCTACGCCCTTCCCTCGATCAATAGCGAACCCCGTTCATGGACACCCTTGCCCAACTGCGCGCCGGAACACTGGCAGGCGCTACCCGACTGGACCTCGCCTGCGGCCTGACGGAGTTCCCCCGGGAAATCTTCGACCTGGCGGATACCTTGGAGGTGCTCAACCTCAGCGGCAATGCCCTGAGCCAACTGCCGGATGATCTGCACCGCCTGACACGTTTGCGCGTACTGTTCTGCTCGGACAATGCGTTCACGGAACTGCCCGCCTGCGTGGGCCGTTGCGCCGCGCTGACCATGGTCGGTTTCAAGGCCAACCACATTGAACAGGTGCCGGGCGCCGCATTGCCACCGTTGTTGCGCTGGCTGATCATGACCGACAACTGCATCAGCGAATTACCGACCGAGCTGGGTGAACGCCCATACCTGCAAAAACTCATGCTGGCGGGTAACCGCTTGCAGCAGTTGCCCGAAAGCCTGCGCCAGTGCCATCGACTCGAACTGATCCGCATCGCTGCCAACCAGCTCGAAGTGCTTCCCGACTGGCTGCTCACGCTGCCCCGCCTGACGTGGCTGGCCTTCGCCGGCAACCCGCTGGAGACCGAGGCCGACGCGGCGGCCCTTGAAGCGACCGCGAGCATCCCCTGGTCATCGCTGCACCTGGAGCAGCAGCTTGGCGAAGGGGCATCAGGGGTCATTCATCGAGCCACGTGGCAGCGTGCGGGCACATCTGCGACCCAGGTCGCGGTCAAGCTCTACAAGGGCGAGATGACCAGCGATGGCTCGCCGTTGCACGAAATGAATGCCTGCATCACCGCTGGAGTTCATCCGAACCTGATCCGGGTCGCAGGACGAATCACCGGGCATCCACAGGCGCAAGCCGGGTTGGTGATGGAGCTGATCGAGCCGAGTTTCCGCAATCTCGCCGGGCTGCCGAGCCTTGAGTCCTGCACCCGTGATGTGTATGCCGACGATGCCCGTTTCAGCGCGGACGTTGCCTTGCGTATCGCCAAGGGCGTTGCGTCGGTGGCCGAACACCTGCATCGACACGGCATCACTCACGGCGACCTCTATGGCCACAATATTCTTTGCAATGATCAAGGTGATTGTCTGCTGGGAGACTTTGGTGCAGCGTCTTTTCACGCGACCACGGACAGTCCCGACAGCCGGGCATTGCAACGGATTGAAGTGCGCGCGTTCGGGGTTCTGCTAGGGGAGTTGCTGGAGCGGATCGACTCAGGATTGAGCGATGAAAGCCGTGGGCAGCTGGAGGATTTACAGCAGCGTTGCTGTCAGCCGGACGTGCTGGCTCGACCTGGGTTCAGTGACGTTGTACGGGAGTTAAGGTGACCCCATAACCTGTGGCGAGGGAGCAAGTTCCCCCGCCACATTTGTCATTGCATACAGCTCAAATCAACCCGCCAACCCGACAAACATGTCCTGCACGTCATCATGGTTATCCAGGCCTTCGAGGAAGGCTTCGACTTCGGCCATTTGCTCGTCGCTCAAACCGCTGACCGGGTTCTTCGGCTGATAGCCCAGTTTTGCCGACAACACCGTGAAGCCCTGCTCCGGCAACGCTTTCTGCACCGCATCAAGGTCCGCCGGCTCGGTCAGGAACAAGGTGGTCCCCTCTTCTTCGCCTGGCTCGAAATCCTGGGCACCCGCTTCAATAGCGGCCATTTCCGGATCGGCGTCAGGGCTGTCCGGGGACGCCTCGATCATGCCAACATGGTTGAAGTCCCAAGACACCGAACCCGAAGCGCCCAGTTGGCCCTTGCGGAACGCAACGCGGATTTCAGCGACCGTGCGGTTGATGTTATCGGTCACGCATTCAACGATCAGGGGCACTTGGTGCGGCGCGAACCCTTCATACGTTACGCGATGGTACTGCACCGTCTCGCCGAGCTGGCCCGAACCTTTCTTGATCGCCCGCTCCAGGGTTTCACGGGGCATCGAAGCTTTTTTGGCCTGTTCAACCACCAGGCGCAAGTGCGCGTTGGTTGTCACATCGGCACCGTTACGCGCAGCGATGGTGATTTCTTTCACCAGTTTGCCGAAAATCTTCCCTTTGGCGTTAGATGCCGCTTCTTTGTGTTTAACCTTCCACTGTGCGCCCATTACTCACTCTCTTATCTGTGGCGCCGAGACATCTATTGGCCGACGCTTTGCGCAAGTTTATACGGCCTAAAGTTGGCAATCGACCAAAAATTCCACCTTCACCGACAGACAGATCGGCTTCTTCACCGAGGGTTGTAGGGCGATTCTGAAAAGTCGATTGCCGCATCCCTAATCTGCTGCGGTTTCGTACCCTCTGCATCCGTACTCACAGCACAAGCGCGCCCTATGCATAACGACAAGGAAAGCCCCTTCACGCTCACTCTCCTGGAGGGCGATCTGACGCTTCAGGCAGTGCGGTTCAAGGGTTATGAAGGACTCAACCAGCTCTATCGTTTCGAGATTGAGGTGATTGCCATGGCACCGGCCATGGACTTCGGCAGGCTGCTGCGAAAGCCGGTTTTTCTCGATCTGGGGAATGGCGACGGGATTCATGGCAGTGTCCACAGCGCCACACGCGAGCATCATGGATCGCTTCAGATCGGCTACACGCTGACAGTGGTTCCCTACCTTCAAAGGCTGGAATCAGACACCTGCCGCCGGGTGTTTCATCACCTCGACGTGCCGACCATCCTGCGTCAATTACTGGAGCAAAATGAACTGCCCGAAGAGAGCTATCGCATCGAGCTGAACGGCCAGTACCCACCCCGACCTTTTTGCATTCAGTACGAGGAAAGTGATCTGGCCCTGTTGAAGCGACTGTGCGAAGAAGAAGGCATCCACTTTCACTTCGAACATCACCGGAACGGTCACGTGCTGGTGCTGGCCGATGACGGCCTGAGCTTCCCTCAGGACCCGCAATTGTCGCCTTTCCAAAATGAAGTGGATGACTTAAACGCGGCGTCGGCAATTACGCGTTTGTATCAGCGCCACGATGCCCTGCACACGCACGCACAACGGCAGGCGAAAAATCGCGGTATACCCGACACGCTCGGCGATGCCGCCAACCACGCCTTCGCCAAGGCATCGCAAACTGCCGTTCTGTCCACTCCCGAGCAGGTTCATCACCAGCAATGCAGCCAACGGGAACTGGAGCGCCTGCGCTGCACACCGCAGCAAATCCACGGTGAAAGCACACAGCCTGCATTGCGCAGCGCACGGATTGTCCAGGTCTCAGAGCATCCCATCATGAGCTTCAACGATCAGTGGCTGCTCACCGAGGTCCGGCACCACGGGCAGCATCCTTCGATTCTGGCCCAGGACAGCATTGCCGCGAGTTACCACAATCAATTCACCGCCATTCCCTGGTCAACGGTTTTCCGGCCGCCAGTCACGCGGGCCAAAACCCGCATTCCCGGGTATCAGCCCGCGCGCGTACTTGGCTGTCCAGGACAACCCGCCACACGGGATGATCAAGGTCGCGTTCAGGTCTTGTTGTGGCCAACGTCCGAACCCGACCCGGAAGAGCCCGACGGCATGTGGGTGCCCATCGTCTGCGCGACACCGGACGCTCACTCGAACTTTGTCGGACTGCCGAAAGCCGGTACTGACGTATTCGTCAGTTTTCTCGACAGCGACCCGGATCGCCCGGTGATGTGTGCAGGTAGCAGACTACCCCGGCAGCCGAAGCCTGCGCCGCAACACAATGGCAATAGCGATCTGCTGTTTGACTGGTTAATCAATCGCTAAGTCGAACCCTGCATCTGGATCAATACAGATCCCCTGTAGGAGCTGCCGAAGGCTGCGATCTTTTGATCTGGATGTTAAAAAAAAGATCAAAAGATCGCAGCCTGCGGCAGCTCCTACAGGACCGCGGTCAATTCATTGCGGGGGCCAACGCCAGAAACGCCTGTATCAACCGCAAATTGCGACGCCGCTCCATGCACCCGATCAGGTGCCGGTTAGCCAGCCCGTCACCGATAATCGTGACCGCCACCACCCTCGGGTCGTGGCTTACCTCTACCGAAGACACCACGCCAACCCCCAACTCCGCAGCCACCGCTTCCGTTACCGCCTCACGGCTGTCCAGCTCCAGCAGTACGCGCGGATTAACCTTCGCTTGAGCACAGGCGTCATCAAACGTGCTCCGGGTCACCGAGCCCGGCTCACGCAACACCATGATCACCTGATCCAATTCCTTGATGTGAACGGCCTTGGAACGCTGCGCCCATGGATGCCCCGCCGGCACCAGCGCGCAGATTCGCGATTCGCTCAACGCCTGCAAGTGCAGCCCCTTGCGCGGCTCAACCTCGGTCAGCACCGCCACGTCGGCATGCTCTGACAACAGCGCCGTCAGCGTTTCCTGAGCATTACCCAAGCGCAGGTTCACCGTGACGCCCGGATACCTCGCACGCAAACTGGCCAGCATCGGCATGACCAGGTGCGGCCCGTCCGCGGCCACCTCCAGACGCCCGGTCAGCAGTTGTCGATTTGCCTCCAGCATCACCTGCGCCTCTTCAGCAAGACCAAACATCGCCCGGGTGATGGCGGCGAGCTTTATCCCCTCCTCCGTCAGCTCCACCCGTCGTGCCGTGCGTCGCAGCAAACTGATCTGGTAATGCTCCTCCAGCGCCTTGATGTGCCCGGTGACCGCAGGCTGGCTGATGAACAACCGCGCAGCAGCCCGGGTAAAACTGCCTTCGCGGGCCACGGCATCGAACGCGCGGAGCTGGAACAAGTTCATGAATAATTCTCACTGATGGCTGGCATAACAATAAACAATTTGATTGATAGCACGGCAAATTGCAATTTAAGCCCCGTAGCTTTACCCCATCGATTACGAGGACACGAGATTGAGTACTGCCGAACCCATCCTGCTCACCCCTGGCCCACTGACCACGTCGGCCCGCACTCGCCAGGCCATGATGGTCGACTGGGGTTCATGGGATGACCGGTTCAATCAACTGACCGCCAGCGTGTGCGAGCAACTGCTCACCATCATCAATGGCGCCGAAAGCCATCACTGTGTGCCTCTGCAAGGCAGCGGGACCTTCGCGGTCGAAGCGGCGATCGGCACCCTGGTGCCCCGTGACGGCAAGGTCCTGGTGCTGATCAACGGTGCCTACGGCAAACGCCTGGCGAAAATCTGTGAAGTACTGGGTCGCTCGTTCAGCACCTTCGAAACCGCCGAAGACGAACCGACCACCGCCGCCGACGTGGATCGCCTGCTTCACGCCGATTCCAGCATTACTCACATCGCGCTGATCCACTGCGAAACCAGCACCGGCATCCTCAACCCGCTGCCCGACATCGCCCAGGTCGTTGCGCAGCACGGCAAACGCCTGATCATCGACGCCATGAGCTCCTTCGCAGGCCTGCCGATCGATGCGCAGCAGGTGCCGTTTGACGCGTTGATCGCCGCCTCGGGCAAATGCCTCGAGGGCGTACCGGGTATGGGGTTCGTGTTCGCTCACAAAGAATCCCTGGCAAATGCCGCCGGCAATTCCCACTCCCTGGCGATGGACCTGTACGACCAGCACGCCTACATGGCCAAGACCGGCCAATGGCGCTTCACTCCGCCGACTCACGTGGTCGCCGCGCTGCACGAAGCCCTCTTGCAATACAACGAAGAAGGCGGCTTGCCGGCCCGGCATCAACGCTATGCGAACAATTGCCAGGTGCTGCTGGATGACATGGCCCGTCTGGGCTTGCGCAGCTTCCTGCCGGCCGCGATCCAGGCGCCGATCATCGTGACGTTCCACGCGCCGAAAGACCCGCGCTACCAGTTCAAGGAGTTCTACGAGCGTGTGAAAGCCAAGGGTTTCATTCTTTATCCCGGAAAGCTGACCCAGGTTGAAACGTTCCGCGTCGGTTGCATTGGCCACGTTAATCAGGCCGAGATGCACGCGGCCGTGGCGGCGGTCGGTGAAGTGTTGCGTGAGATGGAAGTTTTAGAAATTTGACTCCCGACCCTGTAGCAGTTGCCGAGCCTGCGAGGCTGCCGCTACAGGGATTATCATTTTTCCAACGACAGGATTTGATTACCATGAACTACGCAAACCCCACCAAACTCCAGGCCGCGATCCTCGACTGGGCCGGCACCGTGGTCGATTTCGGTTCCTTCGCGCCGACGCAGATTTTTGTCGAGGCCTTCGCCGAGTTTGACGTCCAGGTGTCGATCGAAGAAGCCCGCGGTCCGATGGGCATGGGCAAGTGGGATCACATCCGCACCCTGTGCAACCAGCCGCAAGTGGCAGAGCGTTATCGCGCGGTGTTCGGCCGCACGCCAACCGACGATGACGTCACCGCCATCTACAAACGCTTCATGCCTTTGCAGATTGAAAAGATCGCTGAGCACTCGGCATTGATTCCGGGCGCGCTGGACACCATCGCCCTCCTGCGCCAACAAGGGATCAAGATCGGTTCCTGCTCCGGTTACCCGAAACAGGTCATGGACAAAGTGGTCGAACTGGCGGCCACAAACGGCTACATCGCCGACCACGTTGTTGCCACCGATGAAGTTCCGAACGGTCGTCCATGGCCGGCACAGGCACTGGCCAATGTCATCGCCCTGGGGATCGACGATGTCGCGGCCTGCGTGAAAATCGATGACACGGTGCCGGGCATTCTTGAAGGTCGTCGCGCCGGCATGTGGACCGTGGCACTGATCTGCTCGGGCAACGCATTGGGCCTGGATTATGAAGGTTTTCGCGCCCTCGGCAGCGACCAGCTAGACAGCGAGCGCACGCGTATCCACGGGATGTTCGAAGGCTCTCGTCCTCACTACATGATCGATACCATTGCCGATTTGCCGGAGGTGATCGCCGATATCAACAAGCGCCTGGCGAACGGTGAAATGCCACAAAGCAGCTGATCAACTCGCACGGGGGATTTCAAAGCGCCAGTTCTTTAGCGGAACTGGCGCTTTTTTGTGGTCAATCTGTTGAGCCAGAGCATTGAAAGGTCGATAGCCTCAGGCAAACCCGATGAAACAGGCTTACAGTTAAAGCACGCCGTCGAATGAGAACGGTGACGCTGGAACCGACCTGTGAGGAACACCCGTATGCCCTGGACAAACTCCGAATCACGCTACAGCACCGTATCGATCACGTTGCATTGGTTGATGCTGGTGCTGTTGGCACTGGTGTATGCCTGCATTGAATTTCGCGGGATCTTTCCCAAGGGCAGTGGCGGCCGGACGCTGATCACTGAATCGCATTTCCTGCTTGGCCTGACGGTATTTGTGTTGGTCTGGCTACGCCTGTTCGCGCGCAGCCTCGGCCCGGCGCCGAAAATCTTCCCGGCATCGCCTCAGTGGCAGACGGTATTGGCCAGACTGATGCACTGGGCGCTCTACATTTTCATGATTGCCATGCCGATTCTGGGATGGCTGGTGACCAGCGCCAAGGGCCATCAGGTGATGTTCTACGGCTTCGACCTGCCAATGCTGTTGTCGGAAGACAAGGCGCTGGCGAAACAGATCGAAGGCTGGCACGTGCTGGGCGGAACGATCGGCTACTGGCTGATCGGCCTGCATGCGTTGGCGGGGATTTATCACCATTACGTGGTGCGCGATAACACCCTTCTGCGGATGATGCCCAAACGGGTGAGCCGCGATATCTGACACCAGCAAGAACCGGCACCCTGTGGGAGTGAGCCTGCTCGCGATGGCGGAGTGTCAGATAACATTGATGCCGATTGACACTCCGCTATCGCGAGCAGGCTCACTCCTGCAATGGTTTGCAGCGCCATCAGAATTGCGAGATAAATCCTCGGCGCCCCTGCAAGCCGCCGGTGTGGACGAAGATCAGGCGCGTACCTTTCTTGAACCGTCCGGCTGCCACCTGCTGCTTGAGCGCCAGCAGTGCCTTGCCGGTGTACAGCGGTTCGAGGGGAACACCGCTGGCCTGTTCCGCCTGCTCAATGAACTCGAGCAACAGCGGATCGACTTTGGCAAAGCCGCCACGGCTCGCATCGAGCAGTTCGTACAGGGGCTGTCGCAAGCCCGCTTCTTGCACAATGGATTGGACCTGCTGCGCCACGCCATGATCATCGGGCACCGCCAGTGCGCCATACACCGGATGCTCTCCCGCTTCCGCCAATACCAATCCGGCCAGGGTGGTTCCTGTACCGCAGGCCAGCCACCAACCGTCGTAATCACGCCATCCCACACTGCGCAATTGATCGTGGACGGCAGCCTTGAGCTGCATGCAACCTCGCGCGCCCAGAAGCCCACCGCCGCCTTCGGGCACCGCTTGAAAATCCGCATACTGCGCCTGCCAGGGCAACCAGAAACCCGGCGTGTTCCGCGCTCGATAACCGCCATAACCCAGCCAATGCAATTGCATGCCGAACGCGTGAAGGTCTTCGACCGTAGGAGTGTCCTGAGGGTGACCGCGCAACAGGCCGACAGTGGGAAACCCAAAGCGCTTACCAGCGGCGGCGAGCGCGTGCAGGTGGTTGGAATGCGCACCACCGAGACTGATGATGCCTTTGGCTGCGCACTGGTCGGCCGCCTTCAGATGCTCGATAAGCTTGAACCACTTGTTGCCGCTGATCAGCGGATCTATCTGGTCAAGACGCAGAATCGCCAATTCGATACCGGCGTGGGTAAGCCAGTCGAGATTCACGAGTTCAAGGGGAATCGGGGGAAGCCAGCTGGACGAGGGAAAAAGCATTGGCTGTGCGCGATCTGGAAAAGAATCGAGTCTATCAGTCACCGCAGGCCTTGTAGCAGCTGGCGCAGGCTGCGCCAGCTGCTACAAGGATTTTCGAAAGTTACAACTCGGCAGCCAACCGCGAACCCTGATTGATCGCGCGCTTGGCATCGAGCTCTGCCGCCACGTCCGCACCACCGATCAAATGCACATTCTGACCCGCGGCAGTCAAGCCGTCCTGCAACTCGCGCAATGGATCCTGACCGGCACAGATCACGATATTGTCCACGGCCAGCACCTGCGGCTCACCGGTTTCACCAATGCGGATATGCAAGCCTTCATCGTCGATCTTCAGGTATTCGACGCTGTTGAGCATTTGCACCTGTTTGTTTTTAAGACCTGTACGGTGAATCCAGCCAGTGGTTTTACCCAGGCCGTCGCCCACCTTGGATTTCTTGCGTTGCAGCAGGAACACTTCGCGGGCCGGAGCATGTGGCTCGGCCTTGATGCCGGCGACGCCGCCGCGTGCTTCCAGATGGGTGTCGATGCCCCATTCTTTCCAGAATGCTTCACGATCAAGGCTGGTGGACACGCCCTGATGCACGAGGAATTCCGACACGTCAAAACCAATACCACCCGCGCCGATGACGGCGACACGTTTGCCCACCGGTTTGCGCTCGAGGATCACATCCAGGTAGCTCAACACCTTGGCATTCTCGACACCGGGAATGGCCGGCGTTCTTGGGGCGATACCCGTGGCGAGGATGATCTCGTCGTAACTGCCTGCCACCAGTGTGGCCACATCGACACGTGTGTTCAGGCACACCTCGACGTGGGTGGTCTGCAATTTGCGGCCGAAATAACGCAAGGTTTCGAAAAACTCTTCCTTGCCCGGTACGCGCTTGGCGATGTTGAACTGACCACCGATTTCGCTGGCCGAATCGAACAACGTCACCTGATGGCCACGCTCAGCCGCCACGGTCGCTGCCGACAAACCTGCAGGACCGGCACCGACTACCGCGATTTTCTTGATCTGCTTCACTGGCAGGTAGTTGAGCTCGGTTTCATGACAGGCCCGAGGGTTCACCAGGCAACTGGTCAACTTGCCACCGAACGTGTGGTCCAGGCAGGCCTGGTTGCAACCGATGCACGTGTTGATTTCATCGCCACGGCCGGCGGCGGCCTTGTTGACGAAATCCGGGTCGGCGAGGAACGGCCGTGCCATGGACACCATGTCGGCGTCACCTTCGGCCAGAATCTGCTCGGCGACTTCCGGCGTGTTGATACGGTTGGTGGTGATCAATGGAATGCTCACCGAACCCCGCAGCTTGGCCGTGACCTTGCTGAATGCCGCGCGTGGAACCTTGGTGGCAATGGTCGGAATCCGCGCTTCGTGCCAGCCGATGCCGGTGTTGATGATCGTTGCCCCGGCCTGTTCGATGGCCTTTGCCAGGGTCACGATTTCTTCCCAGGTGCTGCCGCCTTCCACCAGGTCGAGCATCGACAGGCGGAAAATGATGATGAAATTCGGGCCAACGGCTTCGCGCACCCGGCGCACGATCTCTACTGGCAGGCGCATGCGGTTTTCGTAGCTGCCACCCCAACGGTCGGTGCGGTGGTTGGTGTGAGCGGCGAGGAACTGGTTAATGAAATAACCTTCCGAGCCCATGATTTCGACACCGTCGTACTCGGCTTTTTGCGCCAGGGTCGAGCAGGTCACGAAATCGCTGATTTGTTTCTCGATACCTTCCTCGTCCAGCTCTTTAGGCTTGAACGGGTTGATCGGCGCCTGAATCGCACTCGGCGCAACTTGTTTCGGGCTGTAGGCATAGCGCCCGGCGTGGAGGATCTGCATGCAGATCTTGCCGCCCGCCTCGTGCACCGCACGGGTGACGATCTGGTGCTTGAGCGCTTCTTCCTCGGTGGTGAGCTTGGCCGCACCGGAGTACACGCCACCCTCGTCGTTCGGGCCAATGCCGCCGGTCACCATCAAGCCAACGCCGCCAAGGGCACGTTCGGCAAAGTACGCCGCCATGCGCTCGAAACCACCCGGTTTCTCTTCGAGCCCCGTGTGCATCGAGCCCATCAGGGTGCGGTTACGCAACGTGGTAAAACCCAAGTCCAGCGGGGCCAACAGGTGCGGGTAATGAGCGGCGGCCATCGGTAACTCCACAACGAGCGATCACGGAAAAAAATGCGGGAGCTCTGCGGCCCCCATCAGTCATGTTCGACAGACTAAGAGCCGCGACGCTGTCGCTCAATGACCGTAACTGACAACTTATTGATCCAAATGCGCAGCGCCCCTTGGCAAGCGGCGACATGGGCCCTACCCTAGTCGCGAATCCTGCACACGGCCGTTGACTGTTTTCCCATGCGCAAACTTCTGTACCTGACCTTTTCCATGGCATTGATTGCCGCCCTGACGACCTACGCAATGTGGGCCGCGGACAGACCGGTGGGGCATTACCTGTCAGACCTGCGTATCGATCTCGCTGTCGACCAGGGGACGCCCGCGGATCACGGCAACCTGCTGGGCATCCAGCCCGAGCTGTTTCCCACCGACTACCAAAGCTCCGAGCGCTTGCACCGCAAGCTCGCCGCGTATTTGCAGAAGGCTCAGGAGCAAGGCCTGCTCAACGAAAAAACCATCGTCGTACTGCCTGAACACATCGGCACCTGGCTGATGGTCAGTGGCGAGAAGGATGAGCTGTACCAGGCCAACACCTTGAAAGACGCCATGAACTGGCTGGCGGTGAGCAATCCATTGAAGTTCGCCCGCGCGCTGATCGCTGCCAAAGGTGAGAACCGCGTGGATGATGCGCACTTGCGTATGAAAGCCAAAGGCATGGCAAAGGATTACCAGGCGTTGTTTGGTGG
Source organism: Pseudomonas sp. MDV22-iso1 (assembly GCF_058145095.1). Classification (NCBI taxonomy): domain Bacteria; kingdom Pseudomonadati; phylum Pseudomonadota; class Gammaproteobacteria; order Pseudomonadales; family Pseudomonadaceae; genus Pseudomonas; species Pseudomonas sp. MDV22-iso1. Next base: position 136,205 of record NZ_JBYVMF010000016.1, read on the forward strand.
CCTGGCGAAAGAATTCCGCGTGACCCTGGTCGCGGGTTCCATCGTGCTGCCCGAGCCGAGCGTCATCGACGGTACGCTGAAAATCGGTCGTGGCGCGCTGTTCAACAGCTCCGTCGTGTTCGATCGCGACGGACTGCCCATTGGTCAGCCGCAACGTCAAATGCACCCGGTCTTCGATCAAAGTGATGTCATCGCGGCGAACGGTGAGCATGACCTGAATGTCGTCGACACCCCTGCCGGACGTCTGGGTGTGTTGATCGGCAGTGACAGTTGGTATCCGGACAACTACCGCAAGCTCGACAGTCAGGGCGCCCAACTGATCGCCGTGCCGGCGTATGTCGCCGGTCGCGGAGCCTGGGACAAGCCGTGGCGCGGTTACAAAGGGTTGACGACACCGAGCTCAATCAGCCTCAAGGCCGGCGAGCTCAGTGAAGGCCAGGCCTGGCAACGCCTGACACTGACGGCCCAGCCGCCCAGCAGCCAGGCCATCGCCGGCATGAGCGTGTTCCTGCGTGGCCAGTTCTGGGATAAAGGCAGTGCCGGTCAAAGTTTTCTCAGCAGCAACGGGCAGCATTTCGCCGACGGCAACGCCCATGGTGCACGTTTGCTGAACCTGTGGTTGTAAGTCATGAAACCACTGCCGATGCGCCTTGGGGATCTGTCGGTAGGCTTCGTTCATAGCCTGGCGGACGCCGTGCGCAGTTACGCTCTGGACCCGCAGCCGTTGCTGGAGCAATACGGCCTCGATGCTGCGCGCTTGAGCGAAGCAGGCGCCCGACTCTCGATTCCGCGCTATATGCGCCTGGGTCACAGCGCCATTCAGCTGACCGGCGACCCGGCACTGGGTTTACGCATGGGCCAACTCAGTCGCCTGAGTCAGGCAGGCCTGGCCGGGGTGACCGCCGCCCAGGCACCGACGGTGCGCGAGGCGGCGCGGTGCCTGATTCGCTTCGAAGCACTGTACGGTTCCAACTATCGTGGTCAATCGAGCTTCCATGAAGATGCCCAAGGCGCGTGGCTGCGGTTCTATTCCATCAGCCCTTACAACGCCTATAACCGCTTTGTGGTGGACTCGATCATCTCCGGCTGGCAGCAGCAATTGTCCAGCATCAGCCCTGCCCCACTGCGTGCCGAACGCATCGAAATCGAGTTCGAGGCACCCACTTATATCAATGCGTATGCAGTGCTGGGTGAGTGCCCGATCCTGTTTGGCTGCGAACATAACCAGCTGCGTTTGAGCCTGGCCAGCCTCGCCCTGCGCAACCCGGAACACTGCCCGAGTACCTGGCGACACCTGCTGCAGTTATGTGAACGGGAATTGGAACAATTGACCCGCACGCGCAGCTTGCGTGAACGCATCACTCAGCTGCTTGGGCCGTTGCTCAATGGTGGCCAGGAACCTGACTTGGAAGAAGTGGCGGCACGTTTGAAGCTGCCCACCTGGACCTTGCGCCGCAAACTTGCCGAAGAAGGTACGCAATTTCGCGCGATCCTCAACGACACTCGCCGCGACCTGGCGATGACCTACATCCGTGATACCGAACTGGCGTTCGGTGAAATCGCCTACCTGCTGGGCTTTGCATCAGCCGAGGCGTTTCAACGGGCTTTCAAACGCTGGAACGGTCAGACGCCCGGCGAATTTCGCCGAAGTCATCGCCAATCCGCCTGATGTTTACAGTTCTGTAGCGTCCTCTGCTGGTTCCAGCGGATCCAGTTCGAATGCCTGATACTCGAGCAGCTCTTCTTGATAATCGTCCATTTTGACTCCCCCACCACTCGTTTAAAAAATGCCTGAATAAATGACCCACGCCTTGAGCATAAAGTGCCCACGTGAAGGAAAAATGACGCACTTACGTACGACGTTCAGCAGCTACTAATAAAACGTAGCAGGCGTCCAAGGATTTATCACAGGATTTTTTCGAACAGGCCGTAGGACTACGGCCTGGGTTGACGACGGTCAATTTAAACGGGGTTTACTGGCCTGAAGGAATGGGCTCGCTCGGTGGCGGCAGGCTCGATTCCTGAGGTGGGGTTACCGTTTCCGTTGATGGTGCGGGCTCAACGGTATCGACCGGAGTGATCGGCGCCGATTCAGCCGGTGGCGCTACGGGCTCGGAGGCTGCGGGTGCGGCTTCAACGGGTGCTGGCGCAGGTTCGGCTGCCGGAGCCGGCGCGGGGGCCGCTGGGACAGGAGCTGGAGTGGCAGGGGCCGGCGTGGGTGCCAACGGCGCCGGTGCAGCTTTCACTTCAGGTACACCCAGATCGGTTTTCGGCTTCTCGACGATGTGCGCAGCCTTTTTCGCTTCAGGCGGCAGGAAGAGTTCGACCAAGGCGAAGAATCGCTCGTAGAACTTGGCGGACGACACGGTCTCGCTCGCGACCTTGACCATCGAGTCATCGGACGAACCAATCGGCATCGACACCGAACCCAGCACACCCACACCGAGACTGGCGGAGTTATTGGTCTTCTTCAGTGCATAGCGGTCCTGCAAGGCGTTGGCGAACATGGTGGCGTGATGCCCTTCGCTACCGTCATCGGCACAGACCACGCTGAAGCTGATCTCCATGTGGGTCTCGCCGGTTTGCTGGAAGCTCTTGTGCCCGCTCACCAGTTTCGGATCGCTGCTGGTGATGATGTAGCCCTGACTGAGCAAGGCCCTGCGAGCGGCTTCGCACGTTTGCGCATCTGTCACCGGGTAATTGCGAGAAAACGTTCCGGAATCATCGAAATTCTCATGCTCATAGATCGCGGATTTTTTTGACGAACAGCCGGCAGCAGCGGCCAGTACCAACGCCAGTCCAACAACCCGCATGGGAAATGATTTAAACATTGAACATCCTGAGGAAAACGATTCGGGGCGTATTGTGCAACAGATCGATGATTAGCGTGACATCGATTGTGTCTTGAATCAGTTACAGAGGTACTGACCATCGATTATTTTATTTGTGCCCATAAAAAACCCCAGCTGGTCGGCTGGGGTCTTTTTATTACGCGGATAACTCAGTCAGGCATCAGAAACGCTTGATGTCTGCGGAGCTCTCCAGCTGCTTGCGATAGGCCGCAAAGTCTTGCTGGCCGATGCGCGAGGCGAGGAAGCGACGGTATTGAGCCTTCTCTTCTTCGGTCGGTGCAGCGGCTTCATTGACGCCGTTCAAGCGCACGATCACCAGGCTACCATCCGCCAGGGTCACGCTGTTGAAAGTTGGCTTGTCCTTGGCAGCGGGTTTCGGCATACGGAACAGCGCTTGCAGCACGGTAGGGTCGATCCCTTCCTGACCGCGAGTCGCCGCCTCGATGACTTTCCAGTTTTGGCCGTCAACAGCCTTGTCCAGCGGAGTCTTGCCATCACGCAGGCTGGCGATCAGCTCATCAGCCTTGGTTTTCGCAGCAGCGCTGGCGTGTTCCATGGCCAATTGCTGGCGAATGCTGGCATTCACGCTTTCCAGCGGCAATTGTGCAGGCTTCAAGTGTTCCTTGGCACGCAGCACGATCACAGTTTCAGGATCCAGTTCGATGGCAGTGCTGTTGGCACCTTCATCCAGAACTTCCGGGCTGAACGCAGCAGCGATCACGGCACGGTTGGCTGCAACACCCTCGCCACCTTCACGGCCAAACGGCTTGGAGGTGTGAACGGTCAACTTCAGGTCTTGAGCCGGCTGAGCCAGATCGGAAGCTTCAAACGACGAATCTTCCAATTGCTTGGTCGCCTCGACGAAACGCTGTTCAACCTGCTGGGTTTTCGCCTCGCGGGTCAGCTTGTCTTTCAGGCTGGCAAACGTCGGCACTTCAGGCGCTTCAACACCCAACAGCTTGATCAGGTGAAAACCGAAGTCCGTACGAACCGGTGCGGAAACCTGGTCCTTGTTCAGCGCATACAACGCTGTCTCGAACGCCGGATCGTAAACACCTGGACCTGCGTAGCCGAGGTCACCACCGTTGTTGGCCGAACCCGGATCCTGGGAGAATTCCTTGGCCAACGCCTCGAATTTCTCGCCTTTGGCCAGACGGGCCTGGATGTCTTCGATCTTGGCCTTGGCTTGCGCCTCGGTCATTTTATCGTTCACTTCGATCAGAATGTGCGCAGCCCGGCGTTGCTCGGCCAGGTTCGCGATTTCTTTCTGATACGCCGCTTGCAGGTCTTCGTCATTCACGCTGACCTGATCAAAGAAGGAGGACTTCTTCAATTCGAGGTAGTCAATGACCACCTGATCCGGCGTCATGAATTCCTTGGCGTGTTCGTCGTAGTAAGCCTTGACCTCATCGTCGGTCAGCTTCACCGCAGCAGGGTCGGCTTTGACGTTCAAGGTGGCGAAATCGCGGGTCTGTTTTTCCAGACGGGCGAATGCCAGTACCTGAGCATCGGTGACAAAGCCGCTGCCCGCCAAACCGGCGCGCAACTGACCAATCAGCATTTCCTGAGCCAGCATCTGGCGGAACTGCATCCGGCTGTAGCCCAGTTGACGAATAACCTGGTCGAAACGCTCGGCACTGAACTTGCCATCCACCTGGAATTCAGGCGTTTGCAGGATCACCTGGTCCAAAGCGGCTTCGGAAAAAGCGAATTTCGAGTCTTCTGCGCCTTGCAGCAGCAGCTTGCGATCGATCAGGCCCTTGAGAGCCGATTCGCGCAGCATTTTTTCGTCGAGCAAGGAAGCGTCGAAATCTTTACCCAGCTGTTGCATGAGCTGACGGCGTTGCATATCAACCGCCTGGCTCAGCTCGTTCTGGCTGATTTCTTCACCGTTGACCTTGGCCGCGTCCTGGCTGTTGCTCGTAGCCTGGAATATGGCTTCGACACCGGTGAACGCCATCAGTACAACGATGATCCCGATAATGGTTTTGGCAATCCAGCCTTGTGAATTGTCCCTGATATTCTGCAGCATGCGTCCCCCAGAAACGGTTGAACTTCAAATTTAGGCAACCGTGGAGCGTGGGTAGAATCCGGATAGAAGAAAGGCGCATCCGAGGATGCGCCTTCTCGTAACTGGCGGAGCGGACCGATGGGTTCGAACATGCGACCCTCGGTGTCTCGGACCGGCAATGTGCCGACTGGACTACCGCTCCGCTGCCAGGTCAGGTATGACCCCGACCCGGATAGGCAAAAACCTGAATCGTACTTAGTTGACAGCTTCTTTCAGCGCTTTACCGGCTTTGAAACCTGGCTTTTTAGCGGCTGCGATTTCCAGCGTCTTACCGGTCTGTGGGTTACGACCGATGCGAGCTGGACGATCAGTCACGGAAAAAGTACCGAAACCAACCAGAACAACAGAGTCGCCAGCCTTGAGAGCGCCAGTGACGGATTCGATTACAGCGTCCAGCGCACGGCCAGCAGCGGCTTTCGGGATATCAGCGGATGCAGCGATAGCATCAATCAGTTCCGACTTGTTCACTCTAAGTCCCCTTATATCTATTTGAGTATGATTCTAAGTTTTTTGGTGAAAGCAAAAACGAGTGCTGAATGGCCTACAGACACTATAAGAGCCGCTTTATAACAAGGGCTCTAAAAAGCTGTCAAGGAAGCCCCCCAGGCAAATGCGTACTAATGCGTGCTAATTCTTTCCTTAGAGTCAGACTCGCGTTTTTCATCCTTCGCAACTATCTCGGGAGCCACATCAGGCAAGGGCTCCGGCGCGTATTGCAGCGCAATTTGCAGGACCTCGTCAATCCATTTAACTGGTTTAATCTGCAGATCTTGCTTGATATTGTCAGGAATTTCCTTCAGATCGCGTACGTTCTCTTCAGGAATGATCACCGTCTTGATCCCACCGCGGTGAGCCGCGAGCAGTTTTTCTTTCAAGCCACCAATCGCCAGCACCTGCCCACGCAGGGTGATTTCACCCGTCATGGCGACATCAGCGCGAACCGGAATCCCGGTCAATGCCGACACCAGGGCCGTGCACATGCCCACACCAGCGCTAGGACCGTCTTTCGGGGTCGCCCCCTCCGGCATGTGGATATGCGTATCGCGCTTCTCGTGGAAGTCCAGGGGAATCCCCAGGCTCTTCGCACGACTGCGCACGACGGTGAGGGCTGCAGTGATCGATTCGACCATCACATCACCCAACGAACCGGTCTTGATCAACTGGCCTTTGCCAGGCACGACAGCAGCTTCAATGGTTAGCAGTTCGCCGCCTACTTGAGTCCAGGCCAGCCCGGTCACCTGACCAATCTGATCCTGCGATTCAGCCAGGCCGTAGCGGAATTTACGCACGCCGAGGAAGTGCTCCAGCATGTCCGCCGTGACGGTCACCGAGAAGCGTTTTTCCAGAGCATGCTCTTTGACCGTCTTGCGGCAAACCTTGGCAATCTGACGCTCAAGCCCGCGTACGCCGGCCTCGCGGGTGTAGTAGCGAATGATGTCGCGGATCGCTTCGGATTCGAATTCCAGCTCGCCTTTCTTCAAGCCGTTAGCCGTAATCTGCTTGGGCGTGAGGTACTTGACGGCAATGTTGATCTTTTCGTCTTCGGTGTAGCCCGGCAGACGAATCACTTCCATCCGGTCCAGCAACGCCGGCGGGATGTTCATGGAGTTGGAGGTGCAAAGGAACATCACATCGGACAGGTCGTAGTCGACTTCGAGGTAATGATCGTTGAAGTTGTGGTTCTGCTCGGGATCGAGCACTTCCAGCAACGCCGACGCCGGATCGCCACGCATATCGCTGCCCATTTTGTCGATTTCATCGAGCAGGAACAGCGGGTTGCGAACACCCACCTTCGTCATCTTTTGAATCAATCTTCCTGGCATCGAACCGATGTAAGTACGGCGATGACCACGAATTTCCGCTTCATCACGTACGCCGCCGAGTGCCATGCGCACGAATTTACGGTTGGTGGCGTGAGCGATCGACTCGGCCAGGGAAGTTTTACCCACACCCGGAGGTCCGACCAGGCACAACACCGGTCCGCGAATTTTCTTCACGCGTTTTTGCACGGCGAGGTATTCGAGGATGCGTTCTTTGACTTCTTCCAGACCGTAGTGGTCGGCGTCGAGAATGTCTTCGGCACGAGCAAGATCCAGGCGGACTTTGCTCTGAGCCTTCCACGGCACCTGGACCAGCCAGTCGATGTACGACCGCACCACGGTGGCTTCCGCGGACATCGGCGACATTTGCTTGAGCTTGTTCAGTTCACCCTGGGCTTTGGCCAGGGCATCTTTTGGCAGGCCAGCGGCATCGATGCGCTTTTTCAGCTCTTCGATTTCGTTGTGGCCCTCGTCGCTGTCGCCGAGTTCTTTCTGAATGGCCTTCATCTGCTCATTCAGGTAGTACTCGCGCTGACTGCGCTCCATTTGCTTTTTGACGCGACCGCGAATGCGCTTCTCGACTTGCAGCAAGTCGATCTCGGCGTCCAGCAACGCCAGCACGTGCTCAACACGGGCTGACAAATCAATGATTTCGAGAATTTCCTGCTTCTGCTCGATTTTCAGGGCCATGTGCGCGGCCATGGTGTCGACCAGACGCCCTGGCTCGTCGATGCTGTTCAGCGACGACAGGACTTCCGCAGGGACCTTCTTGCCCAGCTGAACATACTGCTCAAACTGCGCCAGCAAGCTACGAACGAATACTTCGGACTCGCGCTCGGGTGCGTCGACTTCGTCGATCAGGGAGACTTCGGCACGGCAGTGGCCGTCCACTTCGCTGAAGCGCTCCACAGCGCCCCGCTGCTCACCTTCGACCAGAACCTTGACCGTGCCATCAGGCAGCTTGAGCAGCTGCAGAACGGTCGCAATGGTACCTACGCGATAAAGTGCTTCTTCACCGGGATCGTCGTCAGCAGGGTTTCTCTGAGCCAGCAGAAGGATCTGCTTGTCGCCCGTCATCGCTGCCTCGAGGGCTTCGATGGATTTCTCGCGCCCCACGAACAGCGGGATAACCATGTGCGGATAAACCACAACATCACGCAATGGCAGGAGAGGCAATTCGATGGTTGTCTTCATGATTTCGCCTCTACGGCGGCCATATGGCCGTAAACAGATGGAAGTAAGCTTGAAACCAAGATGGGGGCTGCCCTTGAAAAAAACAAGCACAAAGACAGCGTTAAAACGCGCAAAAAGAAAAGGGGCCCGAAGGCCCCTTCTTTATTCCAGCTGCGTGACGCTTAGGCGTCTGGCGCGGCCTTGGCAGCCGGCTCACTGTTTTCGTAGATATACAGTGGCTTGGACTTGCCTTCTATAACGCTTTCATCGATCACTACTTTACTCACCTCGGACTGCGAGGGGATTTCGTACATAGTGTCGAGCAATACACCTTCGAGAATCGATCGCAGGCCACGGGCACCGGTCTTGCGTTCCAGTGCACGTTTGGCGACGGATTTCAGCGCGTCGGCCCGGAATTCCAGGTCCACACCTTCCATCTCGAACAGCTTGGCATACTGCTTGGTCAGAGCATTTTTCGGCTCGGTGAGAATCTGCATCAACGCAGCCTCATCAAGCTCGTCCAGCGTGGCAAGAACTGGCAGACGGCCGACGAATTCCGGGATCAGACCGAACTTGACCAGATCGTCAGGTTCGACTTCACGCAGGGACTCGCCCACTTTCTTGCCTTCTTCCTTGCTGCGCACTTCGGCGTTGAAACCGATGCCGCCTTTGGTGGAACGGTTCTGGATAACTTTTTCCAGACCGGAGAATGCACCACCGCAGATGAACAGGATGTTACGGGTATCGACCTGAAGGAATTCCTGCTGCGGATGCTTGCGACCACCTTGTGGTGGAACGGAAGCGACCGTGCCTTCGATCAATTTAAGCAAGGCCTGCTGCACGCCTTCACCGGAAACGTCCCGGGTGATCGACGGGTTGTCAGACTTGCGCGAAATCTTGTCGATTTCATCGATGTAGACGATGCCCATCTGGGCCTTTTCTACGTCGTAATCGCACTTCTGAAGCAGCTTCTGAATAATGTTCTCGACATCTTCACCTACGTAGCCAGCCTCGGTGAGGGTGGTCGCATCGGCGATGGTGAACGGAACGTTCAGCAAACGAGCCAGTGTTTCGGCAAGCAGGGTTTTGCCCGAGCCTGTCGGGCCGATCAGCAATATGTTGCTCTTGCCGAGTTCGACGTCGTCATTCTTTTTGTCACGCTGGTTCAGACGTTTGTAGTGGTTGTACACCGCTACGGCCAAAACCTTTTTTGCACGCTCCTGACCAATCACATACTGATCAAGGATGCCGCTGATTTCTTTAGGCGAAGGCAATTTATGCGCGCTGCTTTCGGCCTGGGCTTCCTGCACCTCCTCTCGGATGATGTCATTGCACAGGTCGACGCACTCGTCGCAGATAAAGACCGAGGGGCCGGCAATCAACTTGCGTACTTCATGCTGGCTTTTGCCACAGAAGGAGCAATAGAGCAGCTTGCCGTTGTCCTCGCCGTTGCGGGTGTCAGTCATTCGTTCGATCCAAATCCGATAGGCTTGCAACACAAGATGAAGGCTATTGCGGGCTTTTTCAAGCCCGCCGATGATCAGACCAGCCGACCAACCCTAAATTGAGCTGCTTATTTTTACGCTGGGCGCTGGGCGATCACTTCGTCGATCAACCCGTAGTCACGCGCGGCCTCTGCGCTCATGAAGTTATCGCGGTTGGTATCACGCTCGATTTCTTCAAGAGTGTGCCCGCTGTGCTTGGCCATCAGCGTGTTGAGCCGCTCACGAATGAAGAGGATTTCCTTGGCATGGATTTCGATATCCGATGCCTGGCCCTGGAAACCGCCCAGTGGCTGGTGAATCATCACACGCGAGTTCGGCAGGCAGTAGCGCTTGCCAGGAGCACCGGCCGTCAGCAGGAAAGCACCCATGCTGCATGCTTGACCGATACAGGTGGTCGATACGTTGGGTTTGATGAACTGCATGGTGTCGTAGATCGACATGCCCGCCGTCACCGAACCGCCCGGGGAGTTGATATAGAGATGGATGTCCTTGTCCGGGTTTTCCGCTTCAAGGAACAGCAGTTGCGCACAGATCAGGTTGGCCATGTAGTCCTCTACCGGACCCACCAGAAAGATCACTCGCTCTTTGAGAAGACGCGAGTAAATGTCGTAGGCGCGCTCGCCACGAGCGGACTGCTCGACAACCATCGGGACCAGGCCGCCAGCGGCCTGGATATCAGAGTTCTGCTGAATATACGAATTACGGAACATGCTCTGCAGTCACTCCCAAATAGTTATGTCTTGAATACGCATAAGCCAGCACGAAGGCTGGCTTATGGTGTGTATTTCTTAGCGCAAAAACGATCAGTCGGCTTGTGGAGCTTCTACCGGCTTGACTGCTTCTTCGTAAGAGACCGATTTGTCGGTCACGTTAGCCTTCTGCAGAACAGTATCCACAACTTGTTCTTCAAGCACAACTGAACGAACTTCGTTCAGCTGCTGGTCGTTCTTGTAGTACCAAGACACAACTTGCTCAGGCTCTTGGTAGGCCGAAGCCATTTCCTGAATCATTTCGCGAACGCGGGTTTCGTCAGGCTTGAGGTCGAATTGCTTGACCACTTCAGCCACGATCAGACCCAGTACAACGCGGCGCTTGGCTTGTTCTTCGAACAGCTCGGCCGGCAGTTGGTCAGGCTTGATGTTGCCGCCGAATTGCTGAACAGCCTGCACGCGCAGACGGTCAACTTCGTTGGACAGCAGAGCCTTAGGCACTTCGATCGGGTTGGTGGCCAGCAGACCGTCCATTACCTGATTCTTGACCTTGGATTTGATCGCCTGACGCAGCTCGCGCTCCATGTTCTTGCGAACTTCGGTGCGGAAGCCTTCCAGACCGGTTTCCTTGATGCCGAATTGAGCGAAGAATTCTTCGTTCAGCTCTGGCAGTTTTGGCTCGGAAACAGTGTTCACGGTAACGGTGAACTCAGCGGTTTTGCCAGCCAGGTCGAGGTTCTGATAGTCCTCTGGGAAGGTCAGGTTCAGAACGCGCTCTTCGCCGGCTTTAGCGCCAACCAGACCGTCTTCGAAACCAGGGATCATGCGGCCGGAACCCAGAACCAGCTGAGTACCTTTGGCGGAACCACCCGCGAACACTTCACCGTCAACCTTGCCAACGAAATCGATGTTCAGCTGGTCTTCGTTCTGGGCAGCGCGATCGGCCACTTCAAAACGGGTGTTCTGCTTGCGCAGCACGTCCAGCATCTTGTCCAGATCGGCGTCGGTCACTTCAGCGCTCAGGCGCTCAACAGCGATACCGTCGAAACCAGCTACGGTGAACTCAGGGAACACTTCGAAAATGGCTACGTATTCCAGATCTTTGCCCGCTTCAAGCGATTTCGGCTCGATCGAAGGCGCGCCAGCCGGGTTCAGCTTCTGCTCAACAACAGCTTCGTAGAAAGAGGACTGGATAACGTCGCCAACAGCTTCCTGACGCGCATCAGCACCAAAACGGCGCTTGATTTCGCTCATCGGCACTTTGCCTGGACGGAAGCCAGCAATCTTGGCCTTTTGGGCAGTCTGCTGCAGACGCTTGTTGACCTGAGTCTCGATGCGCTCAGCCGGCACGGTGATGCTCATGCGGCGCTCAAGAGCAGAAGTATTTTCAACAGAAACTTGCATGGATATTCCTCGTTGCACAGACGTTGGCCGGCCGTTTCCGACCCCAGAATCAAGGGCATGCATTCTAGTAGGTCAAACTCAAGAAGTCACCCTACTGAAAACGGGTAAAAACGCAGCAGGCAATTTATAGGTGCGAATGCACGAATGCATCTCGCCCTGGTAGCAAATAAAGCCAATCACGCCGAGGCTCTGCGCCAACCCTTCTATATATAGAAGCAGTTGCCAGTCATTGCCCTGGCAGCCGACCGTGCGAGCATGGTCGGCGGGCAGTGCGGCATCATCGAGAAACATAAATACGACGAAACGCCCTGCTCATACGACCCAGAACCTGCGGCCGGTGAATACTCAGAAACAAAAAAGGCGCCAGACTGTTAAATCTGGCGCCTTTCGAAATATGGGGTGGACGAAGGGGATCGAACCCTCGACAACGGGAGTCACAATCCCGTGCTCTACCAACTGAGCTACGCCCACCATCTTGCATAACAAAGAAGCCAAACAACTTCTTCGTTGAACTCCCACCAGGCCAATCGGCATGAGAGAAGTTTTAATTGGTGCGGATGAAGAGACTCGAACTCTTACGCCTCGCGGCGCTGGAACCTAAATCCAGTGTGTCTACCAATTCCACCACATCCGCGGATTGAAGCTGTTAAAGCAAAGGCGCCAGACTGTTAATCTGGCGCCTTTCGAAATATGGGGTGGACGAAGGGGATCGAACCCTCGACAACGGGAGTCACAATCCCGTGCTCTACCAACTGAGCTACGCCCACCATATCGCGCTACTTGTGCCAAAGCTGCCTAAATGGCGCACCCGGCAGGACTCGAACCTGCGACCATCCGCTTAGAAGGCGGATGCTCTATCCAGCTGAGCTACGGGCGCCTTGTTAATCTGTACTCTTGGACGACTACAAACTAAGTGCTTTCCAGCCTTGCAGAACCGTAACTCTGCTAGACCTTCTTAACCAGTGCTAGGCTGTGCCCGACAAGTGCGACGAATAGTATAGACCCCCCTAGGGGTCGTCAAATCCTTTTTAAAAAAAATTCATTTAATTAAAGGGGTTAGGGGAATTTGCAGACCAAGCGCCTTTGCCCTCACCTCATGACATGCGAGAATGCGTTCTCTTTTTTTCCCCTCTCGATGGTTAATCACGCGCAATGACTGCACAACTAATCGACGGCAAATCGATCGCCGCCAGCCTGCGCCAGCAGATCGCCAAACGCGTTACCGAGCGTCGCCAGCAAGGCCTGCGCACGCCCGGTCTCGCGGTGATCCTGGTCGGCAGCGATCCTGCCTCTCAGGTTTATGTCTCGCACAAGCGTAAAGACTGTGAAGAGGTCGGCTTCCTTTCCCAAGCCTACGACCTGCCTTCCGAAACCACTCAGGAAGCACTCACCGATCTGATCGATCGACTGAACGAAGACCCGGCAATCGATGGTGTTCTGCTTCAGCTTCCCCTGCCGGAACACCTGGACGCCTCGAAATTGCTCGAGCGCATTCGCCCGGACAAAGACGTTGACGGCTTCCACCCGTACAACGTCGGCCGTCTGGCCCAGCGTATTCCGCTGCTGCGTCCGTGCACACCCAAAGGCATCATGACCTTGCTGGAAAGCACCGGTGTCGACCTGTACGGCATGGATGCAGTCGTTGTCGGAGCTTCCAATATTGTTGGACGCCCGATGGCGATGGAGTTGCTGTTGGCGGGTTGCACCGTCACCGTCACCCACCGCTTCACCAAGGACCTCGCCGGCCATGTCGGCCGTGCCGATCTGGTGGTGGTTGCCGCCGGCAAGCCGGGCCTGGTCAAGGGGGAATGGATCAAGGAAGGCGCGATCGTGATCGACGTCGGCATCAACCGCCAGGACGACGGCAAGCTGGTCGGTGACGTCATCTACGAAACCGCCCTGCCCCGTGCTGGCTGGATCACTCCGGTTCCTGGCGGCGTTGGCCCGATGACCCGAGCCTGCCTGCTGGAAAACACGCTGTATGCGGCGGAAACGCTGCACAGCTGAGTTCACGTAGCGACATGAACGTGAAAAAAGGACCCCGCCAATGGCGGGGTTCTTTTTGCCCGCAGAAAAAAGCCTACCGCTCGCCGGAAACCTGCTGTTTTGTACGGCTTTTCAAGGACTTTCACCCGTTATTTCATCAACCATCGACAGTTCTTCAGCCATACTCCTAAAATGCGTCGGTTTTAAGAAACAGCCCGTTACAAAACGGCTTATCCACCTCTTATGAGTTTGCCAGCGTGAAAATCCGTCTTTCCATCCTGAGCCTATTTTTTGCAGTTACAGGGACTTTCATCACGCCAGCGGTCAACGCCGCAGAAACCACCGCGGCGCCTCGGGACACGTCGCAGCTGAAGATCGCCTCAGGCAGCGCACTGCTGATGGACATGCAGACGAACAAAGTCATCTACGCCAGCAACCCGGACGTGGTGGTACCGATCGCCTCCGTCAGCAAATTGATGACCGGCCTGGTCATTGTTGAAGCCCGGCAGAACATGGATGAGTACATCAACATCAACATCAGCGACACGCCTGAAATGAAAGGCGTCTTCTCCCGGGTCAAGCTCAATAGCGAAATGCCTCGCCGGGAAATGCTGCTGATTGCCTTGATGTCCTCGGAAAACCGCGCTGCCGCCAGCCTCGCCCACCACTACCCGGGCGGCTACGTCGCGTTCATTGCCGCGATGAACGCCAAGGCAAAGGCACTGGGCATGACCAGCACCCACTTCGTCGAACCTACCGGCCTGTCCCCGCGCAACGTCTCCACGGCCCGCGACCTGAGTAAATTGCTGGTAGCCGCGCACAAGTACCCGCTGCTCACTGAACTGAGCACCACCAAGGAAAAAACCGTTTCGTTTCGCAAGCCCAACTACAGCTTGGGTTTCCGCAACACCGATCACCTGGTCAATAAACCGAACTGGGACATTCGCTTGACCAAGACGGGTTTCACCAATCAGGCCGGCCACTGCCTGGTGCTCGTGACGACTATGGGAAATCGCCAGGTGGCGCTGGTCATCCTTGATGCTTTCGGCAAGTACACACACTTTGCCGATGCCAGTCGTATTCGCAGCTGGGTTGAAACCGGCAAGGGCGCGAACGTACCGTCGGTGGCACTTCAATACAAATCAGAGAAGAACCTCAAGAACCGCCAGAGCGGCGTGGTCGAAGCGTCGAAGTAAGCCGCCTCCAACCAAAAGAAAGCCCCGATTCTTCGGTAATGATGTTCACTTAAGTGATGGACATACATTCGTGGCGAGGGGATTTATCCCCGTCCGGCTGCGAAGCAGCCGTAAAACCCGCCTACGCGGTATACCTGATACACCTCAAATTGCGGCTTTTGGGGCTGCTTCGCAGCCCTACGGGGATAAATCCCCTCGCCACAATATTCTGATCGCCTGAAACTTTTCTTAAGTAAACAGCATTACGATTCTTCGGGGCTTTTTTCATCCTGCTGAGTCAGTCGTTGGGCAACGGCATCTGATCGTCATCGGGAATGCCGTCTCCGGCACTGGGATCTTTGGTGTGCTCGGTTGGCACCACCACCGGCCTCGCCATGGGGTCCCTCATAGGGCTGTCCGGGTCCATGACCGGGTCGATCTCATCAGCGGGCGTGGTTGGAACACTGTCCGGGCGTTTGTCGTTGAAACTCGAATCGGTAGACATAGGCACCTCACGAGACATCAGGGTTTGAGATCAGCAAGCGGGTCGTAGGGCTTCGCCGGAGCCTTGTCATCGTCACCCGGCTTCACATCCCGGGGGGCTTTGGCGGGCCCGATGGGATCCACCTGAGGGTCAGCGACGTCAGGCGAATCGGGGTCGAAACCCAGCTCATCGCCGGATGAGTGTTCCGACGAATGCGGGCCTGCGGGAGTATTGGACTGTGCCATGGGGCGCCTCCTTGGTCTGGCCCGGAACATCCGGGCCTTATCCTTTAAGAGGTCGACGACGCGCGTCGGTGCCCGGCAGATGACGAACGGACTTATTGTGCGCCAAGCGCCTTGGTTGCACGGGCAGCGGCTTGTTCCTGACCCGCCTGAGCCAGCTCGTTAGCGGCTTTCAACCAGCGAGATTGATCGACATTGGCTGGAATCTGGTTTGGCTTCTGAATCAACACCGCCCAGCCACCCGCGTCCTTGAACGACGACTCGAATGAGCTGAAGCTCATTAGTGCTCGGCGATTCATCCCCGCACGCAGCAGCACGGTCTGCTTCTGAGTGTTGTAGCCGGCGAGGATGGCGTAGCGCGGTTCAGCCCAGAAAGCCGAGCCTTCGGTGAACCGCACCACGACCGGGTACCCCGCCGCCACTTGCGCCAGCAACGCCGGTAGATTGCTGTCCAGCGGATAGACAACCATGCCGTATTCCCGGGCAAGGTTCAGCATGTTCTGCTGCAACCGGGCCTCGTCCCCCGGCAAGTGCAGCGGCTTCTCGAGCAAGCCCGGTGTGATGACCACACCCTGTTGCGACAGCAGGCTGGCCAGCACCTGAGGGCCACTTTGATTGTCCTGCCCACGATAGAACGTACCGCTGAGTTCGACCCGCTCCGGCAGACGCTTGATCTCGGGCGAAACGCTCCCCGCACAACCCGCCAGGCCAGCAACAACGCCTGCCAGCAGCACCGTAGAAACAATTCGAGAAAATACCCGCACCATCATCACTTACTGTTCAGACGCCGGGCCATCGCGTTCCCGGCTTGGCCGTCGATCATAGGACGCGGCGCGGCAGCGGTATAGCCTTATAGGTCAGACGTGCGCATTCGATAGAGCGAACTGGTTGGTGACAGGCGACCTTTGGTCAATAGCCTGAAACATGGCAGCGACTAGACTGTCACTTGGAAAGAGTGTGTGCCCGATGCAGGGCAAAGAGGAGGCACTGATGAGCCTGGCAATGACCATAGTAATGCTGATTTCGGGCTGGCTGGCTGTCGCCGCTGCCATGTTGTGGGGTGTGCTGCGTATTGCTCGCCGGCACCATCATCCACCTGTTCAATCGGCACCCGCACCAAAAAACGCAAAGGTCGCGACCGCTCACTGACCGTCGCGTTTAAACCGTTCAAACGAAAACGGCCGCCTGCGCTCTTTCGAGTACAGGCGGCCGTTTTGTTTAACGCGGCTTAAGCTTGAGCGGCGATACGCTTCTGCCTGGCCTTGCGCGACATCATGTTCAAGCATTCGATCGTTGCCGAGAACGCCATGGCTGCATACACGTAGCCTTTCGGTACATGGGCGCCAAAACCTTCGGCGATCAGCGTCATGCCAATCATGATCAGGAAGCCCAGCGCCAACATCACCACCGTCGGGTTGTCGTTGATGAACTTGGCCAATGGATCAGCGGCCAGCAACATCACCAACACCGACACCACCACCGCGATGATCATGATCGGCAAATGCTCGGTCATGCCGACGGCGGTAATGATGCTGTCGATGGAAAACACCATGTCCAGCATCAGGATCTGACCGATCGCGGCGGCAAAGCCCAGGGTCACAGTCGAGGTGGCGGACTTCGGATCTTCAGGCGCAGGGTCCATGCTGTGATGGATCTCGGTGGTCGCCTTCCACAACAGGAACAGACCACCGGCGATCAGAATCATGTCCTTCCAGGAGAACGCGTGACCGAGAATCTCGATCACCGGCGCCGTCAACTGGACGATGAACGCGATGGTGCTCAGCAGCGCCAGACGCAGAATCAACGCCATGCCGATACCAATGCGCCGCGCTTTCTGCCGGTGTTCCATTGGCAGCTTGTTGGTCAGGATCGAAATAAAGATCAGGTTATCGATGCCGAGCACGATTTCCATCACCACCAACGTGGCCAAGGCGACCCAGGCGGTGGGGCTTGCAGCAAGTTCTAAAAGGTATTCCATGGGTCAGTCCTGACTCGTTTAAGGCGGTTTAGATTTCCTGGGACGAAGATTCTTTTTTCTCGTTATCTTCGTCCGATGGTTCTTTCTGGCTGATCAACCCGCCCGTGGCGTCGCTGATCGCCTGTTCGGCAGCTTTGTGAGTATCGTCGATAGCCTGCTTGGCCGTTTCGGCAGCCTTGCCCATCAGTTGCTGAGCGCTTTTCTCAGCCTGATCGCAGCCGGCCAATAGCAGTAAAGACGCGATCAACACTGCTGTGGTTTTAAGCTTCATGTCGCATTCCTCGATAGAACAAACAGAGCCAATACAGTGGCCCGTTGATAGCGACGCATTCTAGGGAGACAAACACTTCAGTAAAATTCGTATTTTTAGCGGTTATACTTCGGTTTTTACGAACTGTAGAACGACATGCTCAACTACCGTCAGCTGCACTACTTCTGGGTCGTTGCCAAAACCGGCAGCATCGTACGTGCCTGCGAGCAATTGAATCTGACGCCGCAAACCATCAGCGGGCAGATCTCCTTGCTTGAACAAACCTATGGCATTGAATTGTTTCGGCGAGTAGGTCGACAGCTGGAACTCACCGAAGCCGGGCGGCAGACCCTCACCTACGCCGAGCAAATGTTTCAGTTGGGGGGAGAGCTGGAGTTGATGCTGCGGGCGCAACCCAATGAGCAGCAGATTCTGTTTCGGGTGGGCGTCGCGGACGTGGTGCCCAAATCCATCGTCTATCGCCTGATCGCGCCCACCATGGAATTGAGCGAGCCGCTGCGCATCACCTGTCGCGAGGACAAGCTCGAACGCCTGCTGGCCGACCTGGCGATCCAGCGCCTGGACCTGGTGATTTCCGACAGCCCGATGCCCTCTCATCTCGACATCAAAGGCTACAGCCAGAAACTCGGCGAATGCGGTATCAGCTTTTTCGCCACCGCCACCCTGGCCGCGCACTATGGCCAGGATTTTCCTCGCAGCCTCAACGGTGCGCCGTTGCTGATTCCCGGGCCGGAAACCGTCGTTCGCAGTCGCTTGCAACGCTGGTTCGCCGAGCAGCAGATCCAGCCGCGCATCGTTGGCGAGTTCGATGACAGCGCCCTGATGCAAGCGTTTGGCCAGTCCGGCAGCGGGATTTTCATCGGGCCAAGCGTGATCGCCGATGAAGTGAAACGCCAATATGGCGTGGAGCTGATTGGCCAGACCGACGCCGTGACCGAGTCGTTCTACGCCATTTCAGTAGAGCGTAAGGTCAAGCACCCCGGCATCGTTGCGATTACCGAAGGTGCCCGACGCGAGCTGTTTACGGCGGTGTAGACACTCAGGCGCAGAGTTCACGCGGTTTGAAGGTCATCAAGGCGATCGACAGCAAAATCGACGCCAGGATAAACGCCGCTGCCGCAAAACCGAGGCCTTGCAAACCGACGCTGTCGATCACCCGCCCGCCGACCATAGCCCCCAGGCCGATGCCAAGGTTGGCGCCGGCAATGTTCAGCGAGGCGGCAAAGGCTGGCGCCTCCGGGGCGGCTTTCATCAGCCGTACATGGCTGACCAGGAACAACGCAGCCTGCGTCACGCCCCAGATGCCCATCGCGGCTGCCAGTCCAACCGGCGAATGAATGTTCGGCACCAACGCCACCATGCCGGCGATCATGAACGCGCAGAACATCATCGAAGCAATCAGTGGGTGACGGTCCACCGCTCGGCCCCCCAGCGAGTTGCCAATCAGCCCTACGGCGCCAAAGCCCATCAGGCACCAGCCAACCACGGTGCCGTTGAAACCGGCCAGTCGTTCGAGGATGTCCGCCAGATAGGTATAAGCGGTGAACATGCCGCTGAACACCAGGACCGACAGCACCACGTGGCCGATCATCAACGGGCTGCGCAGGATCTTGAACTGCGAACGGAAACTCACCTGATGCTGATGCAAATCGGTTTGAGGCAGGTAGATAAACAGCAGCAGCGCCTTGGCAAACGCAATCACCGCCAAAATACCGAAGGCACTGCGCCAGCCAAACGCATCGGAAATCAACGTACCGACCGGAATGCCGAACACGGTGGCGCAGACGATGCCGAAACCGATCTTGGCAATGGCCCGTCCGGCGTAATCCGGCCCGACAATGTCCACCGCCGTCTCACTGGCCAACGCCCAGAACACCGGCAGCCCGAGCGCCGGAATCAGCCGCGCAACGGCCATCACCCAAATGTTCGGCGCGAAGGCGGCCAGCGTGTTGGCGAGACCGAACATGATCAGCACCGAAATAAACAACTTGCGGCGCTCGAACCGGGCGAAGTACGCCGTGAGGAACGGCCCGAATGCGGCGACGGTGAAGGCGAACAGCGTCACCAGCAACCCCGCTTGCGGGATGCTGACCTCCAGATCACGGGCGATGGCCGGCAACAGGCCGACGATGACGAATTCCGTGGTCAGCACCGTGAAACCGGCGGCCGACAACAGAAGGATGGGCAACAGCATGCAGAACTCCAGAAAACGACGACACCAGCGATAGCCCGAGGGCCCACTGGCAGAACATGAAAATGAGGATGCGCAATCTTAACAGAGTGTTTCCAGACGCGGTTGCACAAACCTGCCTATTGCGTTGAATGCCCCGGCGGCAGTTCGTCACAGGTCTGAAAGATACGGCCTACGCTGTGATAAAGTCCGCGCCCTGAAAAACGTATGCCCTGTGTTCATCGACCGTCATTAGCGTCGATGTCGCGACACTTTTCGGTTTCCTGCCTGTGGCCTGCCTGATTGTTGCCACAGGAATGGCGAAGCCTCGCACTTATAAAAAATCAGAGATGCCGTTTTATGACTGCTTCATCCCTTTCTCTATTGCAACGCCTGACACGCTTGAGCCTGGTTACGCAAATCGTGATCGGCCTGCTTGCCGGTATCGCCCTGGCCCTGCTTGCACCTGACGTGGCGAAGTCCACGGCGTTCATCGGCAAAGTGTTCGTCTCCGCGCTAAAAGCCGTCGCACCGATTCTGGTGTTTGTGCTGGTGATGGCATCGATTGCCAACCACAAGCACGGCCAGGAAACCCATATCCGGCCGATTCTGTTTTTGTACCTGCTGGGCACCTTCGCCGCCGCTGTGGTCGCGGTCGTCGCCAGCATGATGTTTCCATCGAACCTGGTGCTGTCGACCCAGGACGTTGCGGTGACCGCGCCGGGCGGCATTGGTGAAGTCCTGCAAAGCCTGCTGCTGAGCGTGGTCGACAACCCGGTCAGCGCCCTGATGAACGCCAACTTCATCGGCATCCTGGCCTGGGCAATCGGCATGGGCATTGCCATTCGCCATGCCGGCGACACCACCCGTGAAGTGCTGGGCGACCTTTCCAACGGCGTGACCGTGATTGTGCGCCTGGTGATCCGCTTTGCGCCCTTGGGCATCTTCGGCCTGGTGGCCTCGACCCTGGCCACCTCCGGTTTCGGCGCCCTGATCGGCTACGCGCATCTGCTGGCCGTGTTGCTGGGCTGCATGCTCTTCGTGGCACTGGTGATGAACCCGCTCATCGTGTTCTGGAAGCTGCGGCGCAACCCGTATCCACTGGTGCTGACGTGCCTGCGCGAGAGCGGCATCACGGCCTTCTTCACCCGCAGCTCGGCGGCGAACATTCCGGTCAACCTGGAATTGAGCAAACGCCTGGGCCTGCACGAAGACACTTACTCGGTCTCGATCCCGCTGGGTGCGACCATCAACATGGCCGGCGCGGCGATCACCATTACCGTGCTGACGCTGGCTGCCGTGCATACGCTGGGTATCGCCGTGGATATCCCGACGGCCATCCTGCTGAGCGTCGTTGCAGCGATCTGCGCGTGCGGCGCCTCGGGCGTGGCCGGCGGCTCGTTGCTGCTGATCCCACTGGCGTGCAGCCTGTTCGGTATCCCGAGCGAAATCGCCATGCAAGTGGTCGCGGTCGGCTTCATCATCGGCGTGTTGCAGGATTCGGCAGAGACGGCGCTGAATTCGTCGACCGATGTGCTGTTCACCGCGGCGGCTTGCCTGGGCGAAGAAGAGAAAGCCCAACGAATGGCGTAAACACGAGCCGGGCTCCCACAGAAAAACAAAAAAAGCCCGCCAAGGCTTACACCTTGGCGGGCTTTTTTGTCGCTGGGCGGTTTAGAACGCGCCCATGTAATCACGCTTGCCCACTTCCACACCGTTGTGACGCAGCAAGGCGTAGGTGGTGGTGACGTGGAAGAAGAACTGCGGCAGGCCGTAGCTCAGCAGGTAAGCCTGACCACTGAAGCGCTTCTCTTTTGGCGTGCCAGGACGGGTAACGATCTCGATGCCTTCCTTGCCATTGATCTGCTCCGGCTTGATCTCGCCGATGTAGGCCAGGACCTTGGTGATCAGCGCTTGCAGCTCGGCGAAGGTGGTTTCGGTGTCTTCGTACTTCGGCACTTCAACTTCAGCCAGACGCGAGGAAACGCCCTTGGCGAAATCAACGGCGATCTGCACCTGGCGTACCAACGGGAACATGTCCGGGTACAGGCGAGCCTGCAGGAAGGCATTTGGATCAATGTTCTTGGCAGTAGCGTGGGCTTCAGCCTTGTTCAGCACATCGCTCAGGGCGTTGAGCATTTGCTTGAAAACAGGAACGGAAGCGTCATACAGGGAAATGGTCATGGCAGTCTCATGGGGTGACAGTAGGAAAAACGTGGAGGCGATTATAGCCTTGGAAACGGATGGCACGTTGGTGTCGATGCGCTGCAATCAGTTACCGATGAACACGCCAGTCCATTCGCCACAGTGAGGAATTAGGGATAATCTCTGATCAAATTCCTTTCCGTCCCATGGCCAAATGACCCAAGCAGATTTCACTCCAGACGTTGAAGCCATCCGCAGCATCGATGCGGTGCCGGTGATTCTGAGCATGGTCAAGCACCTCACCGGGATGCGCTTCGCTGCCGTGGCACGAGTGACCGAGCAAAAGTGGGTCGCCTGCGCGGTCGATGACTCCATTGATTTCGGGCTCAAACCCGGCGGAGAACTGGTCCTGGAGTCGACCATCTGCCACGAGATCCGCCAGCACCGCACGCCGGTGATTTTCGGGCATGCCAGCCATCATCCGATTTTCTCGCAGCATCACACCCCCAGGACTTATGGCCTGGAGAGTTACATCTCGATTCCCATCGTCAAGGCCAATGGCGACTTCTTCGGCACCCTGTGTGCCATCGACTCGGTACCGGCGAACCTTGACGAGCCTGCCATCGTCAAGACCCTCACCCTCTTCGCGCAACTGATTGCGATGAGTCTCGACAGTCAAAGCCACCTTGAAATCACGAAAGAGGCCTTGGTCGTGGCCAATGAACATGGCCGGCTGCGCGAGCAGTTCGTCGCGGTGCTCGGGCATGACCTGCGAACGCCGTTGAGCGCCATTCGCATGAGCGCCGATCTGCTGGACACCAAGACCGAGGACAAACGCTCCCTGAGCCTTATTTCAGCCATCCGCACCAGCTCGATACGCATGGGTGTGCTGATCGAAAACGTCCTGGATTTCGCCCGAGGGCGCATGGGTGGCGGGATCCCGGTCAAGCGCCAGATGGTCGATGACTTGCGTCATACGCTCAAGCAGACCCTGGACGAAGTTCAGGCATCGCACCCAAAGGCGCAGTTGATTCACTCGCTGGATGTACCAAGCGGTGTCCATTGCGATGCGCTGCGCATCAGCCAGTTGTTGTCGAACCTTCTCGGAAACGCCGTCACTCACGGCTCGACCGCAGCGCCCATCAGCGTGCAGGCCTTTGCCGAGGGGGATGAGGTTGTGATCACCGTGACCAATCAGGGCTCACCGATCCCACCCGCCTTGATGCCTTTGCTGTTCGAGCCCTTTACCCGCTCGGAAGCCGGGCAACGGGGCGAAGGCCTGGGGTTGGGGCTTTACATCGCCTCGCAAATTGCCACCGCACACAACGGAACGTTGAGCGTCACCTCGACGCTGGAATCGGGAACCTGCTTTAGCGCAAGATTCCCGGCTCGATTCAAATGGGTATGAGTTGAGGTTTGCCAGACCCGACTGCCAATTAGGGATAGAAAAAATGAGCACCGAGCAAGAAACCACCTTCGACGAGCCACGGCTCAACAGCACGGAAATCCGCATCCTTGGCTCGCTGATCGAAAAGCAGGCCACCAGCCCGGAAACCTACCCGCTGACCCTCAATGCACTGGTGATTGCCTGCAATCAGAAAACCAGCCGTGAACCGGTGATGAACCTCACCCAGGGTCAGGTCGGTCAAAGTCTGCGTGCCCTTGAAGGACGCGGGTTCACCAAACTGGTAATGGGCAGCCGCGCCGACCGCTGGGAGCATAAAGTCGACAAGGCCCTGGAGTTGGTGCCGGCGCAGGTCATCCTGGCGGGATTGTTATTCCTGCGCGGTCCGCAAACGGTCAATGAACTGCTGACCCGCAGCGGCCGCATGCATGACTTCGAAGATGCAGAACAGGTGGTGCATCAACTGGAGCGCCTGATTGCTCGCGGTCTTGCACTGTTGATCCCGCGTCAGGCGGGCCAGCGTGAGGACCGTTACATGCACGCCCTGGGTGATCCGGCGGACATCGAGGTGATCCTCGCCGCTCGGCAGAACCCTGCGGAAAGAGGCTCGGGGAGCGGTGTTTCGCTGGAGCGGATCGAAGAGCTGGAAGCGCGGATTGCCGCGCTGGAAGAACGCCTTTCCCGCCTGGAATAAACCCGGGAAATGTGTTTCGCGATGACGCCCTACCCCCGCGCGGAGGCGTCAGCTGCGTGCAAACTCTACGGCCTTGCGAAACTGCTCATCCGACGGGCGCACGCCGGTGTACAACACAAATTGCTCCAGTGCCTGGATGGCGATGACTTCAAGCCCGGTGATCACCCGCTTGCCTTCCGCACGACCTCGCACGATCAGTGGCGTTTCCGAAGGGATCGCCACCACATCGAAAACAGTTTCCGCGCGTTGTATCGCTTCAGCATCAAACGCGAGTTGATCCGCTTCTGATCCGCCAGACATTCCGACAGGGGTGACATTGATCAGCATTTGCGGGCGCAAGTCCGCCAGTTCAGCTCGCCATTCATAGCCCAGTGACTCTGCCAAGGCGCGACCGGTGCGTTCATTGCGCGCGACGATCTGGCCGTTTTTGTACCCGCCATCGCGCAAGGCACTTGCCACAGCTTTAGCCATGCCACCGCTGCCGCGCAGGGCAAACGTCGATTCCTTGGGGACTTGATGGGTTTCCAGCAATTGGGCAATCGCAATGTAGTCGGTGTTGTAAGCCTTCAAATGGCCATTCGTGTTGACGATGGTGTTGATCGACTGGATGGCCGCAGCGGAAGGGTCCAGCTCATCAACCAGGGCAATACATGCCTCCTTGAACGGCATCGAAACGCCACAACCGCGTATGCCCAAGGCACGAATGCCACCCACTGCGCCCGGCAAGTCCTGGCTGCTGAACGCCTTGTAGTAGTAATTCAGCCCCAACTGCTCGTAAAGGTGGTTGTGAAAGCGCAGGCCAAAGTTCCCGGGGCGCGCGGAAAGCGACATGCACAATTGGGTATCGCGGTTGGGGTTCATCTGCATGAAACTTCTCCTTCAAATGCACTTTCAGATGGACGGGATTAGCCAGTCCATCGTGTTCTGTTCGATCATAAAGGCCTGTGTTCACTGGGGAACGCGACCGTAAGGAAGCCGGTACAGACCTTACACAAAATTTACCTTGAGGCCGTGCTGAATTTCGAAAAAGCGCTGTCTTAGAAGTATCCCCGCGACAATCCTTGGGTCTATTGCAGACACAAGCGCCGGGTCGAAGAACCGAGGAATTATCATGATCCGTAAACTCCCCACAGTTGCCTTGCTGATTGGCGCCCTCGCTATCGCAGGACAGGCTCAAGCCCATGGCGGTGGCGGTAACCACTGGCAAGGCCCAGCGGTGTTTGGCGCGATTGTCGGCTCGGCCATTGTCGGTTCGGCCCTGATTAACGCCAACCGGCCGGTGTATGTACAACAACCGGTCTATGCGCAACCGCAGCCCGTGTATGTTCAACAACCGCCGCCACCGGTCTACTACCAGCCGGCACCGGTCTATGTGCAACAACCGGTTTATTATCAACCGGCGCCTGTGTATTACGGACCACCCCGCGGCTACTACGGTCCTCCCCGTTATTACGGCCCGCCTCGCGGCTACTACGGTGGCCGGCACTACTGACAGCGTTGCAGCCACTCACCGCTATAGGCCATCAATCAGGCCCCGCCTCATCAGCGGGGCCTTTTTTGTGCCCGCGCATCGGTACAGTGTCTGGATAACTTCCATCAAGGTCGCTGTCGGGACAGTCTCGATGCCCAAAAAAGGCAAGATTAAGCTGAACAGCCTTACCTCGCCTTGGGGAAAACGGTCATATTTATGTCATGACGGGTCCGCACAGTTGGCTCTGTCCGCTCCCTAATAGGTCAATAACAACAAGGACGACCTCATGCCCACACAGAACCCGCACCGAAATGTCGGCTTGTGCACTTCCAGCAAGGTGTACAACACGCTCACCGAACTCAAGCACCTGGAAGGCCATCGCAGCGCCAAGTTTCTATCGCTGCTGGCGGAAAACCTGGTGCGCAAGGGCCTGCTCAACGAGCAGGAAGTGGTGCACATGCTGGACCTGGTTGTCGACTGATCCAACACTCACTGGCGTCAATGACCACTATCGAAAGCGTTGATTGTCCGTCTTGACGCCAGATCCGTAAGGTAACTCCATCAAGCGATGGAGGTATGTATGTCCCAGGTCCAGATCATGTCCGTAATCGGTAGCGCCGTTCCCGCCCCTTTGAGAGAGCTGGGATTGCTCGCCTGCTGGTATCTGATGCAGGACGGCGAGCCCATCAGCGGCCCGCTGACCTCGCTGCCAGCGGCAAAAGCGCTGTCGCAACGCATCGACTCGGGTCGACTCAGCGCCTAAGGCAGCTGCACCCGCGGTTTGGTTTCGCTGAAGATCGCCCAGCTCGACATGAAGAGCGCGGCGATCAGCGGTCCGATCACAAAGCCGTTGAGTCCAAACACTGCCATGCCACCCAGGGTTGAAATCAGAATCATGTAATCCGGCATTTTGGTGTCCTTGCCCACCAGAATCGGGCGCAGCACGTTATCCACCAGCCCGATCACGAACACCCCAAACGATGCCAGCACCACACCTTGCCAGATCGCACCGGTCAGCAGGAAGTAAGCCGCCACCGGCCCCCAGACAATCCCCGCCCCCACCGCTGGCAACAGCGACAGAAACGCCATCAGCACGGCCCACAGCAACGCGCTGGGGATATCCAGAAACCAGAAAATGAAACCGCCCAACGCACCTTGCGTGACCGCCACCAGCAGGTTGCCTTTCACGGTTGCGCGCACCACACGATTGAATTTGAGCTGCAAGCGACGCTTCTGGTGTTCCTGCAACGGCACCGCCGCCCGGACCTTGCGCGCCAGCTCGGGACCGTCGCGCAAAAAGAAAAACAGCAGGTACAGCATGATGAAAAAACTGACGATGAACTCAAAGGTCCCCTGGCCGAAACTGAACGCCTGGGACGCCAGGACCTGGCCACCGGTCATGGCGCTCTTGACCAGCTTCTCGCGCAATCCGTTCAACTCGCCCATGCCGAACCGGTCGAGCAAGTGCTGGAAGTACATCGGCAAGCTGTGTTTGAACTGCGCGACATAGGCCGCGATATCCAGCTCGCCGCTTTCCACGCTCTTGTAGAACACGGCTCCCTCTTGAACCAGCAAGGCGCTGATGATGATCACCGGCAAAATAGCGATCACCAGGCACACGCCCAAGGTGCACAGCGATGTGACGTTACGCTGCCAGGCAAACTTCATTTGCAGGCGTCTTTGCAACGGCGCAAAGACGATTCCGAGAATCACCGCCCAGAACACGGCCCCGTAAAAGGGCAGCAAGATCCAGATAAAGGCGGCGGTGACCACAAACAGCAGTATCACCAGTGATTTGTTCTGTAATGTCTTTTCGTTCATGTCCGATCCATGTCAGTCCGCAGGGGGCACGCTCTTGTCGTTAAGAGCGGTCCTGATGCTTAGTCCGCCACGGTTCGCGCGAGTGCCATCCGTCTGTTCATCAAGCATAGATCCAGATCAATAAACCCTCGGCTCAAGCCGCTTACTCTGCGCGGCTTTTGCGACCACCTACCCATGACCCCTTCATCCCCAGAGCTGCTCGCCCCTGCCGGCACCTTGAAAAACATGCGTTATGCCTTCGCCTACGGCGCCGATGCGGTTTATGCCGGACAGCCGCGTTACAGCTTGCGAGTGCGCAATAACGAGTTCGATCACGCCCATCTCGCGGTCGGCATTCGCGAAGCCCAGGGCCTGGGCAAGCGCTTCTATGTCGTGGTGAACATTGCCCCGCACAACGCCAAGCTGAAAACCTTTCTCAAGGACCTCGAACCGATCATTGCCATGGGCCCGGACGCGCTGATCATGTCCGATCCGGGACTGATCATGCTGGTGCGCCGGCACTTCCCGCTGATGCCGATCCACCTGTCGGTGCAGGCCAACACAGTGAACTGGGCGAGCGTGGAGTTCTGGCAACAGCAAGGCCTGAGCCGGATCATCCTGTCGCGGGAACTGTCCCTGGAGGAAATTGCCGAAATCCGCCAGCAAGTGCCGGGCATGGAGCTTGAGGTGTTTGTCCACGGCGCGCTGTGCATGGCTTATTCCGGCCGCTGTTTGCTGTCGGGGTACATGAACAAGCGCGATGCCAATCAGGGCAGTTGCACCAACGCCTGCCGCTGGAAGTATTCGGCCCAGGAAGCCACGCAAAACCAGCTTGGCGACATCGTCCAGAGCTTCCAGCCAGAGCCGACCCTGGGTATCGGCGCGCCGACCGACCGGGTGTTCCTGTTGCAGGAAGCCAATCGCCCAGGCGAACTGATGCCGGCGTTCGAGGATGAACACGGCACCTACATCATGAACGCCAAGGACCTGCGCGCCGTGCAACACGTCGAGCGTTTGACGCAGATGGGCGTGCACTCACTGAAAATCGAAGGTCGTACCAAATCCCACTTCTATTGCGCGCGAACCACTCAGGTGTATCGCCAGGCCATCGACGACGCAGTGGCCGGACGTGATTTCGACCGCAGCCTGATGACCGACCTGGAATCATTGGCCCAGCGCGGTTACACAGAGGGATTCCTGCGCCGTCACGTGCACGACGAATACCAGAACTACCAGAACGGCAGCTCGGTCTCGGAGCGCCAGCAGTTCGTCGGCGAACTGACCGGCGAGCGCCTGGGCCGGTTGGCCGAGGTCAAGGTCAAGAACCGCTTCGGTGTGGGCGATCACATGGAATTGATGACACCCAAGGGCAACTTTCATTTCGATCTGCATCAACTGCAGAACGGTAAAGGCGAAGCTATTGCAGTGGCACCGGGGGATGGGCACACGGTGTACCTGCCGATACCGGAGGCGGTGCAATTGGAGTTTGGGTTATTGATGCGGGATGTCGGCGCAGACTGATTGACCTGATTGACCTGATTTACCTGATTGATCTGATTGATCTGATTTACCTGATACGCCTGATTCAATGTAGGAGCTGTCGAGTGAAACGAGGCTGCGATCTTTTGATCTGGCCTTAAAAACAAAGATCAAAAGATCGCAGCCTCGTTTCACTCGACAGCTCCTACGGTCCTACGGTCCTACGGGTCCTTCTGAAACTCCTCCCGCAACATCCCCACAAAAGCCTCTCGCGCCGGGTGAACGCCGGCGTTTTCATGCCAGTAAAACAGGTTTTCGATCGCCGTCAGTTCAGCAAACTCATACCCCACACAGCCAGCGCCCTTGGCGTATTGATCGAACACCCCTTTGGGCACCAGTGCCACCCCTGCCCCTGCGCTGACACAGCCGACAATGGCACCGTAACTGGCCAGGCTGACAATCGGCAGCGCCTGCCCCTGGCGCAGCAACCAGTGCTCAAGCGCCGCCCGATAAGGACAACCCTGAGGCCACATGAACACCGTCTTGTCGTGCAGATCCGAGATATCACGCACCGGCCCCAGAGACGTCGAGGCAATCAGCAACAGGTCTTCGCGATACATCGGCGTGCGCTTGAGTTGCGCGCGCTCGACATCCACTGCGACGATCGCGCCATCAAGCCGGTGATTGAGCGTGTCATCCAGCAGCTGGCTCCAGGTCCCGGTGGTCAATTCCAGCGCTACGGCGGGATAGCGCTTGTGGAACCGGGCCAGCAAACGTGGCAATCGCCCCGTCGCTGAGGACTCGATGGCCCCTATGCGCAATGGACCGGACGGCTCGGCAGAAGGATCCACCGCACGCTTCGCTTCCACGGTCAGCGCCAGGATTTTCGACGCATACACCAGAAACGTCTGCCCCGCAGGACTGATTCTCAGCCCGCGCCCCTCGCGCAGAAACAGCGCCACCCCCAATTCCGCCTCCAGTGCCTTGATCCGCGCCGTGATGTTCGACGGCACGCAATGCAAAAGCTCGGCCGCCCGGGCGATGCTGCCGACGTCAGCAACGGTTTTGAACATGCGAATCTGCGCCAGCTCCATACATCACCAAAAATGAACATTTCACGCAGTATAAGTCAGTTGTGGAGAGTGATCAGGATTCCGATACTCATTGCATTCCCCCACCGGTCTACGCCCATGAAACCTCCGCGCCCCCTGCAAATCATGCTGTCGATGGCTTTTGTTGTCGCCTGTTGGGCTTACTCCCCCACGGGCATTCACATCGGCTTGCAAGCCTATGACCCGGGCCACCTCGCGTTACTGCGCTTTCTGGTAGCTTCGGCATTCATGGCCCTCGTCGCAGCGTTCAAAGGCATCCGCCTGCCGCGCATCCGCGACGTGCCTCTGTTGTTCGGGCTCGGCTTTTTCGCCGTAAGCCTGCATCACGTCGCGATCAATTTTGGCCAGCAAGGTGTCAGCGCCGGCGCCTCCAGTGTGCTGGCGCAAACCACTCCGCTGTTCAGCACGCTGCTGGCGCGTTTTGTTTTCAAGGACCGGGTGAGTGTGTGGCGCTGGGGGTGTGTTTTCCTGGGATTGATCGGCGTCGTCACGGTGGTGGCCGGCGATCGTGGCTTCGGCAGCATCGACGCCCACGGCTTGTTGATTTTGCTGGCGGCGGTGTCCTGGAGTTTCTACTTTGCGCTGCAAAAGCATCACACCGGACGCTACGACGGCCTGACCCTCGTTTGCTACACCGTGTGGGCGGGGACGGTATTGCTGCTGATTTATCTGCCTGGCCTGGCCGCGCAGGTGGTCAGCGCACCGGTTCATGTGCAGTTGGCAGTGGTGGCGTTGGGCGTCTTTCCAAGCGCACTCGCCTACCTGGCATGGGCGTATGTGCTGGCTCACGTTGATCTGAGCCGGGCGACCATGACGCTGTACCTGGTGCCGCCAACGGCCATGGCGATCGCTTCGTTTGCACTGGGGGAGCGTCCGACGATGATGATTGTTGTAGGCGCAGTAGTGGTGTTGGTCAGTGTGCTGGCATTGAATCTGGAGCGCAGGCCGGTAGCAATTTCCGCCAGTGTCTGATTCCTGTGGGAGCATGGCTTGCCCGCGATGACGGTGGCACAGCCGACAATTGTGTTGCCTGAGTGTCCGCTATCGCCAGCAGGCTGGCTCCCACAATGGATCTCCAGTCCTCATGCGATCAGTGTGTAAGCTAGCCTGCTGGCGATGAACGATGACGCGGTCAACCGGGCGCACACAAAAAACCCGGCACACTGGCCGGGTTCTGTTTATCGCCTGTCATCGGACAGCGGGGTAGGTTCATCCGCAGGCGGCATGTCTTCATCTGCCGTCGGATCCTTCCAGTCTTCGGGTCGATCCGCATCGGCTTCCGCCGGATCCCGCGAAGGGTCCATGCCTGGAGGTGCGTCGTGATCCATCGTCGGCTCGTCGGTGCCGGGGATGGGCTTGGTTGGGTCGGTGTTGGGTGTTCCACCCTGGAACGTTGATTCGTTAGCCATGACGCACCTCATTGATGAGGTCCAGCAAATCTGGGCCGTACTTGTTTGAAACGAACGCGCAGAGGGCGTGCTATCGAGTTGACGAACGGCGGCGGCGCGCAACTTCAAGCAACCACTCCTTGAACGCGGCCATCGAAACAGCGGGCAGTCCAGACGCCAAAACGAATGGCATAATCGAGCCCTCGGCCGCCAGATCGACCCGGATGTGATGGGTCGGCAGGCGCAAACGGCACTCCTGGACAATCGCCCGGAGAGCAGCGATTCATGTTCACCAGACTTATGGAACGTCCCTTCGATATGGCTATAAAGATCAAATCCTGCAGCACGTTCGCACTTCTACTCGTCGCCGGTCACTGCATGGCGGACGAACGTCTGGACAACGCTGTGCAGGCCGCTGTCACGCCGATCATGCAGCAACAGCAGATTCCCGGCATGGCGATCGCAATCACCGTCAACGGCCAGCCCCATTACTTCAATTACGGCCTCGCCTCGAAGGAAACCGGCCAGTCGGTCACTCAGGACACCTTGTTCGAGATCGGCTCAGTCAGCAAGACCTTCACCGCCACCCTCGCCGCTTATGCCAACGCGACCGGCAAATTTTCCCTCTCGGACAAGGCCAGCCAGGTGCTCCCGGCATTGCGAGGCAGCGCATTAGACAACATCACCGTGCTGCAACTGGGCACCTACACCGCCGGTGGCCTGCCGTTGCAATTCCCCGCGGAGTTCGACACGCCGGACACAATGCTCGGCTACTTCATGCAGTGGAAGCCGACCTACGGTGCTGGCACCCACCGCCAGTATTCCAACCCGAGCATCGGGCTGTTCGGCTACCTGGCGGGCCAACGCATGGGAGCGCCGTTTGATGAAGTGATGGAAAAAACCTTACTGCCAAAATTAGGGTTGTCGCACACCTGGCTCAAGGTTCCGCAGGCCGAAATGGGCCTGTACGCCCAAGGTTACGATAAGGAAAACAAACCGGTCAGGGTCAGCCCGGGAGCGCTGGACTCAGAAGCCTACGGCGTGAAAACCAGCGCCACGGACATGCTTCGGTTCGTTGAGGCGAACCTGAAACCGTCGAACCTTGAACAGCCATTGCAAAAGGCCATCGCCACGACTCACACCGGTTACTACACCGTCGGCGGCATGACCCAAGGGCTGGGTTGGGAGCGCTACACCTACCCCATCACGCTGGAAAAACTGCTGGCAGGCAATTCCACGGAAATGGCCATGCAAGCGCACAAGGTCGAATGGTTGACCCCACCTGAGCCTCAACCCGACAACGTGCTGATCAACAAAACCGGCTCCACCGGTGGCTTTGGCACCTACGTGCTTTTCGTGCCATCCAAAGACATCGGCATCGTGATTCTGGCCAACAAAAACTTCCCGATCCCGGAGCGGATCAAAATTGCTCACACGATACTGACTGCTTTGGCCAAATAACCCATCCCCTGTAATTGGATGGACTCGCCCAAGCCGAGGCGTCAATGCGCCACGGTGGC